>DASYKM010000016.1:0-73405 GCA_035995425.1 Steroidobacteraceae bacterium
GATCTGGTCGTACGCCATGTACGCGCCACCGTTGGTGTCGGCCATCACCTTCGTCAGCGCCGCCGTCAGCGTCGTCTTGCCATGATCAACGTGGCCAATCGTGCCCACGTTCACGTGGGGTTTATCGCGCAGAAACTTTTCTTTTGACACGGAGATAACCTCTGAACCGAATGCCTAACTACTACGACTTCTAAAACTACCGGACTACAACTACCAGGACACCCAGCAGAACTGGAGCTCACGAGCGGGATTGAACCGCTGACCTCGTCCTTACCAAGGACGTGCTCTACCAACTGAGCTACGTGAGCTTTACTGGAGCGGGTGGTGGGAATCGAACCCACGCCATCAGCTTGGAAGGCTGAGGTTCTACCATTGAACTACACCCGCCAATGACGCCTCAGGCTCACGCCTCACAACCTTTCCGAAAAAAACCGCCGGCTATCTACCTTCGATCCCCACCATCCCGCCTTCACACGAAGACGAAATGGTGGAGGGGGAAGGATTCGAACCTTCGAAGGCGTAAGCCGGCAGATTTACAGTCTGCTCCCGTTGGCCGCTTGGGTACCCCTCCCAGGAAAAACGAGCCGCGTATTCTGATTTCGACCCCCGGGGGAGTCAACGACTTTGGCGCGCATTTTGCTAAGGATTACGAAGCTCAAAACCAGCCTCCCGGGCGACTTGGCCGGGCGGCAAGCGACGGCACTCATCTATATAGGGTCCGGCGCGGGTCTCAAGGCCCAGCCGGGCCCCTGCTTGCGAAGGTTCGCAGCCGCCCGAGCTGGGAAACCAGAACCTCGTCCACCCCCGGAGCCAACTTCGTTGAATCCATGGTCAGTGCGCCGGCGACCCGATAGGTCATCGTAATCCGTGTACCCGAACCATCAGGGGCCAGCTTGAACGTGAGGACCCCGCTGACCGCCATTTCCTGCAGTGGACCGAGCGCTCCGCTGATCCGCAGCTGTTTTCCCGGTTGCGCGAAGACCACTCGACCGTGCTGTACCGAACCCCCGCCTGCCAGCGCCTCGCAGAAGCAGCCACCAGCCCGCGCATCGAGTTTCAGGTTCCTCGCCAGCCCCGACCACGTGTGTGCCGGATCCCACCACTGCGAAACCCGCAGCAGGCTTCGATAAACCAAGTCCGGGGGCGCATCTGCCTTCGCCACTGACTCGACGACGAAGCTGTTCTCGTGCACCTCGAGCACTTCGGCTCGCGTGGTTCCGACAGCAGCGGCGGCCAGTGCAAGAGTTACGGCTATTGGCAGGGATTTCATGGCGGCGAAGGCTATCACTCAGCTGCCACTGGAGCGGACGTCTTGGACGCTGCGGCCGCCAGTCGCGACAGCTCGGCGATCTCCGGGCCGGTGAGCCCTTTGAATCCACCAGCGCGTAGATCACGGGGCAATTCGACACTACCGTATCGTATACGGCTCAATCGGCTAACGACAAACCCCTCATGCTCGAACAGCCGCCGTACTTCTCGATTGCGCCCCTCATGCAGGCGCACGCGAATCCACGAATGGCTCCCTTCGGTCGATTCCGTCTCGATGGCGTCAAAGTTTGCCGGTCCGTCTTCGAGCTCGACCCCCAGCCGCAAACGCTCGAGGACGGCAGCAGTTGGCGAACCGCGCAACCGCACCAGGTACTCGCGCTGGACTTCGCTCGAGGGGTGCATCAGCCGATGCGCGAGCTCCCCATCGTTGGTGAACAGCAGCAATCCGGAAGTGTTCACGTCCAGCCGACCGACGACGATCCATCGCCCGCTTGCCGGCTGGGGCAGGTGATCGAAAACGGTCGGCCTTCCTTCCGGGTCGCTGCGCGTAGTCACTTCGCCCACGGGCTTGTGATACAGCAGCACCTCCGCGGCTTCTTTGCGGCCGCCGAGATCCAGCGGTCTGCCGTCCAGGCAAATGCGGTCGGCACCGGTCGCGCGATCGCCAAGCGCCGCGACCCGATCGTTGATCGTCACGCGGCCGGCACGAATCCACTCTTCGATTCCGCGGCGCGAACCGTGACCTGCTCCGGCGAGCAACTTTTGCAAACGTTCCGTCATGTGACCCGCAGCATAACCAACTGTTATATGGCTATTCCAAGGCCAGCCTCGTCTTGAGTGCGGGTACCCGCCTAGAGTCCCCGCACCATGCTCTACGACAACATCCTCGGCACCATCGGCCGCACTCCCATCGTCCGCATCAACCGTCTCGCTCCCGCGGGCACGACGATGTACGTCAAGTGCGAATTCTTCAATCCACTGTCGTCGGTCAAGGACCGCCTGGCGATCGCCATCATCGAAGACGCTGAGCGCAGCGGCACGCTGAAGCCCGGTCAGACGGTGGTCGAAGCCACATCCGGCAACACGGGCATCGCGCTGGCGATGGTTTGCGCCGCGAAGGGCTATCCCTTCGTCGCCGTGATGGTGGAAACCTTTTCGATCGAGCGCCGCAAGATCATGCGCATGCTCGGCGCCAAGGTGATTCTCACGCCCGCCGCCGAACGCGGCCAGGGCATGGTGCGCAAGGCCGCGGAGCTCGCGCAGAAACACGGCTGGTTCCTCGCGCGTCAGTTCGAAAATCCGGCCAATCCGGCTTACCACCGCAATACGACCGGTCCGGAAATCATCCAGGACTTCGTCGGCAAGCGTCTCGACAATTTCGTCACGGGCTGGGGCACGGGAGGAACGCTCACCGGCGTCGGTGAAGTACTCAAGCTCACGCGTCCCGACGTCAAGGTCATCGTCAGCGAGCCCGAAGCGGCGCAGTTGTTAGGTGGCAAGCCATTCGCGCCGCACAAGATCCAGGGCTGGACCCCGGATTTCGTGCCGGCGGTGCTCAACAGAAATGTTGCCGATCGCATCGTCCCGGTGACCGATGCCGAGGCCATCGAATCGTCACGCGCCCTCGCGCGTAGCGAAGGCCTCTTCGTCGGTATCTCGAGCGGCGCAACCTTCGCCGCGGCGCTCAAAGTGGCGCGCGAAGCCGGTCCCGGCTCCGTGACACTGGCGATGCTGCCCGATACGGGCGAACGTTATCTATCTACCCCGCTGTTCGAAGGAATCCCTGACGGCAGCGACCCTGAACCGTCGTGAACGCGCTGCCGCGCCGAAAAATTCAGCATGCTTCGCGCGCGGCGGCCAACTCCGAGCTGCCTGAGGTGAGCTTGGGACCGGCCACGAAACTGGTTCGCCTGCCCGATCCTTTTCCGTTCTGGCGCGGTGGCGCGCTGCGCGGCGGGCGCGTGGCCTACGAAACCTGGGGCGAGCTGAACGAGGCGCGCGACAACGCGGTGCTGCTGTTCACCGGCCTCTCGCCATCGGCTCACGCGGCGTCTTCGCCCGCCGATCCGGCACCAGGGTGGTGGGAGCGCATCGTGGGACCGGGCAAGGCGCTCGATACCAGTCGCTATTTCGTCGTATGCGTCAATTCGCTGGGCAGTTGCTTCGGCTCGACCGGCCCATCTTCGGTGGATCCCGCCACCGGCCTCGCTTATCGCCTGGAGTTCCCCGACCTGTCGGTCGAGGACATCGCCCGCGGCGGCTACGAAACCATTCGCGCGCTCAAGATCGAAAAACTTTCGGCGGTAGTCGGCGCTTCGCTCGGTGGCATGGTGGTGCTGGCGTTCGCCGCGCAGTTCCCGGGCTGCGCGCGTCGCGTGGTCAGCATTTCCGGCAGTCCGGCGGCATCGCCATTCGCGATCGCGCTGCGTTCCCTGCAGCGTGATGCCATTCTCACCGACCCGGATTGGCAGGAAGGCCAGTACGCCGGCGACATTCGTCCAACTAACGGCATGCGGCTGGCGCGCAAGCTCGGCACCATCACCTATCGATCGGCGGCGGAGTGGAAACATCGCTTCGGTCGCCGTCCGGCCGCTGAGCGCAAGAATGAGTCCTTGCCCGCCGGCCGCGCGCAGTTCGCGGCGGAGTTCGCCGTGCAGGACTATCTCAACGCGCAGGCCGACAAGTTCGTGTCGGTGTTCGATCCCAACTGCTACCTCTATCTATCCCGCGCGATGGACCGGTTCGACCTCTCGGCGCACGGTGGCACCCCGGCGGCAGCGCTGGCGCGCGCCGCCGCGGAACGCGCGCTGGTCATCGGAGTCGAGTCCGACATCCTGTTCACGATCAACGAACAGAGCGCGATTGCCGCCGCGTTCGAATCCGCGGGCACGGCCACCGATTTCGTGCCGCTGGCCTCTCTCGAAGGCCACGACGCGTTCCTGGTGGATATCGAGCCGTTCGCCGCGGCCATCGGCAAATTCCTTTCCTAGGCCAGCTAGTCGACCCGCGGCGGATCGCGGCGCGAAAAGCTCCCGTCTTCCCTGCGGGTATCACGCGAACTTCGCGTGGCATTGACCGCACCTGCCGCATCGAGACCCGCGATCGCGGTCTGCGCCAGTTTCGCGTCTTCTGAGACGCTAACTACCGCCCGCGGCGCGCGGCGCGAGGATCGGCGGCAGCGGGCAATGCAGCACCGCACACACGGTGCGCAGCAGCTCGCCTTCTTCGACCGAGAGTTTCTGGTCGTGCGCGATGCAACGGACCAGGCCTTCGATGAGGACTTTTTTGGCGAATGGCCGCAGATTGGCGAGGCGGGCCAGCGCGTCGGCCAGCGCCTTCGGCCATTGCACGACTTCGCGGTACGCCGGCCGGTGCTCCGGCAGCACCACCGAGATTCCCGCTTCGTAGGCGCGGCGCGCGATTGCGTCGTCGCCGGTGCCTTGCGCGGCGAGGATGGCGAACATGGTGTGGACCGCTTCGATCTCCTGCATCAGCGAGGCGTTGCCGTGCAACGTGCCGGCTTCGAGTTCGTCGAGGCTGGTGGCCAACAGCAGCGTGAGGCAGCACTCGAATACATCGATGCGCGCGTCGGCGTTGGCGAGCGCGGCAACGACGTCGCGCAACTGCTGGCGCTCGGTGAGTGAAAGCCGGCGCAACGCGGGGAACAGCTGCTGCACGGCCGGCAGCCGCAGTGCTGGCGCGAGCGAGTCGGCGAGCGCCTGCATGCCGAGCACACGCGCCGTGAATTCCTCGCCATAGGCCCGCTCGAGAATGCGCCGTTGTTCGGCGAGCACGTCCGGCTCCTTGCTGACCAGCACGATGAGGACCAGCGTCCGGGCGTGGTCGGCGGACTCGGTGAAATCGCGCAGCCCTTCCGGGATGGCGACGCGCGCGGTCTCGGCATAGCGCACATTTTCACTGGCGATGGTGCCCGCCAGGCCGGCGATGTCGTGCGCCATCGAGCCGCGGATGCTGCGTTCATCCAACGGGGCGAACGCGCTCGCAGCGGCGCCTTCGGGTTGCCCACGGGGCCCGCGGCCCGCATCTTCGGCGCGTTGACGTTCGGCATCACGCGCGGCCACGGCCGCAAGCGCGGGCAGCTCACTCGCCCTGAACGCCGGATCCAGCGCCTTGAGCCGCTCTTCGAGTGAAGGATGCGTGGCCATCAGTCGCGGCAACCCCGCGGCGAACAGCATGTGCGCGACTTCCTCGGCCTGCGGTGTGACCAGTCGCGAACCCGCGTTCAGGCCCGCAATCTTGAGAAGCGCGCCGGACAGGCCGACCGGATTGCGCGTGAACTGCACCGCCGAGGCATCGGCCAGCCGCTCGCGATTCCGTGACACGGCCGCCTGCAGCAGCCGCCCGAAGAACACCCCGATGTAGCCGAGCACCATCACGGCGAGCGCGGCCAGCATCAGCGCGCCGGCGCCATCCTTGCGCCCGCGGCCGCTGCTGCGCGGCGAGCTCTGCAGAACGATGCGCGCGACGATGGCGACAGCCAGCAATCCAAAAATCCAGCCTAACAAGCGCAGGTTCAGGCGCATGTCGCCGTTGAGGATGTGGCTGAACTCGTGCGCCACCACTCCCTGCAGCTCCTCGCGCTTCAGACGCGTGGCGGCGCCACGCGTGACGGCAATAGCGGCATCGGCCGGGGAATTGCCGGCGGCGAAGGCGTTGATGCCGTCTTCGTTCTCGAGTACGTAGACCTCGGGCATGGTCACGCCCGAGGCGATGGCCATTTCTTCCACCACGTTGTGCAGGCGCTTGAGCGCGAGGTCGCCGGTGCTCCGGTCGATGCGCGTGCCGCCCAGCGAACGTGCCACCACGCCGCCGCCGGCGCGCAGCGACAGCGTCTTGAAGAGGCTGGCGCCGCAGATGATGGCGAGCACCACGACACTGGTCGCCAGCACCGCGCCCGCGGGCGAGCGGCCGGGCTCGGAGGCGCCCACCAGCACTACCATCACCGCGTCGATCGCGAGGACCACCAGCCCTACGGAAATCAGGAACGCGACCAGCAGCCAGCGCGTCGTGCGACGCGCGGCTTCCTGGCGTGCGTAGAAATCCATCTAGTTAGCTGAAGCTGACCTTCGGTGCTTCGCGCGCCTCGGCCTTGGCGGCTTCGAGCAACTGCGCCGGCGCGAAATTGAACATGCCGGCAACCAGGCTGCCGGGGAACATCTCGCGCTGGTTGTTGTAGCTCATGACGGAGTCGTTGTATGCCTGCCGCGCGAACGCGACTTTGTTCTCCGTGGAGGTGAGCTCCTCGGACAGCTGCATCATGTTTTGGTTGGCCTTGAGATCCGGATAGGCCTCGGCCAGCGCGAACATGCGGCCGAGCGCTCCGCCGAGCTGCGTTTCGGCACCGGCCAGCGTGGTCATCGCGGCCGCGTCACCCGGGTTGGCAGCCGCGGCCTTGAGGCCGCTGACCGCTGTATTGCGAGCCTTGATGACCGCTTCGAGCGTCTCGCGCTCGTGCTTGATGTAGCCCTTGACGGTTTCGACCAGGTTCGGAATCAGGTCGTAGCGACGCGTGAGCTGCACATCGATCTGTGCGAAAGCATTCTTGTAGCCGTTTCGCGCGCCTACCAGGCGGTTATAGAGCGAAACGACGAACCAGATGGCGACGACGACTACGGCAAGCAGTATCCAACCCATGATGGGACTCCCTAATACGCGCCGGTGGCGCGCGTGAAATATGGGTTCCTCGTCCCCGCAATGCAAGGCGCCGAGACTTGCGTCCGGACCCCGGGGCCGATTGAGGGTGCCGATTATGTACGCAAACAATGAGACCTGGGTCTCGCTTTGCAACCGCTCATCGGTGACCTCTGGCCACTCGTCGGTGCTTTCACACGGCGGCTTGATCAGCGAGCAGCATGCCTCCCATGAAACGACGTGCCCGTGGCTTTACCCTGATGGAACTGATGGTGGTGCTGAGCATCGCCGGAGTGGTGCTCGCGATCGGCGTGCCGAACTTCAGTCGTTTCCGCCTGAACGCGCGCATGACCAACACGGTAAACGACGCCCTGACCAGCATCGTCAAGGCGCGTACCGAGGCCATCCGGCGCCAACAGTCCGTTTCGATCTGCGCCTCGAGCGATCCACTCATTGCCGCCGCGACCTGCACCGACGGTGCCACGGTCGGTTTCCTGATGTTTGCGGACACCAACAACAACTGCGTCCTCGACGGCACGGACGTGCGCCTCGATGCGCGTGCCTACGCCAACGACATTTCGGCGAATCCGCTGCTCGTACGCTCCAACGGCAACTGCATTTCGTACGCGCCGACCGGATTCCTGCAGAACATCGCCGCGCGGACGCGCGTGACGCGTCTGCTCTACTGCGACAATCGAGGACTCGCCGCGGCCGCGGGCACCACTCTTTCGGCGGCGCGCGGCATCACGATAGCGTTGACCGGCCGCGCGCAAGTCACACGCGATCGTACATCGGGCTTGTCCTCCGACGTCACCACCTGGGGCGGAGGCATGACATGTCCGTGATACGAACTCGCAGGCAATCGGGCGTCAGCATCGTCGAGGCGCTCGTCGCGCTGGTCGTTCTTTCGGTAGGCATGCTCGGCATCGCCAGCCTCTATCTCGAAAGCGTGCGATCGAATCGCACCGCGTTGACGCGCACCGCCGCTGTCCACCTGGTCAACGATCTGGCGGATCGCATCCGCGCCAATCGCAGCGCCGAGGTGGCCTACACGGTCATGCCGCTCGGCACCGTACCCCCGGCCGCGGGCGTCAATTGCGGTTCCACCGTCAGCTGTTCGCCGGTGCAGATGGCCGCGTACGACCTGCGTGCCTGGTATCTGCAGGTGCAGAACGCCTTGCCCGTCGGCAGCGACACCACATTGCCGCAGGTGTCGGTCGAATACGTCAACGGCGCGACCGTGTCGGTTTCGGACCGCTACATCATTACTGTCGGCTGGAAAGAACCCGGCAGTACCGACCTCCTCACCACGAGCGTCGAAGTCCTGCAGCTGGGAGATCAGTAGATGTTCGCAAAATCACGTGGTCTCACCATGATCGAGCTGCTGATCGGCCTCGCGATCGGCTCTCTCGTGGTCATCGGAACGGTGTTCGTGTACTCGCAGACCCGGACGACCTATGCGATCAACGAATCGCAGGCGCGCCTGCAGGAGTACGGCCGGTACGCGCTGGCGATGATCGAGCCGGATATCCAGCTCGCCGGCTATTACGGCTTCTCCAACGAAGCCAACGACTTCTATTACGCCTCGGGTGGTTCGCGCACCTCGGTCATCGACCTGGAAAGCAATGACACGGCCCTCACCACTCCCGCCGCGATCGGCACCTGCGGAACAAACTTTGTCGTCGATCTCCTGAAGTCCATCGCCGGCTCGGACGGTGCCTCGACGACCAATCCATCGGGTCCCCTCGCCACCTGCGCCCCTCCGACGGCAGCGCCTAACAATGCGGGAGCCTTCGTGGCGGGAACCGACACGCTGACGATTCGCCGGTCTTCGACGGAAGTTGCCCCCGCGGCAAGCTCCTCGAAGATCCAGCTCTATCTGAACTCGATCAAGCGTACCAACCAGGCAATCTTCTCGAGCAATACCGCACCCGGCACGATCACGACCACGCGCCAGGTTCGCGACCTCGTCGTGCGCACCTACTATGTCGCGGCGAACTCGAGCTCGCGCGTCGGTTTCCCCACCTTGTGGCGCAAATCGCTCGGCACCACCGGTGGTGCGCCGGCGATGATCGACGAAGAAATATTGCCGGGCGTCGAGGATTTCCAGGTCGAGTTCGGCATCGACGATGGTGATCACGACGGCGTCGTCGGCGTGGACCCGGCAATCGACAAGGCCGCTCCCATCGGCATGCCGGACTATTTCAATGGCATCGTTTCCCGCTGGGTGAAAGCGGACAACTCACTTCTCGACGCCACCATCGACGGTCGCTATGCACAGATCGTCGCCGTTCGAGTCTGGTTGCGCATACGCGCCGATGCGCCCGAGACCGCGTACACGGACACCCGCACCTATGACTACGCCGGCATTACCCCCTTCACCATAACGGGCGCGGCGGCCAATTCCCGTCGCGTGCTGATGTCCCGCACCGTCTATCTACGTAACGCCCGCCTGCAATGAGAGTTTCCCAGATGAACGGCAATTCAGTTCGCAAACAACGAGGCGCCGCGCTGATCATCGGCCTCATGATGCTCGTGATCGTCACCATGCTGGCGGTGAGCGCCGTGAATACGGCGAGCACCGAGCTGGTGATGGCGGGCAACGAGCAATTCCGCGAGCGCGCATTCCAGGCCGCCGACGCCGGTGTGGAGCGGGCAATCGCCACGCTCGATACGGTGCCGCAGACCGGGACCGCCGTACCGATAAACAATGTCGCGATCGTCAGCCAGTCCGGCGATGAGTACAGCGTTTCTTCCGTGTTCGTCGGCTACGAGTCGAACGTCGCCAATGCCGGCGAAGACTTCGTCGCCGCGCATTACCGCATCACGAGCACCGGCTCATCGCTGCGCAATTCACGCGCCGTGGTCGACCAGGGCGCATACATCCTGACTACCGCCGGCAACGACGGCTACCTCGAGTGGCTCGAGGGCGCCGGTGCGCCGTAACCAATTGGATCGGACAACACCATGAACTATTTCAAGACAATCGTGATTTCCGGGCTGCTGATCGCAGCCGGTGCCACCGCGGCCGCGGACGCCGTACGCGGAGTCGTCCACGAGGTTCAGGCTGACGCAATCGCGCTGCCCGCGTCGGTTCCCGGCACGGTCGTCGTGACCGCCTGCTCGTCTTGTCCGGTGTTCAGCGTCGAGACGAACGAAAACACGGTTTTCGAGATCAACGACGTCGCCGTGCGCATCGCCGCGATGCGTGCCGCGCTGCTTGCGCAGCCGAACGCGCTCGTGTTCCTGAAGACCACCCCAGACAATCGGCAGCTCGTGCTGCTCTCGATCACCTCGGCCGTCGCGCCGTAATCGCCGACCGCCAGGAGAAGCATCATGTTCCGACCGGCCCATTCGATCCGCGCGACCCTCTTAGGGATCGCTCTCGCGTTCTCGTGTATTTCACCGGCATGGTCCGACGACAGTGAAATCTATGTGAATGCCGCCACCAGCACGAGCGCGGTCAAACCGAACATCCTGCTGATCGTCGATACGTCGATCAGCATGCGTGACTCCGACATCACCGGCGAGCGGGCGCGTTACAACGCGGGCACCACGTACACCACGGCCAACAACTGCACTTCGGGCCGCATATTCTTCCGTGCCGAAGGCGCGGCGATGCCGGATTGCACATCCAACGATTACATCCTGACCAGCTCCAATCACTGCGCGAAGCTCACCGCGGCGAACACCGGCCCGTCGGGGCGCTGGAGCGGCAAAACGGCGCAGTGGTCAACGCCCACGCTCGCTTGGGGCAACCTGCAACCGAGCGGCACGGCCAACGAAGTGGAGTGTTTCGCCGACAACGGCGTCCATGGTCACAACACCAGCAATACCAACACGCGCAAATGGGCGCGCAATGGCGACGCATCCAACAAGTGGACCGCGGCCCCCAGTGACACCATTGCCTGGTCGAGTCGGATCACCTACACGTTCTATAGCTCGAACTGGATGAACTGGTATCGAGTGACTCCGGCAACCACGACGCGCACGCGTATCGGCGTGGCACAGGATGCGGTCGTCGACATGGTGTCATCGGTCGACGACATCAACATGGGAATGATGCGCTTCAACATCAGCGATGGTGGCTCCGGCGATGCGCAGTACACCGGCGGCATGGTCACCAACCGGATTGAAGACATCACCACGGGCCGCGCCGCGCTGGTCAGCCGCGTGCTTACCGGTGACAACTCCAACGGTTACGGCGGCAACGCCGCGACGATGCTTTCCGAAACGCTGTACGAGGCCAAACGCTATTGGGCCGGCGAAGCCTCCTGGCACGGTCGCCAGGAAGGCGCCTACAACTCCTCGTCGAACATCTACGGTTACGATCCGAACGCGTTCGTCGGCGCTACCGACGTGTACTCCTCGCCGATCACCCACACGTGCCAGAGGAACTTCAACATCATCCTCACGGACGGTGCACCCACCTTCGACACCGAAGCGGAAGCCAACATCATCGCGCTCACCGGCAGCTGCGACGCCCCGAATCCCGGCGACACCGGCATCTCGACCGCAGCAAGCGGACGGTGCCTCGATGACCTCGCCGGCTGGCTCAACCGCCCGACGACCGACCTGCGCCCCCCCGCCACGGGAATCGACGGCAATCAAAACGTGCAGACCTACGTCATCGCATTCGGCGCGGACGTCAACAGCAGCACGCCCACTGCCACATTCCTGCAGGATGTCGCCACGCAGGGCGGCGGAACCGCGTACAACGCCGCCAATTCCGACGAGCTGCAGGACGTCTTCACGAACATCACCAACCAGGTGTTGAACGTGGGTACGACGTTCAGCACCGCATCGGTGAGCGTCAACGCGTTCAACCGCACGGCCAGCCGCAACGAACTTTATTTCGCGGTGTTCTCACCGCAGGACCGGCTGCGCTGGGATGGCAATCTCAAGAAGTACAAACTCACTCCGTTCGATCCGGATGGCGCGGGAAGCGCACCGGTCCAGCTGCAGATCACGGGCACCAACACCGCGACTTCGGCGATCGATCCGTCGACCGGTCTGTTCCGCGACACCGCGCAGAGTTTCTGGTCGACGGTCACCGATGGTAACCAGGTAACGGCCGGCGGCGCCGCGAGCTTGCTGCCGAATCCCTCGCCACGTGTCGTGTTGACGCACATCGGCTCGAACCCGGCCGGCACGCCCGCTTCGCTCACGGAGATCGATGCGCTGACGACGACGGTGCAGGACGCCCAGTTTGGTACCACATCCACTTCAGATCCCTCTACGACCGACGTTCGCGAATTCGCCTACGCGACCGACGAGAAGCGCATGGGAGATCCGCTGCACTCATCGCCGGCAGTGGTCACCTTCGGTGGCACCGCCGCGGCTCCGGTCGACACCGTTTACGTCGCTACCAATGACGGCTATCTGCATGCCATCAACGCCTCGACAGGCGTCGAGAAATGGTCCTTCGTACCGCAGGAGTTGCTGGGCCGGCTCAAGAATCTGCAGATCAATCCCGCGGCGACCAACCGCAGCTACGGTCTCGACGGCGACATCCGCGTGCTGAAGCTCGATAAGGACAACGACGGTGTCATCGAGCCCGCCGATGGCGACGTCGTATGGGTGTTCTTCGGCATGCGTCGCGGCGGCAGCTACTACTACGCCCTCGACGTGACCGCGAACAGCACTGCTCCGAAATTGATGTGGAAGATCGGGCCCAGCGAGTTGCCGGGCATCGGCGAGACCTGGTCGCCGCCAACCGTCGATCGCGTGAACGTGGGCGGCGCGACGCAGAACAATCAGAAGCTCGTGCTCATCTTCGGCGGCGGATACGACCCCATCGAGGAGAACTACGCACAGACGAACGATACCTCGGGCCACCGGATTTTCATGGTGGACGCCAAGAGCGGGACGCTGCTGTGGTACGCGGGCGCAAGCACGGGTGTGGCTGGCACCACTGCGCAACAGCTGGTTCGCATGGACACCAACTCGTCCATCGAGAAGATGAAGAATTCCATCCCCGGGCGCATCTCGGTACTCGACACGGACGGTGATCAATACGCGGACCGCATGTATGCCGCCGACCTGGGTGGCCGGATCTGGCGTTTCGACATCACCAATGGCAATAGCGCGAAGACTCTGGTGACGGGCGGCGTATTCGCCAGTCTCGGAGGAGCTGAAGCACCCACGTCCATCGCCGACACGCGCCGTTTCTACAACGCGCCGGATGTGGCACTCATCAAGCGCAATGGGCTCGCGCCGTATTACAACCTGGCCATCGGGTCGGGGTACCGCGGGCATCCGCTCCATACCGAAACGACCGATCGTTTCTATTCGTTGCGCGACAAGCAGGCGTTCTCCTCACTCACCCAGGCTCAGTTCAACACCATGTCCGCGAGCCCGATTCTCGATGGTGACTCCCTGCTCATCGACATGACCAGCGGCACGAACACCGTGGGCCTGACAGCCAAGGGATGGAAGCGAAGCCTGCCGAACCTGGGCGAGAAGAATCTCTCCGAGGCGACCACGGGCGGCACGTCCATCATGTTCACGACATACCAACCGATAACCCCGACCACGGAATGCCAGCCTGTGCATCGCAACCGCGTCTATGCGCTGAACATCGACGATGGCAAGGCGGCTCAGAACCTCAATTCCGCGAACGACACGACGACCAATCCGAACAACCTCGACAACACGGATATCTCGCTGATCCTCGACGACACGAGCGGTATCACCGGCGAAGTGCGCGTCGCGGCGACGCGCGGCCTGCTCGAGGGCGACCTCGACGGCGATGGTGACAACGACGCGGACGACGAACGTATCCGCCGCGATCGGGACGACGATGCACTCTGCATCGCCGGACGGCAGATTCTCGGCAAATGTATCGCGTTCGATGACGCGGTTCGCACGTACTGGCGTCGCGAGGCCGACGCGGGCCAATGATTTCGCAGGAGATGAACATGAAGTACAGACAACGCGGCGTATCCCTCGTGGAGCTGATGATCGCACTCGTCGTGGTGTCCATTCTGGCGTCCATCGCAATACCGTCCTATCGACAGTATTTGTTGCGGGCACAACGATCGGACGCAAAGACCATGATGCTGCGGGTGCAGACGGCACTCGAGAAGCGATTTCTCCAGCAAGGCACATTCACCACGAATCTCACGGCCGTGCCGCCGACGGGACTCGGGTTGTCGTCGGTGTCCGAGCGCGGTTTCTACAACCTCGTGGTGGCCCTCACCGCGACCGGCTACACCGTGACTGCCACGCCCGTTGCCGGCGGCAGTCAGGTCGATGACCGCACCTGTGCCACGTACACGATCAATGAATCCAGCACCAAGCGCGCCTTCAACAATGCTTCGGTCGACAAGACCACCGAATGCTGGCGCTAGGCGCGGCGCGGTCGCGCCGATGAAGCCCGTCCTGCCTCTTTAGTTAGGTGAAGCCGAACCTCGCGCGCCGGCAATATCGGCGCGCGGACGCGGCAAGGTGAGAACTTCGGCGCCGGCGAGGCTGGCGGTCGCTTCGCGGCAACGATATGTACCGCGTTCGCGCAATTTCGCGCATCACGCACCCGTGTCCGTCTGTGTTGATGTTCGGGCATGTCCCGCGGCCTCACCTTGCTCGAGCTCCTCGTCGTACTCATGGTTCTCGGTATCGTCGCAGCGCTTGCGCTGCCCGGATATCGTCAATACCTGATCCGCGTTCACCGCAGCGAAGCGATGACCGTGCTGATGCAGCTGCAGGGCGCCGAAGAATCGTTCTTCCTGCGGCACCGCTCGTACACCGACAACATCACCGCCGCGCCGCCAGCGGGACTTGGGTTGCCGATCAGTGGCGCCGCGAACAAGTACGTGCTGTCGGTTGCGCTCGCGATGGACGGCCAGTCCTTCATCGCCACGGCGACACCCGCGCCTGGCGGCGGGCAGGAAGCGGACCAGGATTGCCTCGCCTTCTCTATCGACGCGCGCGGCAGACGCGCGGTCAGCGGCACGCGCGACACGAGGTACTGCTGGAAGTAACACCCTCGGGCCGAGCATGAGATAGTTGCGCGGATGATCAAGCGCGCCATCCTGCTTTTCTCCCTGCTGATGCCGCTCGCGAGTCCAGTGCAGGCCGCGCCCGCCGATCTCAAGATTGCCACCTGGAATCTCGAGTGGTTCATGACGCCCGAAACACTGCGCGCGCTCACTCCAGCGTGCACGCGCGCCGATATGCCGCGCGACGGTGCGCGCCGCGCGGTACCGTGCGATGTGGCGCACGAACTCGCGCGCAGTGGCGAAGACATCGCCGCCATGCGTCAACATGCACGAATGTTGGATGCCGATATCGTCGCCCTGCAGGAGGTCGACGGCGCGGACGCCGCGCGCCTGGTGTTCCCCGACTATCAGTTCTGTTTCTCCGACCGCGCCGCCGTGCAGAACAACGGCTTCGCGGTTCGGCGCGGCGTGCCGTTCTCGTGCGCGCCCGATGTCGCTGACCTGTCGATGAACGACGATGTGCGGCGCGGCGTCGAGATGCGCGTTTTTCCCGGCACCGCTCAGGAATTGCGCCTGCTGTCCGTTCACCTGAAGTCAGGTTGCGCGCGTGACTCTCTCGACTCGGCCAAGGCCAGTTGCGCGGAACTGGCCCGCCAGGCGCCGGCACTCGAGCACTGGATCGATGCCCAGGCCACGGAACATAAGCCCTTTGCCGTGCTCGGCGATTTCAATCGCGACCTGCGTCGCGAGCCGCCGGGAATCTCGCTCTGGGGTGCCATCGACGATGGCGATCCGCCTGCCGCCGACCTTGTCAACACGGCGGAGGGACAAGCTTTTCAAAACTGCATGCCTTCACAAACCTTCAGCGGCTACATCGACTACATCATCCTGGGGCGCCAGATGGCCCAAGGATTGGTAAAGAACTCGTTCGGACGCGCAGTTTTCCGGCCAAAAGACGCACTTCGCCGGAAAATGTCGGATCACTGCCCGGTCTTCATCCGGCTTCGGGTGGCAGACGCCACCCGCGGATTGTCGTAAACCGAAAGCATGAAATTTTTGCCGAAACCCATTAAGTTCAGTTCGGTTCAAAGAACCATCTCACAAGGCAATAATCCCGGGAGGAGAGCCTGATGAGCAAAACGACGACGGCGGGGATTCAGTCTGTAGAGCGGAGGTTGCACACGCGGCACCGCGCGCGCACTACGGTGTACATCACCACGCCACATGGCCGCAAAAAACTTTGTCGCGCCATCAATCTCTCGGCCACCGGCGTGTTCGTCGAAACCACCAACCTGGGGTTGCGCAAAGGCCAGCAGGTGGAACTCGCCTTCGCCATCAATCTCGGCGCGGTCACCAAGCTGCATCGGCGCACCGCGGTGGTCGCGCACGTGTCGCGCGGCGGCACCGGCCTCATGATGGACGCCTATACCGCCCGCTAGTTAGAGCGGAATCTTTCCTGTTGTTTTACGGACGCCGGCCACTTCTTCAATTTAAGGGCCGGCGTTTTCCGTTGCGGGCGTCAGCCCTGAGGACTTCCTAACAAACTGTCGAGCGCCACCGGCGGCGAAGCCTCGAAACTCTGCACGAAATCCACGCCGAGCGCGGTCAGCCAGTTGCTGTGATCGCCGCCGAGCACGCGCTTGGCCACGGTCTGCAATCCCATCACTTTCGCGGTCTGCACGAGACCAACGACGCGCGCCTGCGTGAGCCGGTGCTGCAACGCATTGGTCGTGAGCTCCGCGTCGATCTTCAACAGCCGCACGGCCGCGTGGTCGAGAATCGGCATGCCCGCGCCAACCACGTTGAAATCGTCGATCGCCACCGGGACGCCGATGCGCGCGAACACGTCGAGCGCCGGCACCACCTGCTCTGAATGGGTGAGACAAACGCGTTCCGAGAATTCAACGCCGATCAGTCCGGGCGGCAGCGCCGATTTCTGCAGGCAACTTTCGACAAAGCCGATGAAATGCGGCTCGATGACGGCCGAATCGGAAAGATTCACGGAAAACGATGGCGGGTCTTTCTTCCACACACTCGGATTGCGATGCAGCCAGGCGATGAGTTCGCCGATCACGCGGCGGTCGATCATCGAGGCCAGGCCGTGGTTCGCCGCGGTCTGCATCACGCGCTCGGGTGAGGTCTCTTCGCCGTCCACCATGTGCCGCAGCAGCACCTCGTAACGGCGCAGGCCTTCGGCCTTTCGCAGCCGTACGAGCTGCTGCACGCGCAATACCACTTCCTGGTTGCGAATCTGCGCATAAACCGCTTCGAGCGGCAGAGGCACTGGAGCCTTGGGCTTCGGCGGCTTGGCGCGCGGCATGGCATGCAGCGTCTGCGCGACCTCCGAGGCAATGTCAGCGAGGATCGTGGTGACCGCGGGCGTGAGAAAACGGGCTGCGGGATCTTCATCCTCGAGCGGTGAATCTTCGACCACCAGCAGGCACACCCCCTGCAACGCGGAAGTCAGGTCACGCAGCGCCAACATGACCGCGGCGCGGGTACCCTCACCGCGCAGGAAGCGCGACTCGCGTGCCGCGCCCAGCACGAATGCGTCCAGCGCATCGTTCAGGGCCTGGCGGAACTCGATACCGAAATCGGTGGACGTGCAATGCAGCACTTCGCCGCGCGCGTCGTAGAGAGCAATCGCGCGATATCGCGCATGCGGCAAAGCCTGCTCTAGGTTGGCGACCCATCCCGGCGCAACTTCAATGACCTGCTCGTTGAGCACAGACGCGCGGATGGTCGTCTGGCCTGTATCTGACGATGCGGAGGCCAAAGTGGACGAACGTGAGTCCATTCCCTGATTTTCTCGAAGAGTTTTCCCAAAGCGAGGGTTACAGAATCCCGACAGGGTGAACGTGATCCGGCTCGCGATCCTGTCCAACTGTTAAAAAGCGATTCCTCGATTTGACATATAGCGGCCGCACTTATCGAACCAGCGCCGCTGCGCGAGCAACACGCAGATTTACCGGGCTTTTGCAGATTCAATCAACATCCTGCATATTCAATCAGGAACGATTGTTTCGGGTGAGCAGGACGCTCTCTGGGGGATGACGATGAAGAAGCGTATTTCGCGGCGGCAATTCATTTCGAGCACCGTCGCAACCTCTGCCGCTCTCGGAGCGGTGGCAGCGCAAAACACCGCTGGTCCCTCGCCCACCATATCGATGACCAATCCGGGAGCCGGCGCATGGGTGCGCTGGCTTGATGGGAATGCCGGCGCAATCGCGCAGGGCGTTACCTGGGGCACGCCCTGGCCGCGCGGCAAGCAACGTGAAGCGAAGAATTTCGCGCTGCGCGGCGCGGACAACAAATTGTTGCCGCTGCAGAGCTGGCCGCTCGCGTACTGGCCCGACGGCACGCTCAAGTGGACCGCACACGCTCTTGCTCCGGGCGAACGCGCCGGCAATGGTCCATTCGAAGTAGTCGCGCAACGCAACGCCGCCAGGCCGACCGCGACGGTCGCGGTGAAAGAATCCGACACCGGCATCGAGATCGACACGGGGCAATTTGTCTGCCGCCTGCCGCGTGCCGGCTCGAACATCATCGAAACGATTTCGCGCGGCGGTCGCGAGACTTTGCGCGACGGCAAGCTCGTGCTGTTGCGCCAGGATCACGCGGCCTCCGCCGACGATGCGCAGGTCCGCCAGGAAGGATTCGAAAGCGCGCTCGAGAAAATCACCGTCGAACAGCGCGGTCCAGCGCGTGCGGTGGTGAAAGTCGAAGGCAAACACTCGAATGGCTCGCGGCAATGGCTCCCGTTCACGCTGCGCCTCTATTTCTACGCTGGCAGTGACGCGCTGCGCGTACTGCACACCATCGTGTTCGACGGCGACGAGTCGAAGGATTTCATTCGCGGCATCGGGCTGCGTTTCTCGGCACCGCTCACCGACGCACTCCATGATCGTCACGTCCGGTTCGTCGGCGATCAGGACGGCTTGTTTGCCGAAGCCGTGCGCGGACTCACCGGCCTGCGTCGCGACCCCGGCCCTGCGGCGCGCAAGGCGCAGATCGATGGCCTCGCCGCGCCGTCGATCAACCCGCAGACTAACAACCTGCTGCAATACGTTCCGGCATTCGGCGACTGGACGCTGCTGCAGCCCAACGCCAACTCCTTCACCATCCGCAAGCGCACCGCCGACGGCCATGCGTGGCTCGACGCGGGGTTTGGTCATCGTGCGAGCGGCCTGGGGTATGTGGGTGGTCCCGCGGGCGGCATTGCCTTCGGGATTCGCAATTTCTGGCAGAGCCATCCGGCGCAGATCGACATCCGGCACGCACAGGAAAATCTCGCCACGGTCACGCTGTGGGTGTGGGCGCCGGATGCGACTCCGATGGATTTGCGCTTCTATCACGATGGCATGGGCCAGGACACGTACGAGAAGCAGACGAAAGGCGGTCTGGAGATCACTTACGAAGACTATGAACCGGGTTTCGGCACGCCGATGGGCGTCGCGCGCACCAGCGAGCTCACGCTATGGATCGTGCCCGGGACTCCGGCGCGCGATCGCCTCGTGGCGCTTGCCGGCGCGCTGCGCGAGCCCGCGGTCATGGTGCCGACGCCGCAGACCTCGTTCGATTCCGGCGTATTCGGTCACTCGTTCTCGCTGCCGTCGCAGACCGCGCCGGAACACGCGCAGCTCGAACAGCGCCTCGACTGGATGTTCGATTTCTATCGAGACCAGCAGGACGAGCGCGGCTGGTATGGATTCTGGAATTACGGCGACGTCATGCACACCTATGACTTCGACCGCCACACCTGGCGCTATGACGTCGGCGGCTTCGCCTGGGACAACTCGGAGCTCGCGACCGATCTGTGGTTGTGGCTCCATTTCCTGCGCACCGGTCGCCCCGAAGCCTATCGCTTCGCGGAAGCCATGACGCGGCACACCGGCGAAGTCGACGTGCATCACATCGGGCGTTTCGCGCCCCTGGGTTCGCGCCACAACGTCATGCACTGGGGCTGCTCGGCCAAACAACTGCGGATCAGCACGGCGCTGAATCGCCGTTACTACTACTACCTCACGGGCGACGAGCGCGTCGGCGATCTCATGCGCGAGCAGATAGACGCGGCGCGCACGCTGCGCACGGTTCTGGCGACTCGCAAGCTGCCCGGCGCGGAAGCGCGGCAGGCCGATGACGCAAACGGCAATTTCGCGTACCTCGGGTTCGGCACCGACTGGGGTTCCCAGGCCGGCGCGTGGCTCACCGAGTGGGAACGCACGCGCGATTCGAAGATGCGCGATCGCCTGCTGGCGAGCATGCGCAGCATCGCGGCGCAGCCCAAGGGTTTTTTCACCGGTGGCGAACGCATGAACCTCGTGACCGGCGCGTTCGACATTTCGAAGGACGCCAAGCTGAACGTGTCGCACCTGTCGGCGGCGTTCGGACTACCCGAGGTGTGCGCCGAGCTCATCGAATTGCTGGACGTGCCCGAATTCGAGCGCGCCTGGCTGCTGTACTGCGAGCTCTACAACGGCTCCGACGAATTGCAGAAGGCGGCCCTGGGTGAGAGTTTCGGGCGCATCAATCTCGAGCAGGGACACGCGCGCCTCACCGCGTTCGCGGCGCATCGCAAGAAGGATGCCGCGCTCGCCGAGCGAGCGTGGAAGGAATTCACCGACGGCCGCAACGGTTACGGTCCAAGGCAACAATTCACCTCGAATCGCATCGGCGCGCCGGCAGTGCTGAACCCCGTGGACGAGGCGCCCGGCGTGTCGACCAATGCCACGGCACAGTGGGGACTCGCGGCCATCGAATGCCTGGCATACGCGCGCAAGTAACGAGGGCTTGATCGCGATAGATTGCGCGGCATGACACACACTTTCGTCGGTGCCTCGCTGCTAGTGATGCTGCCGCTGGCACTGTCGGCCCCCGCCATCGCGTCCGAGACACTGGTGTTGCCGCTCTCCGGCATGGGTGAGACCGGCGAAGCGCCTGTCTACTGGGATTTCAAACTCGACTCCGGACGCGGCAGCAGCCCTGACAAAGCCAAGTGGAGCCGCATCGCCGTTCCTTCGTGTTGGGAACAGCAGGGTTTCGGCGCGTATTACTACGGCACACAAGGCCGCGGAAAGCCCGACGACGACTCCATCATCCCGAAGGAAACCGGCACCTATCGGCGCGAATTCCAGATACCCGCGGCATGGGACGGGCTCGACGTGCACATCGTGTTCGAAGCAGCGATGACGGACACCGCCGTGAGCATCAATGGCCAGTCCGCCGGCGCGGCGCACCAGGGCGGTTTCTATCGATTCAGTTACGACATCACCAAGCTGGTGAAACCAGGGCGCAACGCAATCGAAGTCGTGGTGGCCAAGGAGTCGTCTAACAAGAGCGTGAATCACGCCGAGCGCCGCGGCGACTACTGGACTTTCGGCGGCATCTATCGACCGGTGTGGCTCGAAGCGCGGCCGCGAGACCACATGGTCTGGACGGCGATCGACGCGCGCGCCGATGGCAGCTTCTATGCGCGCGCGCATCTCAACCGGCCCGCGCCGGGCTCGCGCCTGCGTGCCCGGCTCATCGACGCCGCGGGCAAGCCGTTCGGCGAGGTCCTGGACGCGACGCTGATTCACGGCGACACGGCCATCTTCAGGGGTAACTTCCCGGCCCCGAAGTTGTGGAGCGCCGAGACGCCGAATCTCTATACGGTGAATTTTTCGCTGGAGAACGACGCCGGCGAGATCCACCGGCTCACGCAGCGCTTCGGCTTTCGAACCTTCGAAGTCCGGCCACGCGACGGCGTCTATCTCAACGGCCACAAGATCGTGCTCAAGGGCATCAACCGCCACAGCTTCGATCCGCGATCCGGCCGCACGCTGACGCGCGCGCAGAACTATGCGGATGTTCGCCTGATCAAGGGCGCCAACATGAATGCGGTGCGCATGTCGCACTATCCACCCGATCCGGCGTTCCTCGAGGCCGCGGACGAGCTCGGCCTCTACGTGCTCGATGAGCTCGCCGGCTGGCAGGGCTTCTACGACACGGCCACCGGCGCGCGCCTCATCGGCCAGATCGTGCGCCGTGACGTGAACCACCCGAGCATTCTCTTCTGGGACAACGGCAATGAGGGTGGCTGGAACATCGAAAACGATGGCGAATTCGACCGATGGGATCCGCAGCGCCGGCCGGTGCTGCATCCGTGGGCAATTCACAGCGGCATCAACACCGATCACTACGAGAATTACGACAGCACCGTAAATCTCAGCGCCGGCCCCGAAATCTTCATGCCTACCGAATTCCTGCATGGTCTCCACGACGGTGGCATCGGCGCGGGCCTTCGCGACTATTGGGATGTCATGGGCCGAAGTCCCACCGTCGCCGGCGGGTTCTTCTGGGCTTTCGCCGACGAAGGCATAGAGCGTACCGATCAGGACGGGCGAATCGACAACATGGGTAACTCCGCGCCGGACGGCATCGTCGGCGCGCATCACGAGAAGGAAGGCAGCTATTTCGCGGTGAAGGAAATCTGGTCGCCAGTGGAGCTGCGCGACCTCGAGCTCGCGGACGGCAGCCTTAAAATGCGCGTGGAGAATCGCTACGACTTCATCAACCTCGACCGTTGTTCGCTCACCTGGAACGCACTTCGATTGCAACCGGCTGCTTCGCGCGCCGCCCCCGAAGTCCTGGTCGCGGGTCATGTTCCGATGCCCGCGCTCGCCGCGCGCGGCAGCAGGTCCTGGACCTTGCCAGTCGGCATCGCAAAACTCGCGCCGGACGAAATCCTCGAAGTGGCGGTGCGTGATCCGCAGAACAATGAGCTGTGGAAATGGGTGCTGCGCGGCGAGTCGCGGCCGACGCCGCCCGCGGACAAAATTCCGCGCATCGAAAAGGTCAGCCAGGTGGTTTCCGCCGGACCGTACTCGCTCGAGTTCGATCCGGCGACAGGTTCGCTCGCGCGGCTCACGGTTCGCGGACGCCACATCCCGCTTCGCGGCCCACGCCTGGCCGCGTGGCAACGCGCTCCGAAATTACGCAGCTTCGTCGATGTCGCGGGCACCACGACCCTGCGCAATCTCGACCTGGCGCCGCAAGGGTTGGACGGCACGCTGGCGCGCGCCGAGTACGACGGCGCATTGCGCGAGGTGTCGTGGAAGATCCGTGGCGACGCGCTGGTCGTCAGGTACCAGATTGCCTACGAGGGCGCGGCCGACATTCTCGGCGTCACCTTCGACTATCCGGAAACGAGCGTGCTCGCCAAGCGCTGGGTGGGCGCTGGCCCGTACCGGATCTGGAAGAACCGCATTCAGGGGACGGAGTTCGGCCTGCACCAGGCCAACTACTCGCGCTCGACTCCAGGCGTGAGCTACGAATATCCGGAGTTCGAGGGATTCTTCGGCGCGTGGAGCTGGCTCGAGCTGCGCACGCGTGCGGCGAATGTGCTGATCCGTAACGAGGGCCAAGTCCCGTACTTCGGGCTGTATCGACCGACACCGGGCGAGAAGCCGATCCTCGAGCTGCCCGACCTCGGCTGGTCGTTCCTGCACGCCATACCGCCGATCGGCACCAAGTTCGCGCTTGCCGATGTGCTAGGCCCGCAATCGCAGGCGGCACGGTTCTCAGGGTCGATGGACGGTGAGATCAGCTTTACCTTCGAGCCGAACCGCAAGCCCTGACATCCTTGAATTCCGCATTACGTCAAATTCGGGTGTTGACGCGCGCCGCCGCTGGTTTCAGGATGACACCGGTAGCATTCGGCATGACACCGGTGGCACAGACCGCCGGGGCACGAACGCCGCTTCTAACAAGGATTGAGGGGGATGCAATGAAGACTTTCACTTCGGCTGCGCGCCTGACGGTGCTCGGCCTGATTGCCACTGGCGCGTTGACGGGCTGCAAGAAGGCGGATGCCCCGACCTTCAGTCCAGCACCCGGCACTTATACCGGAACGCAATTGGTCGCGATGAGCTCGCCGACCTTCGCCGCCACGATCGTCTACACGACCGATGGCAGCGCGCCGAGCTGCCAGAAGGAACACGGCACTATCTACTCCGCCCCGGTCGCGATCTCGGCCAACACCACGTTGCGGGCCATGGCCTGCGCGCCGTTGCGCGATGAAAGCCTCATCACCAAGGGCAGTTACGTCATCAAGGCGCCCGAGACGGTCGCCACGCCGGCGTTCAGTCCCTCGTCCGGCACCCTGTATGTGAATTCCGTGTCGGTCAGCATCACCACTGCAACCGCCGACGCCACGATCCACTTCACCAGCGACGGAACGACTCCCACCTGCGCGAGCGGCGCTGTGTACGGCGGGCCCGTCGACCTGACGCAGATCACCACGCTCAATGCCATCGCCTGCGCCACGGGCAAGCTCGACAGTGCCGTGGCCTCGGCCACCTACACCGTGCTTCAGCAGCCGGCCGCGCCCGTGTTCGACCCGGCACCGGGCGCCTACACGGCTGTGCAACACGTGACGCTCACGTCAACGACTCCCGGCGCCTTCTTCCGCTACAGCACCGATGGCCAGAGCCCGGTGTGCGGCGGCAACACGCCTTACAACGGGCCGATCGAGATCGGCAATTCGCTGACCCTCAAGGCCGTGGCCTGCGCCACAGGCTACACCGACAGTCCGATCACCAGCGGCGGCTACGACATCGACATCACCGAGCCTCCGGCCGAGTCGGTGTGGCACGGCATCGACTTCAACAATCTCGCCGTGAATCCGGCGGTACTCGCCGCGGGCACCACCTCCACGAACGAGGAAGGCAATGCGCTCAACATCTCGAGCCGCGGCAAGGTCGAGAGCACACAGCAGGTATTCCACTTCGTCTATGCACCCGTCAGCGGTGACTTCACGATCACCGCGCGTCTCGATGGCGTGGATTTCGCGGGGCAGGTCAGCAACCAGGGACGCGTCGGCTTGCTGCTGACGCCGGATCTCACACCGACCGGCACGTCGTTGATCTACGGCTCCGCGGTATACGCTGCCAACAGCGCCTTCCTGCGCAGCGACCGCATCGCCGTCGGCTCCAATTCGAACAGCACCATCAACGCTACCGGCACGGGCGCGCGCTACCTCAAGCTCGTGCGCACCGGAAGCAACTACCGCGCCTCGGCTTCGCTCGATGGCGGCGTCACGTGGACCGATGGCGCTCTTCGCCCCTTCACCGCCGGCCTGCCCGAAACCACGTACGTCGGCTTCATGATCAGTTCCGGCAGCTCGACCGTGAGCGCGTCCGCAACCTTCAGCGACGTGCATGTGCGCGACGCGGCCGGCAACGAAATCATCGGCCCGAATCAATTCTCGGGCGAGATCGGCGCCGGCACCGGCGGCGACCCGGGCGGCGGTGGTGGCACGCCACCAACCGGCCCGTCGCATGCCGACGATCAATCGCGCGGCGCGACGCCCGCCGAGCCGGCGCTGGTGTCGGGCAGCGTGGCCCGTTTCAACGTGGAAGGATATGCGGCGGCGACCGTCACGGGCGGCGGCAACATTCCCGATACCGACGCGCGTTATCGCAAGGTGACCACCGCCACCGAACTGGTGGCCGCGCTGCGCGCCGCGAAGGCGTCGAGCGCCAATCCGGTCAAGGTCATCGAGATCCTGAACGATCTCAACATGGGCTGGAACGAGGTAGGCACGGACCTGCAGGTCGACGGCCTGCTGCGCCAGAACATCGCGCCCAAGAAGCATCCGGCGCTGATCGCGAGCGGCGTGAGTCTCCTCGACATCACCGCCTTCAACGGCCTGACTATCTACTCACGCAACGGCGCCACGATTCGCCACGCCGAGTTCAACATCAAGGCGGGCACGAATCTCGTGCTGCGCAACCTCAAGTTCGACGAGCTGTGGGAGTGGGACGAGGCGACCAAGGGCGACTACGATTCCAACGACTGGGATTTCGTCACCATTGGTGACGGCGGCGGAGTCACCTCGGGCATCTGGGTGGATCACTGCACGTTCACCAAGTCGTACGACGGCGTGCTCGACATCAAGCGTGGCGCCAGCGGCATCACCGTGTCCTGGAGCGAAGTGGTTCCCGCGGCTGCCGGTCCCGGCAGCTTCGTGCAACGCCAGTTCGACGACCTCGAAGCCAATCGCACCAGCAATGTGATGTACAACCTGCTGCGCGGCGCATTCACCGAAGCGCAGATCGTCGACATCGCGCTGCCTCAGAAAAAAGGGCACCTGATCGGTTCCAACAACCTCGAAGGCCTCACCACCTACACGGTCACGCTGCATCACAACCTGTACAAGGATCTGCAGGACCGCATGCCGCGCCTGCGTGGCGGCGACGTCCACGCCTGGAACCTGTACGTCGACAGCTCGAACGCGCGCATCGTGAAAGAAATGCGCGACGGCATCGTGGCGGCGAATCCCACGCTGGCCACGGCGCTGAACTCCACCTATCACTTCGGCATCACGTCGAACGCGTCGATTTCGACCGAAGGTGGCGCCGTGCAGATCGAGAGCAGTGTGTTCTTCGGTGTGCTCACGCCGTTGCGCAACAACCAGACCGACGTGACCAACCCCGCATACACCGGCGCGATCAACGGGATCAACATCCAGCACATCCTGCTGGCCACCGACACCGCGTACATGCCGGCGGCTTCGCAGCAGACCTTCTTCCAGGACCGGGGCTTCACCTGGGCAACCTGGACGGGCGACAGCGCCACGCCCGGGAGCACGCTCGGGCCGGTGCAGGCGCCGCAGATTCCATTCGTGTGGCACAACGGCACGCCCACCTACCCGAAGACGGTCGATCCGATCGCCGCGCTATCCGCGCTGCTGACCGGAGATCAGGGCGCGGGCGCGGGCAAGATCGGCATGGCCACGCAGCAATGGCTGCAGGTGGCGAACTGACGACTGAGCGGTAGCTAGCCGGCCTCGACCGGGTCGAGGTCGCGCGTCGGCGGCTCGCGTTTCGGCGGCAGGTAGGAATCGGGCGGCGTGCCCGAACCGACCGCCGAAGCGCCCCGCTGACGCTGCCAGGCTTTCGGCCGCGGATCGAAGCCCGCGGGTACTTCGAAGGCGACGAGCCGCGCCGCCCGCTCCACCGGGTGTTCGATCGGCGAGGCGCGCTTGGCGAGCCAGTACCCGACGCGATAGAGGAAGCGCACGAACACCAGGGTCAGCAAGGCTTCGGCGAACGTGGTCATGAAGGCCAAGAACGGATTGCCGACGGCGGCGCGAGCGCGGTACTTGATGCCGGCACGCTCGCGCGAGATCTCGATGCTGTCGTAGAAGCTCGGCACCACCAGCAAGGTGAGAATCGTCGAGACCACGGTGCCGCCGATGATCGCCACCGCCATCGGACTGTAGAACTCGCCGCCTTCGCCGAGACCGATCGCCACCGGCATCATGCCGGCGATGAGAGCGAACGTGGTCATCAGGATGGGACGCAGGCGTACCCGTCCGGCATGCATCAGGGCCTCTTCGCGCTCGACGCCCTGCTCCTCTTCCTTGCGCGCGCAGTCGAGCAACAGGATGGCGTTCTTGGCCACGAGCCCCATGAGCATGATCACGCCGATGAGACTCATGAGATTGAGTGAGCCGCGGGTGACCGTCAAAGCGAGCACCACGCCGATCAGTGACAGCGGCAGCGACAACATGATCGCCACGGGCGCCGAGAACGAACCGAACTGCATCACGAGCACCAGGTACATCACGAAAATGCCCATGAGCAGCGCGATGCCCATCTCGGCGAACAGCTCGTTCTGATCGCGCGACGCGCCACCCAGCCCGACGCCAAAGCCCGCCGGGAAATCGAGCCTGTTGGCGATCTCGGTCGCCCTGTCGGTCACTTTGCCGGCGTCCACACCCTGCACGTTGGCGGACACCGTCACCGTGCGTTTGCCATTCAGGTGCTGGATTCTCGCGGGACCCTTGTCGAGCGTGATGGTCGCGATCTGTTCGAGCGGGACCATCATGTTGGTGCCGGCGACCGCGATGGGCAGGTGCTCGATGTTGGACGCATCGAGGCGATCTTCGGGACTCAGTCGAACCGCGACATCGCGCGATTCACCGATCGGGTCCACCCAGTCGCCCACTTCGACGCCCGCGAAAGCCACGCGCAGCGTCTGCGCGGCGTCGCCGACGGATATGCCGAGCTGGTTCGCCAGGCCGCGATCGATCTCGATGCGCAGCTCGTCCTTCGGGTCCTGCTCCGACAGGCCGACGTCGACCGCGCCCGGTATCTTGCGCATCTCTTCCATGAACTGGTTGGTGAGCTCCATGAGCCGCCGCGAATCGGTGCCATAGAACTGGATCTGCACGGGCTTGCGCGGACCATTGCCCAGGTTGTCGAAGACCACGTATTCGGCGCCGACCAGCCGCGCAAGCTGCTGGCGCATGTCCGTGGCGATTTCACCCAGGCTGCGCTTGCGATCCCGCTTGTTGCCCACGTCGACCCACACGCGTCCGCCACCCGACCACGCGCGCGTGTCGGTATCTTTCGTCTCAGACATCGCATGCGCGATCTCGGCGGCCTTCTCGGACTTGTTGCGCGCGTATTCGACACTGGTGCTCGAGGGCGTGCGCACGTCGATGGCGAGCGAGCCGTAATCCGAGGCCGGCAGGAATTCCTTCTTGCCGAGAGCCGTCTGGTACCAGAGCGCGCCGAACAGCAACGCGAACGCGGAAATGGCCATGATCTTGCGGTGATGCAGCGCCCACTCGATCACGCGTCCGTAGCGGTCCGCCTGGTGGTCGAACCACACGTTGAAGCGCTGCAGTAGTTTGCCGAAGCCACGGTGCTCGGCGGTGGCATGACCCGGCGGGTCGCCCCAGTAGGCCGACAGCATCGGATCGAGTGTGAACGAAATGAACAGGCTCACCAGCACCGAGGAGACGACCGTCACCGCGAATGGCCGGAACCATTCGCCGGCGCCGCCGCCCATGAATGCGACCGGCACGAACACCGCGACGATGGACAACGTGGTGGCCGTGACCGCCAGGCCGATCTCCGCCGTACCGTTGCGCGCCGCCGTCTTGCGGTCCTCGCCGCGCTCCATGTGTCGCACTATGTTTTCGCGCACCACGATGGCGTCGTCGATGAGCACGCCGATCGCCAGCGACAACCCGAGCAGGGTCATGAAATTCAGCGTGAAGCCGCACAACCACACGGCGATGAACGCGGCGATCGCCGAGGTCGGCAGCGACAGGCCGGTGATCAGGGTCGAGCGCCAGGAGTTCAGGAAGGCGTACACCACGAAAATGGTGAGACCGGCGCCGAAGATGAGCGCATGAATCACGTTGCTGAGATTCTGTTCGGCTTCGTCGCCGCCATCGCGCGTCACGACGAGCTTGGTGCCCTCGGGCAGCGTCTTGTTGATTTCCTCAACCTGCTTGCGGATGGCGGCCGCCACCGAAACCGTGCTCGCCTCGCGTGAGCGGATCACGGAAATGCCCACGTTGGGCTGACCATTGCGCAACGAGTAGCCGTCCGGCTCGGCAAATCCGTCTTCGACGGTCGCTACCTGGCCGAGGCGCACGATTTCGTTGCCCTGGCGCTTGACGACGATGTCGTTGAATTCTCGCGGCGACTCGATGCGCCCCACCAGGCGGATGTTCTGTTCGTCGAGGTCGCCCTTCACGCGCCCGACGGGTGCATTGGTGTTCTGCGCGCGCAGCGCGTTCACGACGTCGCCGGCCGACACGTTGTACTCGCGCAGCTTCTGCGCATGCAGCAACACCGACAGCTCGCGTTGCAATGCGCCGTCGACCTCGACTACCGACACGCCGTCGATGCCGCGCAACTGATCGGCCAGCACGTCTTCGGCGAGCCGCGAGATTTCCGAGTGCGTCTGCTTGGTCGACGACAGGCCGAGATCCATGATGGGCTGCGCGGAAGGATCGCGGCGGAACAGCACCGGCTCGCGCATTTCCAGCGGCAGCTTGTAGCGCACCGAGGCGATGGCATTGCGGATCTCATCACCCGCTTCCGACATGTCCTTCTTGAAATCGAACACGATCGTGAAGCTGGCCTGGCTCTCGGATGCCGTGGAGTAGATGTCCTGGATCTGCGGAATGCTCATCAACGGCTTTTCGACGCGATTGATGATTTCGCGCTCCACGGTTTCCGGCGAGGCGCCCGGATACGGGAAGTTGATGCTCATCACCGGGTTTTCGACGTCGGGAATCTGGTTGACGCGCAGATTCTTCAGCGCGAGCAGGCCGAGACACATGAGCACGATCACGATGGCGATCGTGGTGACCGGCTGCTTGATGCTGAAGTTGGAAAGAAACATGGGGGAGTCTCCCGAGACTTACTTCTCGACCACCAGCGCGGACTTCGCCACGCCGGCGAGTTGCGCTTCCTGTCCGTCCTTCAAGGTCGCATTCGGGAAGCGCAACACCTTGTCGCCGGCGGCAAGGCCGCCTCTGAGTGCGAACTCGCCGGTGCGCACATCGCGCTCACCCAGGGACAGCGCGACCTTCTGCAACTTGCCGGCATTCACGCGCCAGACGAAAGCCTTGTCGCCTTCACGGACCACGGAGGCGCCGGCCACCGTGAGGCTCGCCGCACTGCGGGTTTCCACGCGACCTTCCGCATACAACCCTGCCACGTTCGGCTGTTGTTTGGCGTCGTCAAAGCTCACCAGGACCTCGACCTGGCGCGTCGTCACGTTCGCGGCCGGATTCACGCGCGTGACCGTGCCGATGAATTCCCGGTCGCTGAAGCCGTGAATGCGGAACCACACCTGCTGGCCGGCCTTCACTTCACCGATGCTGTCCGCGGAAACGAGACCTTCGAAACGCAGACTGCCCGGATCGATGACCTTGACGAGTTCCTTGCCGATCGCCGCGGTATCGCCCGCCGAAACCTTGCGGTCGCTCACGATGCCGTCGAACGGGGCGCGGACTTCGGTGCGCTCGAGCATCTGCCGCGCCGTCACGACGCGAGTCTTCGCGGCAGCGCGATCGCTCTGCGCGGAATTGCGGCGTATCTCCACGTCTTCGAGCTGCTGGGTGGACACGACGCCGGTCTGGCGCAGCGTCGACATGCGCTGGAACTGGCGCTCGGCCTGTTCATAGGCTTGCTCCGCGGCGCGCGATGACGCATCGGCGGCGGTCAGCGAGTCACGGATCGAGGTCTGATCGAGGCGCACCAGCAGATCGCCGCGCTTCACCGGATCGCCATTTTCCTTGAGCACGGCGAGCACCACCGCGGAGACTTCGGCACGAAGGTCGGCGCGGCGCTCCGGCTCGATCGAGCCGGTGATCGACGGTCCCGATGCCAGCGAATTGCTGCTGATGGTCAACAGGTCTTCGGGCGCGAGCATCACCGCCGGTGGCTTCTCTTTGTCGTCGGCAGTCTTGCCGTCACTCTTCTTGCAACCGAACAGGCTCAATACGGAGACAACGACGGCGGCCGCCAGGCCAGCCTGGCGGAGAGTTCTGCTTTTCTGGATCACGCGATATTCCTTCGGGGGCCCCGATCTACGACGTTCCAGCACCCCACAAGGTTGCACGACGCCCCTAACTAAATGAGTTGTTTCTATTGGGAATCCGTGCGCGGCTGCCGGATCAGCCCGCGACTCCCGTTCAGATGGGGCGAGAGTTTAGTAAGCCCATGATTCGTTTGAAAGTGAGATGTGTCATCGCACACCCGCGTTTTGCGCTCGACTCGGCGCATCCGGGCGGCTGAACGCACCCGATCAGAGAATCCCTAGGGAATCATGGTCTTTATTTGGGCAATCCAGGCGCCTGCCGCGGGCCCCACCACCAAGTGGACGCTGTGTGGAGCCGGGCGTGCGACCGCCCGGACGCTTTGGCGAAGCGCGTTTTCATCGATCGCCGACGGATCCCGGACCTCCAGGAACAGACGGCTCGCATTTCCGTGCAGCGCACGGATATTGGCCTTGCCGCCCAGCGCCTTGACCACTGCTTCGAATTCGGAGCCGTGGCTGGGCAGCGCGGCCTGCGAACGCATCCGCATGCGGATTTCCGAAGCGAGCTGATCGGCAATCGGACCGACCACCACCTGCAAGGCGCCGTCGCCCAGGCGCAATACGCCCCGCGAGCCCAGTGCCTTCAGTGCCGGCTCGTTGATGCGCGAGACATCGTTCAGCACCAGCCGCAGGCGCGTGGTGCACGCCTCGACCACTTTCAGATTGGCCGAGCCGCCCAGAGCGAGGATCCAGCCGGATGCGGAGGTGGAGTCCTTGCCTGCATCCGCGGCAACCGATGCCTCGTCGGTTTCCCGGCCGAGCGTCTTCAGATCGAAGCGCAGGATGACGAAACGGAACAGGACGTAGTACAGCGCGAAATAGCTGAGACCGATCGGCACCAGCAACAGCGGACGCGTCGCTTTCGAGAAATTGAGCACGTAGTCGAAGAGACCCGCGGAGAAACCGAAGCCGAGGTGCACGCCGAACACATCCATCAGGACCATGGCGATGCCGGTGAGCACCGCATGAATCGCGTAGAGGACCGGCGCCAGGAACATGAACGCGAATTCGATGGGCTCGGTAACGCCGGTGAGAAACGACGTGAGCGCCATCGAGAACAGGATGCCGCCCACGGCTGCGCGCTTGGCCGGAGTCGCGGTGCGATACATGGCGAGGCACGCGCCTGGCAATCCGAACATCATGACCGGGAAGAAGCCCGACATGAACGCGCCAGCGGAAGGATCGCCGGCGGCGAATCGCCGCAGGTCGCCGGTGATGTCCTTGAAATCCCCCAGCAGGAACCAGGCCATGTTGTTGATGATGTGATGCAAGCCAGTGACGATGAGCACGCGGTTCAAAACGCCATAGACAAAGAGCCCGACCTCACCGGAACGGAGTACCGCCTGGCTGGCGACATCCATGCCGTGCTCCAGCGTTTGCCAGCCGAAGCCGAAGGCCAGCGCAAGAATCACTCCGGCGAAACCACTGATGATGGGTACGAAGCGGCGGCCGCCGAAGAACGCCAGGTAGCTAGGCAGGCGAATGTCGCTGTAGCGGTTGTAGGCCCAGCCGGCGATGAGGCCGGACAGCAGACCGATGGGCACGCTGAGCTTTGCGAGTTCCTTGGCGCGGAAGGCGGCGTCGGCGAGCACCCGCAGATCCTTGAAGCCTTGCAAGGTATCGGGAATGTTGCCGGTGATCTCCGGCGGCACGTCGATGAGCACCCTGGCACCGTTGGCCGCCACCAGGTAACCGACCACGGCGGCGAGGCCGGCCGCACCGTGATTCTCTTGGGCGAGCCCGACGGCGACGCCGATGGCAAACAACAATCCCAGATTCTGGAAGATGGCGTCGCCGGCCGCGGCGATGGCGGGCACGTCCAGCAAGTCCGCCTGGCCCAACCGCAGTAGCAGCGCCGCGACCGGCAGCACCGCGATGGGCAGCATCAGTGCCCGACCCATTGGCTGAAGCTTCGAGATGAGCTTTTTCATGATCGCAACTCGTGCACTGCCGCACGCACCTGCTCGGCCGACTCGAGCGCCAGCGCGCGACCGGCGACGGTTCGGCAGGAGCCGAAGTTCAGGCGGCGAATCAGGCTCTTGAGCTGCGGGATGAGTTTGGGAACCACGGACAACTCGCTCACGCCAAGACCGAGAAGTACCGCCACCGCGGCCGGGTCGGAGGCCAGTCCACCGCAGACGGCGACGGGCCGCTGATGCACGGCGGCGCCCCTGCAGGTGGCGTCGATGAGCCGCAACACCGCCGGGTGCAGGCCATCGATGCGCGCCGCGAGCTCGGCGTGGCCGCGATCCATCGCCAGCGTGTACTGCGCCAGATCGTTGGTCCCGATCGACAGGAAATCGACTTCGCGCGCAATTTCTCCGGCGAGCATCGCCGCAGCCGGCGTTTCGATCATGGCGCCGAGCAAAGGCCGCGCCGACCTGAGCTCCGCGCGCAGCCGATCGAGAACCTGCCGCACGGCGCGAATCTCCGCGACGTCGGTGATCATCGGCAACAGGATGCGGCAGGTCGGCCGCACGCCCAGCAGCGCGCGCAACTGCACTTCGAGCAGGTCGGGTCGCCACAGGCTGGTGCGCACGCCGCGCAACCCGAGGGCCGGATTGTCCTCGGGCGGCAGCGGTAGATAGGGGATGGGCTTGTCGCCGCCGATATCGAGAGTGCGGATCACGAGCGGCCGGCCGCCGAGCACCTGGGCCACCTGCTGGTAGCAGCGCAATTGCTCATCTCGATCCGGCGCGGTTGCGCGCTCGAGAAACAGGAATTCGGTGCGCAGTAGTCCGCATCCCTCGGCGCCCTCAACCACGGCGAGCTTCGCATCGGCGACCGTGCCGGTGAGATTCGCGAGCACTTCGATGCGCTCGCCGCTCGCGAGGTGACAATTGCCCTGCGCCACTTCGATGTCGAGCGCGCGCTGCACCCGGCGCTGATCGACCTGGGCTCGCGTCGCCGCCAGCGCCTGCGCGCTCAGGTTCGTGCGCAGCACGCCCTCTTCGGCATCGAGCGCCACCGGCGCACCCGCGGGAATCTCCAGCAATGCCGGCCCCGCCGCCACCAGCATCGGAATGCCGAGCGTGCCGGCGAGGATCGCCACGTGCGAGGTGGGGCCACCGGCGCCGAGCACGATGCCGCCTAACTTCCCGGTGTCGAGGTCGATGAGCTGCGAAGGCGTGAGATCGCGCGCGAGCAAAATGCCATCCGGCGGAATATCGAAGGGCCTGGCTTGTGAGCCGTCGAGCGCCAGCAGCACCTGCGTCTCGAGGTCGAGCAGATCGTCGACGCGTTCGGCGAGGCGCGCGTCACCGGTCGCTTGAAGCTCGCGCGCCCCGGCGCGCAGGCTGGCGCGCCACGCAAACGCCGCGCTCTTGCCGTCGGCCACGAAACTTCGCGCCGCATCGATCAGTTCGGGATCGTCCAGCAGTTCCAGGTGCGCCGTCATGATTTCGCGCACGGTAGGTGCCGCCGTCACCGACAAGTGCGTCAGGCGGGCGCGTACCACGTCGCGCGCGCGCTCGAGTGCCAGCAGCTCGTTACCAGCACCCTGCCCGGCTTCGATCACCGGGATCTCGGACGCCACCAGATAGAACGCGGTACCCAGCGCCAGGCCTCGGCTGGCAATGACGCCGCGCAGAGTGTCCGGTTCCAGCGTCGCCGGCACTGGTGTGTCGGCCACGCGCACGTGTGCCGGCGGAGCCACCGCTTCGAGATTGCGAATGGCGCTGACGATGGCAGCGATGCCCGCCGCCGCCGCGGGTTCGAAGCCGGCGATCACCACCTCGTCGCCGCCGCGAATGCCGAGCGACATCAGCGCAACGGTGCTGCGCGCCCGCGCTCCGCGGCCACGCGCGCGAATCTCGATCTCGTACGGCAGTCCTTTCGCGATGCGCGCGATCAGCGCCGCGGGTCGCGCGTGAATGCCGTGGGCATGCGTGACGACCACGGCTTCGCTGATCACCGGGACGCCGGTGGGTGTAGCAACCTCGTCGCGCTGGCCGGCAATCTCCTCCAGCTCGAACAACGGTTCGCCGATCGCCAGCACACGATTGAGTTGCGCGCGTTTGATCCGGAAGCGCTCGCCATTCGTGATGATGACCGGCGTCATGAGGCTCGGCGCCTTGCGCCCGACCAGGTCGAGATCGAAGGTGAGCAGCAGATCGCCGGCGCGCACGCGATCGCCCTTGCGCACCTGCACGTGGAAACTCTCGCCCGCGAGTCCCACCGTATCGATGCCCACGTGCATGAGAATTTCGGCGCCGCTCGCCGCGCGCAACGCCACGGCGTGGCGTGACGCGGCGATGGAGATCACTTCGCCATCGCACGGCGCGCGTAACTCGTTGCCGGTGGGATCGATGGCGACGCCATCGCCCAGCATGCGCTGCGCGAAGGCCGCGTCCGGCACTTCATCGAGCGGCGCGCACCAGCCGGCGAACGGAGCGAGCAGCATCGACACGGGCTACTTTTCCACCAGCTCGAGACCGCCGATCACCCAGATGGGATCCACCTTGGCGCGTGTGAACATGAAACAGAGGTCGTGCTTGCCGTCCTGGTGGTCGACCAGGATGGGCGGCAACGCCGTGAGCCCGTTGTTGGACACCGCCGGCTCGAGCGGTGCGCTCGCGAGCAGCGGGCCGTTGCAGCCATCCACGTGGACCAGCAGCTCGCCCTCCTTCGTGGTCGGCTTGGCGAGCGGAATCTTCGCGGCGTCTTCGCCAATCTGGAAATTGAATGGAATCTGCCCGACGGTGGCGCGGATCGATTTGACCCTGGTCAGCTCCGCGTCGCGCCACAGCCAGCAGGGATTGGAGATGTTCACCAGGAACACGGCGCGCTCGCCGTTGAGCGGCGCATCGTCTTCGAGCGACAGCAGGTAGCCATCGCCGCATTGCTCGAGATCGTGACTCACGCGTCGGCGCGGACCCGGCACCACCGGGGTTTCGCGCGCGTAGCCGATGCCGAGCGTGGCGTAGCGCTGCAGTTGCCGCTCCAGCCGATTCTGGAAGTCGTCCCAGTTGATGCGCTTGGGCTGCGACCAGGCCACTTCGGCGAGCGCGGCGGTGCGCGGATAGGCCATGTAGGTCACGCGTTCCTCGGAGCGCATGAACTCCGCCCAGAGGTTGGCCTGCAGGCCGAGAATGTGTTTGCGCTGCTCGGGTGCGATCGAGGCGGGCTCCGGATCGAATAGATAGACGCCCTTGAGCGACAGCGTGTTGCTGCGGCCGGGGGAGATGTCGCCCGCGCTCTGCCAGTGATCGAAATACAGATCCGGCGCCGGCGACAGCACGGTGTCGTGACCGGCCTTGGCCGCGGCGATGGCGCCATCGATGCCCCGCCACGACATGACGCTGGCATTGGGCGCGAGACCACCTTCGAGGATCTCGTCCCAGCCGATGATCTTGCGGCCCTTGGAGTTCACGAATTTTTCGATGCGCTGGATGAAGTAGCTCTGCAGCGCGTGTTCGTCTTTCACGCCGAGCGCTTTCATGCGCGCCTGGATTTTGGCCGAGGCATGCCACTCGTCTTTCTTCGCTTCATCGCCGCCGACGTGAATGTACTCACTCGGGAACAGCTGCATGGTTTCGGTGAGCACGTCTTCGAGAAAGCCGAAGGTCGCGTCATCGATGTTGAACAGCGTGGGATAGATGCCCCAATCGGCCGGCACCGCTTTCGGCGGGTTGTTGGTGACACCGAGCTGTGGATAGGCAACGACCGCCGCGCTGGCGTGGCCCGGCATCTCGATCTCCGGCAGCACGGTGACGTGCCGCGCGGCCGCGTGCGCCACGATGTCGCGAACCTGGTCCTGGGTATAGAAGCCACCGTACTGGCGCGGCTTGCCAGTCTTCGGATCGATGTCCGCACGCGGCGCGGCGCCGGCCGGTACGCGCCACGCACCCACCGAAGTCAGCTTCGGATACTTCTTTATCTCCAGCCGCCAGCCCTGGTCGTCGACCAGGTGCCAGTGCAGTACGTTGAGCTTGTGCAGCGCCATCCAGTCGATGAATTGTTTGACGTACTCCGGGGACTGAAAGTGCCGCGCCGAATCGAGCATGAGGCCGCGCCAGGCGAAACGCGGTGCGTCGGTGATCTTGAGCGCCGGCAGATCGACGGACAGACCCTGCATCGGTTTCACGGTGATGAGCTGCCACAGTGTGACGGCACCATAGAAGAGTCCGGCCGGCGTGCGCGCGGTGACGGTGACGCTCTTGGGCGCAACCTCGAGCACATAGCCTTCCGTGCCCAGATCTTTCGTGGCGCCGGCCTGATCGGCGGCGAGCACGAAAGCGATGCTTCCCGATGCCGGCGAACCCTCGCGCGGTTTTTCGAAAGCCAGGTCGCTGCGCTGCTGCTTGATGAGCTCGACGAAATATTCGGCGGTGGCGCCCGCGCCTTCGCCGCCCGAATAAAGAATGTCGGTGGGCGCTTCGACGCGGAAGTTTCCCACCGCCCCGCTGATGTCACTCGGCGCGGGAATCAATCCGGTGAACGGCACCTTGAGCCGCGCCGGCTTCGGAGCCGCGGCATCCTTGCCGCACGCGCCCACCAGCGCGAACACGGAACAGAGTGCAATGCGAAAGATCTGGTTCGTCATGGTCTGCTTGCCCCCGAAAGCTCAGCCGTAGCGGAAAAGCTGAATCCTGCCTGATATACGCGCGCAAGCAACTCGCGATGCGCGGGCAAGCGCGGCGTGCGGATACGAGGATCGGCTGTGTTCGGCGCGGAAGACCCGCAGCCCCGGAAGGGACTGCGGGGTGTTCGATCAGAACTTGAAGCGAAGGTTGAGATAGAACTGGCGGCCGTTGTTATAGAACGCGGTGGGGGCCGTGGCACTCTGGTAGTAAGTCAGAGTCGGGCTGTTGAGGTTCAACGCGTCCAGGCTGACATTGATCCACTCGGTCGGCTTGTAGTTGAGCGCCAGCGACACAGTCCCGAAATCGTCCTGGTAGTACGGGTTGGTGCCCGACAGGCCGATCAGGAACTTGGTGCGATAGGAGTATGTCGCACGCGCGCTGAACTTCTCGTTCTCGAAATACGCGCCCACGTTGTAGGTGTCCTTCGAGGTGCCCACCAGATTGTTGCTGCCGTCCGCCCAGGTGTGCGCCGTCTTGCCATCCGCGAAGGTGTAGTTGGCGTTGACGCCAAACGATTCGCCGATCGGCTGCTCGTACACCAGCTCCAGGCCCGTCACTGAGCCGTTGGAGTTGACCGGAACGGAGACGAGATAGGTCTCGAGCTGATTGGTCAGCTCGCTGAACAGCTGCCGGTTCTCGGTGCCGAAGGCGACGTAGTCCTTCAGATCCATCGAAAACGCCCCGATGGACAGCAATCCGCGCGGCATGAAATACCACTCGAGGTTGCCATCGAAGTTGGTGGACATCACCGGCTTCAGGTTCGGATTGCCGCCGCCGCCGGTCCTGTTCAGATCCGAGCCCCAGCTGGAAGCGCCCAGTGCCGAATAGTCCGGCAGAGTCATGGTCTGCGAAGCCGCGAAGCGGAACACCACATCGTCGGCCATGTGGAACTTCAGATTCGCACTCGGCAGCACCTTGCTGTGCTTGTTGTTGGTGTTCTGGTAGATCCAGTTGCCGAAGAGGCTGCTGACGTCCGCATTCGCCGCGGACGCAACCGCCTGGTAGGAATTGATCTCCTGATCGATGTCGACGTAGCGCGCGCCGACGTTGCCGCTCCATTCCTCGCCGCCGAAGTTCGCCTGCACGTAGGCGGCCAGATTCTTCTCAGCCACCTTCCATTCACCACCGTAGTTGTGACGACCGGTCGCGCCGTCGTTGTTCGACAGCCAGGTGGAGTTGGCCAGGATCGACTCGCGCAGCGCGTTCGGGGTGAAGTACCACAGGGCGCGCGGGAACGTGCCATCGATGCTGCCGGCGAAGTCGCTCGGGTAGGCAGCGATCTGGCCAGTTTGCAGATCGGACCAGATGTCCCCGGGGCTCGCGCCTTCCGGCGACTGGGTTTCACGCTCGTGGTCGGCGTAACGGGCACCGAAGTCGAGCGACGTCAGGGCACCGGTGTCGAGGTTCTTGCTGAAATCCAGGGTGATCCAGTCTTCACTATCTATGGCGGTGACTTCCTGGTTGCCCCAGGTCCCGAAACCGGTCACGCCGGTCGGAGTGCTATCGCCACCTACGGTCCAATCCAGTGGCGAGCTGGTGCCATGACTGGTCCAGCTGGCGCCGCCGCCGCGGTTCGTGGTCACTTCGGCAATGAACTGGCGCTCCGTCGAGCCTTTGCCCTCGGTCGTTCCCACCTGGAACTTCGAGCTCAATGTGTCATTGATCTTCCAGTCTGCATCGAAGGTGATGTAGTTGCTCTTCGCCGTGGCTTCACGGGAAATCATGTCGTAGACCGCGTAGTCCTGGCCGGCCACGCCTGCATACGTCGCGCTGGTCAGCACACCATTCTCGACCGTGTATCCCGGCTGCGGCGCCTGGGCGCGTGCAAAGTTACCGCCCCACAGCATGAAATTGCGGTTGTAGTTGTTGGCGTCCATGTCCGAGAGGAAGCCGCTCAATCCCAAGGTCAGGTTGTCTGAAGGTTTGAATTGCACTTCCAGCAAGCCGCCCCTGCGATCGCGGACCTGTTCGAACAGCGTCGCACCGATGAGGCCAGGTGCCTGCACGCCCACCAGGTCCGGATTCGTGGCAGCGACCGGATCGCCGGCTCCGATCGTGAAGAAGCCGCCCGGAATCTCCTGCGCATCGCGGCGCAGTGAACGCTCTTCCTTGAAGACCTGCAGCAACACGCCGAAGGTACCGTCCTCGTTCTTGTAGTTGAGCAGTCCCGACAGCTGCGGATCATAGGAATCAGCCTGGTCGGAATACACGCTGCCGAGCGAAGCCTCGACGGTCAGCGATTTGTCGAATTGAAACGGCTTGCGCGTGAGGATGTTGACGGTGCCGGTGGTGCCACCTTCCTGCAAACTGGCGTGTGCGGACTTGTTGACTTCCACCGAGTTGACCAGCTCAGACGGTAGCAGCGTGTAGCTGACGCTGCGCCCGACGTTGTTGCCCTGGCTCAGCACGAACCAGTCAGCCGAACCGACGCTGTGGCCGTTGATGAGCGTCTGGGTCAGGCTCGGGCTGGTACCACGCAGACTGACGCGATCGGATTCGTCGAAGCCGCCTTCATCGGCGCTGGACGAGCTGATGTTCACGCCGGGCAGGCCTCGCAGAGCGTCGGCCACGTTGTGTGCCGGAAGCTTGCCGACGTCTTCGGCCGTCACGACTTCCAGGCGCGCGTCGGCATTGCGCTTGACGTCGAGCGATTGCTGGAGACTCGCGCGGATGCCCGAGACGATGACTTCGTCGAGTTCCTCGACATCAGCAGCTGAGTTGGCTGAAGCAGCCGTGGCCGTCTGGGCCGCTGCGGACTGGTGATACAAGGCGAACGCTACCGCCGTACCGATCAAGGTTGATCGTGTGATGTTCATAGAGACTCCTATCCCCTGCTGTTTTGTGTGCGGACCAATTAGAGGCCAATATAGTACCAATCGAATTGAGAAAACCAGTCCCTTGCGTACCAATTTCGCTACTTTCGTCTATTCACCGAAGAACTCTTGTCCCATTTGTGGTGAAGAAGAAGCAGATTGGTATTGCATTGGTCATATGCAGATGGCATGGTTGCGTCGGAAATTTGCAGGGGGAGAAGGACTTGGCATCACTGACGCAGTTACTGGCACCACTCGATGAATCGAGCGATCAGCCGCTCTATCAACAACTACAACGCGCGCTGCGATCCGCGATCGAAACCGGTGTCGTCGGCCCCGACGACGCATTGCCACCCGAACGCGATCTCGCCGAGATGCTTTCCGTATCGCGAATCACCGTGCGCAAGGCCATCGACGAACTCGTCGAAGAAGGCCTGCTGGTGCGCAAGCAGGGCTCGGGCACCTTCGTCAGCAACCGGGTCGAGAAGAATTTCGCGAAGCTCACCTCGTTCTCCGAAGACATGCGTGCGCGCGGTCGCGAGCCGCGCAGCGTCTGGATCAACAAGGCGTCCGGCACGGTCACTCCCGAAGAATCGCTGACGCTGCGGTCGAGCCCCGGGACGCCGGTGTTCCGCTTCCATCGCATCCGCTACGCCGACGACGCACCGATGGCGCTCGAATACGCGACCGTTCTCAGCAGCTGCCTGCCTTCGGTCGACGCGGTCGAGACTTCGCTGTACGAGGCCCTCGAGGTCACCGGCAACCGGCCGGTGCGCGCGCTGCAACGCCTGCGCGCGGTGCTGCTCACGGCCGAGCAGGCCAAGCTGCTCAAGGCCAAGGAGAGCGACGCCGGGTTGTTAGTGGCGCGCGTCGGCTACTTGAAGGACGGCCGCGCGGTCGAGTTCTCGCAGTCTTACTACCGCGGCGACATTTACGATTTCGTGGCGGAGCTCAGCGCCTCATCGTGAACCCGACCCGCATGTTCCTCGAGGCGGCCGACAGCGCGCGCGTCGTCGGCACGCAGCTCGCGCAGAACGCGCCGCTGCTGCGTGAGCTCGGCGCGCGGCTTCGTGCGGAGCAGCCGCGCGCCGTGGTGACCTGCGCCCGGGGCAGCTCGGATCACGCCGCGACCTACGCCAAGTACCTCATCGAATCGCACACCCATGTGCTCACCTCCTCGGCCGCGCCATCGGTGAGCTCGATCTATGAATCGCCGGCGGATCTCGATGACGTGCTGTTCATCGTGATATCGCAGTCGGGCAAGAGCCCCGACCTGCTCGCCGCCGCGCGCAACGCCAAGGAAGGCGGTGCGGTGACGATCGCCTTGTGCAACACACCGGACTCGCCGCTCATGCAGCTGGTCGATGTCGCCGTGCCCCTGCACGCCGGGCCCGAGACCAGCGTGGCCGCCACCAAGTCGTACATCGCCTCGCTGGCCTGCATCGCGCAGCTGGTGGCGAACTGGACCGAAGACCGAAGATTGTTAGCCGTGCTGCCGCAGCTTCCGGAGCTGCTGGCGCGCGCGTGGAGCTGCGACTGGTCGAAGGCGGTCGAAACCCTGCGCGACGCGGTGAACCTGTTCGTGGTGGCACGCGGATATGGCCTGGGCGTGGCGCAGGAAGCCGCGCTCAAGCTCAAGGAAACCTGCGGCCTGCATGCCGAAGCGTTCAGTTCCGCCGAGGTCAAGCACGGCCCGATGGCGCTGGTGCGCACGGCGTTTCCGGTGCTCATGTTCACGCAGCGCGATGACACGCGCGCCGGCATCGCCGAGCTCGCCGCTGAATTCGCCGCGCGCGGCGCGCAAGTGTTGCTGGCCGGCGCCGAAGCGCGCGGCGCGACCTCGCTGCCCATCATCGAGGCGCACCCGGTGGTCGAGCCGCTGCTGACCATCCAGTCTTTCTACGCCATGGCCAACGCGCTGGCGTTGGCGCGCGGGCTCGATCCCGATCGCCCGCCGCATCTCAACAAAGTGACCGAGACCGTCTGATGCTGCTGGCATTCAGGAATGGACGAATGCTCACCGGCGCCGGCATCGAAAGCGGCCGAACCTTGCTGGTGCGCGACGGCCGCATCGAAGCGGTGGTCAATGCGCGCGAAGTCATCGGCTCCGATCGCAGCATCGATCTGAACGGCCAGCTCCTGGTGCCGGGCTTCATCGACACGCAGGTGAACGGCGGCGGCGGAGTGCTGTTCAACGACGATCCCACGGTCGAGAGCATCGCCGCGATCGGCCGCGCGCATCGCCGGTTCGGCACCACCGGCTTCCTGCCGACACTGATCAGCGATGATCTTTCGGTGGTCGCGCGCGCCATCGAGGCAGTCCGCCAGGCCATCGCCCGCGGCGTGCCCGGGGTGCTCGGCATACACATCGAAGGTCCGTTCCTCAGCGAAGAGCGCCGCGGCGTGCACGACGCGAGCAAGCTGCGCACGCTGGATGGGGACGCGGTGCAGCTGCTATCTACTCCGACCGGCGGCGTGACCATGGTGACACTGGCGCCCGAGCGCACCACGCCCGCGATCATCCGCGCGCTCGACGCCGCGGGGGTGATCGTGTCCGCCGGCCACACCAATGCGACATTCGATGAGCTGCAGCCGGCGCTCGCCGCCGGCGTGCGCGGCTTCACGCACCTGTTCAATGCCATGTCTCAGCTCGGGAATCGGGATCCGGGCGCCGTCGGCGCCGCGCTGGCGCACGCCGATAGTTGGGCCGGTCTCATCGTCGACGGGCACCACGTTCACCCGGAGGTGTTGAAGATCGCGCTGCGCGCCAAGAGGCATGACCGGTTCATGCTGGTCAGCGACGCCATGCCGAGCGTCGGCGCGGACGTGAAGGAATTCCGGATCCAGGGCCGCCTGATCACCGTCGACGGCGACAAGATCGTCGACGACGAGGGCCGCCTGGCCGGCGCGCATCTCGACATGGCGGGCGCGGTGCGCAATGCGGTGGACTTGTTAGGGCTGTCGCTGCCCGAGGCCGTGGGCATGGCCAGCGCGTCGCCGGCGGAGTTCCTGAAACTGGGCGGCGAGATGGGCTACCTCGCGCCGGGCCGGCGCGCGAACCTGCTGCTGGTCGATGAAACCGTCACGGTTCTGCGGAGCTGGATCGACGGTCGCGAGGCATAAAAAACGGAGCGACCCGGCGGTCGCCCCGATTTCACGCCACGAACTTCTTGTCAGAGATCGATCTTGGCACCGAGCCGGAAGTAGCGGCCGAGGATATTCGGACCTGCCCACGCCGGATTGAACCAGAAGGTGCTGTAAGCCGCCGACGGCTCGAACGGAGGAGCGATGTCGAACACGTTCAGCACGTCGGCATACACCGTGTACTTGTCGTTGAACTGGTGACGGATCGTGAAGTCGGCATTCAACGTCGCCTTCGCGTTGCAGTTCACCGGTGTGCCGTCGACGTACGACAGCGTCTGCGTGGCCGCGGCCGCGTTCGCCAGGCAATCGCCCCTCACGCCACCCAGGTCGATCGCACCTGTTTCATAGCCGCTGGTGTAGTAACCGGTCAGCGACAGGGTGGTCTTGCCGAACTCCACCGTGTTCTGCCAGGAAGCTCGCCATTTCGGCGAGCCCGAGCAGGACGTGATGTTGCAAGGACTCAGCGTGCCGTCGTAGCGGGAGACAGCGCCTGCATCGGTCGTCAGCTCGTACTTCTGCAGGTACGAAGCATCGAGGTTGCTGTGCAACGTGAGCGTGTCGCCGAGCGGAATGGTCAGATTGGCGCCGAGATCGATGCCGCTGACTTCCTGCTTGTCCTGGTTGGCAAACGACGTCTGGATGAAGCCGAGCGACGGCAGCGCATTCGGGAACGCCGGATCGGGAATTCCCGGAATGACCGTGAGGCCCGGAAGATTCACGACGCCGTTGTTCGCGTAGTACGCCGCCTCGGCGGGCGCCGTGTTGGTGACGCCCGTGATCAGGTTCTTCACCTCGATGTTCCAGTAGTCGAGCGTGAAGCTGAGGTTGGTCATCGGCTCGATCACGAGACCGGCGGTAAATGAAGTCGCCTTTTCCGGGTCGAGCTCGGTATTGCCGGTCTGCGTGAGGCCCAGCGCGTACTGGTTGGTCGCATAGGCATTGTTGCCATGCGCGGCGCAGTAGGCCGCGGCTGTCGCGCAGTTCACGGTGCGCAGCACGAAGCCGGTGGTCGGCAGGCCAAACGCCTCGTTGAAACTCGGAATGCGGAAACCCTTCGAGAAGGTGCCGCGAACGGCGAGCTGCTCGATGGGCGTGAACTTGAACCCGACTTTCGGTGAGAAGTTGGATTGGCCGGTGGAGTAGTCGTCGAACCGTCCGGAAGCCATCAGCTCGAGCTGATGAAGAACGGGCGCATTGATCTCGAAGAACGCCGACTTCACGTCGCGGCTGCCGGAGGTGCCGACGGCGTTGATCGTGTAATAGCGCTCGTACGGCGCGGAGTTGTTGGCCGGGTTGGCGCTCGGAGCGACGATCGACTCCTTGCGAAACGACGCGCCCAGCGCCGCCTGCAGCGCGCCGCCCGGCAGGTCGAACAGATCCTTGGCGATCGTGCCCTGCGCCTGCCACAGCCGTGAGGTGGAGTACTCGCTGGCCGTCGGCTCCATGTAATCCCAGATGTCCTGCGGCGTCGCGCGCGGATCGGAGAAGTTGAAGGTGCCCTGCGCGACCACGTCCATGACCCGCTGCGGAATCATGAAGCCCGCCTGGTCGCGATTCACGCCGATCTCGGAAGTAGTGAGGCTGGCCGAGTAACGCCAGTCTTCGGCAAAGCTGCCGTCGATTCCGACCACCGCGCGGATCGCGCGCGAATCGGTTTCGTTGGTGCGCGGAAATGGCGCACGCAACAGAGCCTGTGCCGTCTGGCCCGCCGCGGCGAACGGATTGCTGGGGTTGAGCACGCCATTGGCGGCGGTGCAGCCGGTGTTGAGACCGTTCGGCGTGCCGATGCCCGCGGAGCACACGTAGACGGGAAGGATGACGTTGTACGCGCTCAGCCCCGCCGGCCGCGGCGGCGGCGGGGTGCCGTTCAAACCCTGTGGAATGACCGTGGAAAAAGTGTCGGTCTTGTAGAAGTTAGCCATCGAGTAGAACTGCGCGTTCTCACCCACGTTGGCCGTGAAGCGCAGCGACAGGCCGGTGCGCTCGATGTCCGGCAGCAGCATCTGGTAGGCGCCCTGAAAGTTGACCTCGCAGATGCTCAGCGGCGAGGTAGCCGACTGGTTGGCGGTGATGTTGACCGTGGGCCACTCGCGACAGCCCGCACCCGGATTGAGAAACTGATAACGGCCCGCACCCACCGCGGCACCGGCAGTCGTGACGGGACGAATCAGGGTGACACCCGGAACGGCTTGCAAGCCGCTGAAAGACGCCGGCACGTCGCCGACTTCCGCGGTGACACCGTTCCAGTTGGTGTTGTTCATGCAGCTGCCGCTGGGGCCGCACTTGCGAGTGAGGTCGTAGGTGTTGAACGGATAGCCGCGATCGCGCGCCCACAGCGGATCGGACTTCAGGTATTCGCCGCTGATGTAGAAATTGAAACCCTGCGATTCGAGGTCGCCGAAGCCCCAGGTCAGATCGACGCGATTTTCATCGCCGCCGCCCTCTTGCGACAGCGCGCTCGCGCCGCCGATGTGCACGCCCTTGATTTCTTTCTTGGTGATGATGTTGACGACGCCGGCGATGGCGTCGGCACCGTATGTCGAAGACGCACCGTCGCGCAGGATTTCAATGCGCTCGACGATGCCGCTGGGAATGGTGTTGAGATCGACGAAATTGCGCTGGCCGTCATCCGCGTAGGGATACGGCGCCAAGCGCAGGCCGTCGGCGACGGACAGCGTGTTCTGCACCGTGAGGCCACGCAGCGAGGGCGCAGTGGCGCCGGAGGCAAAATTGCCGGACGCGTTCCAGCCCGACTGAATGGTGCCGGCATTGTTGGCCGACAGGCGCTGTACCGCCTCCGACACCGTGTTGATGCCGCGCTGTTCCAGCTCCTGGGCGTTGATGACGGTGACTGGTGAGGGCGTTTCCGAGTCGGTGCGCCGGAGGATCGAACCGGTGACCACGACTTCCTCGAGCGGCTCGGCCTGCGGGTCCGGCGCGTCCTGCGCAAAGACCAGTGAAGAGGGTATCGCGCCTGCGGCCAAGGCCGCGGACAGCAGCGCGCGGCGAACCGCGCGGCGAACGGAATAGCTAGACATTGAAGACTCCCTACTGCAAGAAAACTAGTTGTGCGACGGTAGCAACAGGGTTACTCCCCGATCGTGCAGCGATTGCTATTTAGTCGGGCTGCAATTGCGAATGCTCGGCGTGCCGGTGCGTCATGCCACCCGGCCTCGACATGCGGTCGCGGAACTGGCGCGGTGACAGCTTGGTCCGGCGCCGCACGTGCCTGAGCAACGTCGACGCATGCGCGAAGCCGACGCTCGCCGCCACCTCGCCGATCGTCATCTGTGTCGATTCGAGCAGGCGCACGGCCACGTCCACACGCTTGCGCTGCAGGTAGGTACGCGGCGTGATTCCGTGAATCAGCCGAAACAGCCGCAGGAAGTGGAACTTCGATAGATAGGCCATGCCCGCCAGCGTGTCGAGGTCGACGTCCTCGACGTAGTGCGTCAGCAGAAAGTCGGTGGCGAGCGCGATGCGTCGATAGGCTTCGCGGCGCGTGGCCGGACGGATGAGCGCCAGCTGGTCCACCTGCTCGACCACTTTCGCCTGGCGGCAGTGCATGCGTTCCAGCAGGAAGACCAGCTGCTCTTCGTACCAGTCTTCGTCGAGCAGTCCGCGCGACAGATGGGCCCTGATGAATTTCAGGACCGGGCTGACCGTGCCGTCGTGCGGCTGGAGGTTCTCGATGAACTCGGGCGCGTGCTCCGCGGCGCCGACCATTTCGGGCTGAAAACAGATGGTCAGCGACTCAACCGGCTGGGTGGCGCGAATGCTCGTGGAACAGACCCGGCCAGGATTCAGGATCAGGAAGCTGTCGTCGTCGACGGCGATGGTTCGTCCTGGCAAATGGCAGTACTGGGTGCCGCCCCACACGGCGCGAATCGACAGTGTGGGTGGATAGGGACCGAATTCAGCGTGACGCGACCGGCCCCAGATGATGCAGTTCTCCTGCCCGTTCCGCGCGCGCGGCGTCTCGAGCGCATCGGCGCTGCAGGCAGCGAGGTCGGGCAATGAACGTAACAAAAGCATCTGTTACGTTTAGACGAGCTTCGACGGGAATTGCGGACATCCGTCGGTCAATAACGGACATCAACCGTCATATGTTTGCGTTGGCGAAGAACCTTATCGCCGTACGACGAAACTTACGACCGGGTCATCAGCTGTTCGAATCGCCGGCGAGCGGTTGTCTCGCGCGGGCCAGCGTCCAGGCCGCCGCCGCGAATACGAGGCCGTTGGCGACGACCACCGGAATCGCTCCGATCAGCACGCCATAGACGATCCAGAGTGCGGCGCCCGACATCTGCGCCGCGCGCAGTAACGCAGGACGTTTGAAGAAGTAAGAGCCCACGAAAACCGCGGTCGCGACCCACCCTAACATGTCGGTCATTGTCGCCCTCAGCTCGCGGTCGCGAGCGGCGCCCACTCGCGGATCAGCACGCGATCGGTTCTATCGCGCTGCCAGTCGTCGAGCACCAGGCCGGTCGATTCGAGCAGCGCACGGATCTCCGTCGTGCGCAGGCCCAGCACCTGGTCGAGCACCGGCACCAGCACACTGCTCGCGTTGTCGCTGAGCACCGTGCTCTGTGCGATGCGCGCCAGCTGACGGTTTTCGGACACCGCGATCGTGAATCCGTCACCGTTGTTCACGTGAAGCATCACATGGATGTCGGAGCTGCCGTCACCGACGTAGATCACGCGATCCGGGCTGATCCCGAGTCGATCGCCGAGCTCATCGAGCACCGCCACCTTGCCGAAGCCAGCACGCACGCGATTGATCGAGCGCACTTCGCCGGTGTGCGGGTCGTAGTCCAGGTCCGTGCCGAAGATGTGGTCGGCGGGCACGATGCCATCCAGCGCCGACACCACCACTTCGCGCGGTGCCGCCGAGACCACATAGAAGGAGAACTGGTTGCCGTCGACGCCCTGCTCGAGGATTTCGACGAAGGCTGGCAGGCCCTTCTTGAGTCGCACGCGCCGGCCGGCTTCGACGAGATGCTCACGGCGCACGCCGCGGAATTCGGGGTCGTGCCGGATCAGATAGGCGAGCTCACCGCCCTGTTGCACGAGGTGGCTGGCGGAAAGCCCCGCGACCTTCTGTTCGAAGTTGGTGATCCCGAGCAACTCGCTCAGCTCGGAACCCGAGTCGTTGAAGCTCAGCGTCTGATCGAAATCAGAGGCGAGCAGGAAATGTTTCGCAGGTCTCGTTTTCATGCAAACGACACTAACAGCCGAATAGCTACGAAATGGAGACGGCTATCACGCGAAGCGGCTGAAATTTTCTCGCGCCACGGTGAATTGCGGCGCGCGTGCGCCAGCATCGAGCGGCTGGCGAGCGATTGCGGGGTTGTGGTGCCGGCTGCAGCGAATGCGGGCGCCATCCGGACAGGTGGTGAGCCCATCAGGGCGGCGCGTTGCAATCTAGAAGTGGCTTCTCGCCCACCAGCGTTTGACCGGATGCCACACTGCCAAAATCCACGTACGCGGCATCAGCCAGCAGATTGGCAAGATACTGTTCAACAATCGAACTCATGGCACTGGTTCCAGATTGCTAGGCCGCGTTTTTGACGTTTGGCGCAGCACGGAGTCAATGAATCGCTTCTCTGGATTGTCAACAAACCGCCTCTCCGCGGGGTCCAAGCAGTGATAGCTAGCAACAAGCTTTCCTTGCGCCTCAAATGGTGTCGCGTACGAAAAGTAGCGGTGAGTAGCGATTACCTCGCGAGAGTTAACGTCGATGATCGATCGCGCTTGCTCGAGCAAAGAGATGCCCAGCAGACCGCGGTATTGTTGCAACGTACTGCGGTATCGATACCCGTCTGAAGGCGGCGTCTCCAGCGGCACGATGGCAACGCATTGGCCGCCCTTGATGCCGCGCTGACTGCGGTCCGCTAGGCAGTTGGCGTCTCCAACTACTGCCAATTGATAGCGCACCAACTGACTGACAGAGCGACCCATTATCGGCTGTTTTGGCAATTCGAAATAGACATATGCGAAATCCCCACTCGCCACCTGCTCTACGCATAGCCCACAGTCCGATTCGGGTGCGCCCACTGCCCATTCCGCTTCACCGTGCCAATATCCATCGACCTTAACCGTTCTGAATATTTGTGTTCCTCCGTCGCTTTCGCACGCCACGCGAACCGAAAGTGCGCCGAGCGGCGCAAAAAAATAATGTACTACGCAGCCAACCATCAGCACGACGCTACCTGACCAGATCAGCACCACTCGCTTTCGATTCGGCGCATCGACCTCGAGCGCTCTGCGCAGTTGCCTCACAGGAAACCAGAACGCCAGCACCAGCACCACAAAAATAGCCGCACCCACCAGAGTCTCCTTATCGGCACACGATCAAATCGCACACTTCTCTACACGCGCTATCTATCTACATGGCGCATCACTGGCGCAAAAACGCCACCTGGATTCCATGAATTCGATTTGTGCATTAACGGGAAACGGCCTGACTCACAAGGTAACTGCGCTTCGGCGAAGCGCGGCTTCGCCACGTCGACTGCATCTCACATCGTTGCGGGCGCCGCCGAACAAGGTGTCCACAGCGTGCGATCCCTGCAGCCAGTCGTTGCCGGCACCGCCGTCGAGAAAATCTTCTCCCGTAAATTCTTCGTTCTTGTCGCCCCGATGGCAACAACTATCCACTCGTTATTGACGGAATTTTTGTCAAGCACAATCGGCACCATTGGTGCATCCCAGATTGAAGCTCTGTCGCCGCCTTCGACAAATTCAATACTCGAAGTCTTGAATTGAAGAGCGGAAGAGAATCCGCCGCCCAGCGCACGGTGACGCTACATCTCGACGTACCGACGAAAAAGAACCGTTTCGCCGGATGCCAGAGTCCCCGGCTCGGTCCAACGCAACTCCGCGTGGCTGCGCATTTCATCGCAACCGGTGATGACCGGCGCCAAGACCGCAACTGATTCGGAGGCCGTGTCACAATGTTACAAACCAACTTAGATACTGTTGACACGACAACACCTCACGAGAATCCAAAGTTACTTTGACGGCCTCAGCGCGCTCTTCGCACTGAGTCCGCCCGGGTTTTGGCGCGTGTACCACGCAAAATCCGGTGTTCCCCACCAAGGCGGAACACCAAAGCCCCAGACTTCTGCGACAAGCGCCCCGCTCTGCAGGTCACGCACCCTGCTATGCGTGTACGCAATCGGAACGAACCTCGACGTGTCACGCAATAAGCCATCAGGAGCGAGTCGACGATCCGGTTCCTCAAGTAGCGCAAACCTGCTGATCGGTGCGTCGGTCGAGCTAACACCGATGCATCCCGCAATCGGAGCGTTCCTACTTCCTCCCTCGTGCAATGGCTCAACGCAAGTGGAATCAGTCGGAGCGACAATACGAAACTGCACGTATGCTCTCAGCGGCTCCTTCGACGCAAGTGTCTTCACTGACACCATGTCCCTCGAATATTCGTAGTATTGCAGCGCCACTGAAAATGGTGAGTACAAGCCATCTAGCGGCTTCCTGACGACGCGCCCTTCGACTACTAACCCGGATATCTCGTACTTCGTAGTAACCGAGACTCCCGGATGTTGGCGGCTAAACTGTTCAAATACGAAATAGGCGATGATCAAATCATAGAAAGGCAGGCATATGAGAAGCGTGGATACGAGCACTTGCAGCGAACGTTTCTGCGACGCGCGGTAAACGCGGCGGCCTATCAACAGAGCTAGATAGATGTACGCAGCAAGAATCGCCAATGCGATCAATTCGTACACGATGCACTCCCGCAATGACAATTCCCTTCAGGCTGGCTCAGCACATCCGCTCCCAACTCGCTTGCGCCTGCTGTATCGCCGCCGCCGATCCAACTGGATTCCATGAATTCGATTCGTGCATCACAGACAAATAGCCCGACCTACCCCGTCTTGGTAGCAACGAAGTAACTGCGCTTCTAGAAGGCGTCGCTTCGCTGGGCCGACCGCAACTCACATTGTCGCCTTCGAGAAATCTCCGGCCGGACGGAAAGGTGATGAGCCCATCCGGACGGCGCCTTGCAACCTAGAAGTGGCTCTCCGCCGCGTGACCGAGCAATCGTCCCAGCGCCGGATTGCGCAACATGTGTATTTCCGCCACGGGATCCGCGGCTACGACTCCGCACTCGATGGCCTCGCGCCCGAGCGAGCCGTCGGAGATGACGCTGTATTCCGCTCCAAACGACGCCATCGCGCTCGCCAGGCGATCGACGGCTATATCGATCGAATCGGTTGATCCGTAGTCCTTGATCGGCTGCCACCGGACACCCGGTTGTTTGCCGCTGACCTTAGCGGCCACCTGAATTTGTTCGGCCGCGATCAGTGACTCCGCCAGGGTGGCGCGCCACGGAGCGCGGCTCACGCCGGGCATGAAAGCATTGACGCGATCGACGGCGTCGAATATGTCCGGAGAACTCATGAAAGATTGGAGCCCGCCGCCGGCCGTCAAGAAGGTTCCGCCGCCGCCCGCGACCAGGGTATCGATCTGCGCCGCGGTCTTTTCCACATTCGTGAAGTTCACGAAGTCGAGCCGATTGGCGGTCGCGGAGAACCAGTTGGTCACGGTGACCGTGTCGCCGGTCACGCCTACGCGTGTCATCACCAAGTTGTTGCCGGTGCGTGAGAACGCGACCTGCGTTGAAGCGAGATCGGTGAATTGCAGTCGATCGATCAGGCTGTCCGCGGCCACGTTGTTGATGGTGTCGGCACCGCCGCCGCTCGTGTACTGATAAGTATCGGCTCCGAGGCCGCCAACGAGCGAGTCCGTGCCGCCCATGCCGTTCAACGTGTCATCGCCGGCGCCGCCGTCGAGTGCGTTGTTGCCGGAGTTTCCCGCGAGAACGTTCGCCAGCGCATTTCCGGTCGCGTTGATGATGCCACCGCCGGTGAGCGTCAGGTTTTCCGTGTTGGCGAGCGGCGTAGTGTTCAGCGTGAACGTCACGGACGACTGCACGGTGTCCGTGCCCTGATTCGCTGTCTCGGTGATGACGTCCGTCGTCGTGTCGACGACGTAGAGGTCATTGCCCAGCCCACCTACCAAGGTGTCGGTGCCGCCCATGCCGTTCAGGGTGTCGGCACCATCGTTACCCGTGAGCGTATTGTTGGCGGAGTTGCCGGTCAGCACATTGGCCAGAGCGTTTCCAGTGGCACTGATCACAGAACCGCCGCTCAGCGTGAGGTTCTCCACGTTGGCGAGCGGTGTCGTGTTCAAGGTAAACGTCACGGTGGACTGCACCGTGTCGGTCCCCTGGTTCGCCACCTCGGTGATGGTGTCGGTGGTGGTGTCGACGACGTAAACGTCGTCGCCCAGTCCACCTACCAAGGTGTCCGTCCCACTTCCTCCGTTCAGTGTGTCATTGCCGTCGTTGCCGGTGAGCGTGTTGTTGGCCGCATTGCCGACCAACGAGTTGGCAAGCTCGTTGCCCGTGCCATTCGCGATGCTTCCCGACAATGTCAGGTTCTCCACGTTGGCCGCGAGGTTGCCGCTCAGCTGCACCGTGGTGACGATGGTGTCAGTTCCCTCACCCAGAACTTCATTCACCACGTCGCTCGTGCTGTCGACGTTATAGGTGTCGTCGCCCAGACCACCATTCAGGGTGTCGTTGCCAACGCCGCCCGTCAGCGTGTCGTTGCCTTCGAGGCCGACGAGCGTGTCGTTGCCAATGCCGCCATCGAGAGTGTTGTTGCCGGTATTGCCGATGAGCACATTGGCCAGCGAGTTCCCGGTCGCGTTGATTGCCGAGCTTCCGGTCAGCGTCACGTTCTCGACATTCACGAGCGCCGTGTCGTTCAACGCGAACGTCAGCGACGCCTTCACCGTGTCCACGCCTTCGTTGGCGAGCTCTGTGATCGTGATGCCGCTGCGGCTGACCAGGTAGGTGTCATCACCCGTGCCGCCGGCGAGCGTATCGGTGCCGGCACTGCCCGGATCGAGCGTGTCGTTACCCGCGCCGCCGTTGAGCTGGTCCGCACCCGACGAGCCGATCAACAAATCGTTACCGCCGGCTCCGGTCAGAGTTCCCGCCGATCCGAGAATGAGAATGTCATCCCCTTCAGTGCCAGTGGTGCCGACGAGATCCAACATTTGCGCGAGAGTTCTCGTCGTTCCGTCTGGATAGGTGAAGGAATACCCCGCCATGTTCGCGTTCTGCGTGAGCGTGCCGCTCACAACGGAATACAGACCCCTGATCAGGAGCTGATCGTTCGGGTTCTGCGAGTTGTAGCGCAGCCGTACATCGATCGAACCGTCTGCATTACGCACAACCGAAGGCTGAAGAGCAGAAAGCGTGATATTCGTACCGAACCGGAACTGGTGAGTCCCGGCGGCTTCCATCGCATGGATGTCAGCCCCGTCGCCCTTGTCGAGCAGGTAGGTGTTCGCGTTGGCGCCCCCTATCAACGTGTCGTTGCCTGGCCCGCCGACGATGGTGTCATCGCCCGCGCCTCCGTTGATGACGTCAGCACCGAGATTGCCATAGAGCTGATCGTTGCCATTGGCTCCGGAGATTGTGTCATCGCCTTCCTTGCCGAAGTAAATGTCGGCACCACTGGTGCCGTTGAACGTGTTGCTGCTCGAGTTTCCGTTGGTTTCGGAAGAGTTGACGATGAGCGTGAACTCATCGACCGCCATCAGCCCCCCGCTGTCAGTCGCGGTTGCGCGGATGGTGTACATGCCGGCATCGGCCGCTACCGGTATCCCGCTAAGCTGGCCAAACTGGGTGTCATAGGTGAGCCACGCCGGCAATGCCGCGCCGCTGGCAAGGGTCGCGCTGAAGGTAAGAGCGCCTTGCGTGTCGATGAAGTAGTTATACAAGGACTCGAAATACGTGCTATTCGGCCGCACACCGGCATCCGGCACCGTATTCGCGAGACTGGGCGCAGTATTTATGCCGGTCGCAAGTCCCTCGATCTGTGCCGCGCTGTAGCGAGTACCGCTCAACACGAACTCTTCAATTTGATTCTGCGGTCCGGCAAACCAGTTTTCGAACACAATGGTATTTGGGTTCGAGAGCGTTTCCGTCAGCCGCAGGTCGTCGCCATTGCGCGTGACGACCCAGGTGCCAAGTCCGCTGCCCTCGAATCGATCGAATCCCGCTGTGTCTGAAATGCGCACCGTGGCGAGGTCGGAAGCAGAAGTATTGACGTTGATGACATCATTGCCTGCGCCGCCACTGATCACATCCGATCCGCCGGTTGAACTGATGTAATCGTCGCCGTCGCCACCATTCAAGACATCGGCAGAGGACCCATCGAACAGCCGATCGTCTCCGGCATCGCCGTTCAAGGTCGCGCCGTTCGAGACGAATCCATTCAGCGCATCGTTGCCGGCGCCGCCCGAAAGATTCGCATGGGAGTCCCAGTTACCAGCGATCAACACATCGTTGCCGGAACCGCCGTCGTAAAGCGCGGAATCCGGCGACACAAAGCTGTCGTCACCCGAGGACAAATGCACCATTTCGCCGAATAGCTGGGCGGCCGTGAACTGCTGGCCATCGGCGAAGCGGAACTGCGTGGTGACCGTTCGAACGTCGTGCTGCGAGCTGTACCATTGATCATACAACTCGAGCCGATCCTGGATGTTCGCCGAGTTGTAAGGCAGAACCCATTTGCCCTGCTCGTTCAGTCGCTGGTTGGCGCGAACGTAAGAAGCGCTGATACCAGCGCCGAATTCAATGACATCGTCACCATTCGCGCCCGAGAAAGCGATGTTGTCCGTCCCGTCGCCAATATTTGTCCGCACCGTGATCGTGGATAGCGCATTGAAAGTGTCATACATGTCTATGGAGTCATTGCCGGTACCGCCGATGATCAGATCGACGCCGCCACCGCCTGAGATGGTGTCATTGCCCGCGCCACCATTCAGCTCGTCGTTACCCATCGAGCCGTAGATCGTGTCGTCGCCATTGAGGCCGAATACGTCGGCGCCGGCAGGACTCGAAACAGCTAGATAGTCTCCGTTGTTGGTTCCATCCAATCGCACGTGTACGCCGAATTGCAGTCCCAGCGTCGCCGACAAACCAACTGAGTCGGTCGCGCGCACCTTCACATCGAACAGCGTCTCATCGCTATTGGCCGGGGTGCCGCTGAACGTGCGCGTCGCCGGATTGAACGTGAGCCAGCTTGGCAACGGATCGCCGTTGGAACGCGTTGCCACCAGTGTCAGCGTATCGCCGGCGTCCAGGTTTACGAGCGCGGTCGCGGGCAGAGTGAAGGTGAACAGCTGCCCCGCGCGCGCGTCCTGCCGCGAAATCGCCGGCCCGATCTCAGGCGAATGATTGCCGGTATTGAGTTGACTGATTTGCTGCCGATTGAGGCTGCTTCCATCGGCGAACACGAAGCGATCGACGCTTGTCGCCGAGCCTCCGGCCCAGTTGGTCAGAAGCAGGCTGTCACCATTCGCCGGGGAACCCGCGACAACCGCGAGACCATCGGTACTTTCGGTAACGGTGAGATTCGCGGCCGTGATCCCAGCGCCAAAGCGCAGCACATCGTCCGCGCCGCCAGTTTCCGTGAGGGTATCCGCGCCATGCCCGACTCCATATTTATAGGTGTCGTTTCCTTCTCCACCGGACAGGGAGTCGTCGCCGCCGAGCCCAACGAGCGTGTCATCCCCCTGGAGACCACGCAGATCGTCGTAGCCTTCAGACCCGCGCAAGTAGTCGGCAGCCCCGGTCGAGCGCATGGTGTACCACTCAATGTCCTCCGGCGTGAGTGTCTCGCCGTTGAATTCGAAACTGTCGATTCGACGGCCGACAGCGTCTTCGGTGAGATAGCCAGTCAGCGTGATCGAATCCTGGTCGAAAGTTCCAGCCGCGCTGCGCACGCGAATGGTGACGTCGCCCGCGCCATTCCAGCCGAACTCAATATCCGACTGGCGATGCAAGTCCGGGCCGAACTGCAGCGTGTCGGATTCATCAGCGATTGCACCGCTGATCGAGATCTGGTCGTGCCCATCGCCGCGATTGAAAATATAGGTGTCGTTGCCTGCACCGCCCGTGAGCGCGTCGTTGCCAATACCGCCCACCAGCGTGTCATCGCCGCCTGCACCGCTCAAGGTGTCGTTACCCGCGAGCCCCTGAATGTACTCGTTGACTGCGGTGCCGGTCAGCACGTCGTCGGAGGGTGTTCCCACCAGCGACAGCGCGCCGTGACGAAACTCGAAACTATCTACAGTATAGAGCCCGGATGGATCCGTGGCGTACAGGTTGATCGACACGACTCCAGCGGCGCCAGCCGGCGCCGTGCCCGAAAACGTACGCGTCGCCGCGTCAAAGTCCAGCCACTCCGGCAGCGCCTCACCGTCAGCGGTGGCCGCGGAATACGAGAGAGCATCGCCATTGACATCGGTAAACGTTCCCGACGGAACTACGAGCGTGAAAGGAACGCCAGCGGCGGCCGAGAAATCGTCGACCGGCACTGCAACTACCGGCTTGCGATCGCCGGTGAGGCGCGACTGTATTTCCTGCGCGTTCCAGATCGTGCCGTCGGCGAACGCAATGCTTTCGACGCCAGCGGTGGAATCCTGATTCGCACCCACAATCTCGATGAGATCGCCTGGAGCGGATGAATCCGTTTGAACGAGTACCGAACTACCGTTGCCGATGACGGCCACATTCGCCGGCGCAATCCCCACACCCAACTGGATTCTGTCGACACCGCCGGTGTCGACGATGGCGTCGTAGCCATCACCCGCGTTGTAAACGTACGTGTCAGCATCATCGCCGCCCAGCAGCCAATCGTCGCCAGTTCCGCCAGAGAGCGAATCATTTCCCGCGTTTCCGTATAAAACATCCGCGCCGCCATTACCGCGCAGGTCGTCACCGCCGTCGGTGCCACCCAGCGATTCGTCCGCGTCGGTACCGTAGAACGTTCGCGGGGCGTTGGCCGCCGCGTCGTGAATGACAGCGTGGTTGGATGCCGCGTCCACCAGCATATTCAGATAGGCATCCGGATTGGAGTTGTACCAGTTGACGATCGACAGCGCCTGAGTGCCCGGCGCCAAGCCGAACTGTTCGCCGGCGCCCGCACGAAAGTACACGCCGCGCGAGGCCAACGTTGCGGTGTCGACCCAGTCCGCCAACGCACCGCTGTAAACCAGGACGAGATTTTGCCCCTGCCCCACATAGCTGATTTCGTTGACCGACACTCCGGGCTTGAGCGCCAACGTGTCGTCGATGAGGAATCCGGGCGTGAATGACTGCTCGAGATCGCGAGCCGAAAAGCTCAAACCGCCAACCTCGAGATTGCCGATCGCGGCGAATGTGGCCACGGACATCGCCACCGAAGCGCCCTCGGCGTACTGCAGGATGGCCGATCCGTTTGAGAACGTGACATTCAAACTACTGGCGATGGCGCCGCCGTTCACGATGACGGTATTGCTTCCTTCCGTGTCGGAAATACTGAATTGGCCATCGGCCGAATTGATGACGTAGGTATCGTCGCCCGCGCCGCCGAACAAGGCTTCCGCGCCGCCGTCCGATATGAGCGTGTCGTTGCCACTGCCACCTTGCAGTTGATCGACACCGTCTCCGCCATCGAGAACATCGTCACCCGCGCCTCCCACCAGCAGATCGATGCCGGCGCCGCCCGACAGGCTGTCATTGCCCCCACCGCCCTGCAGCTGGTCATCACCATCGCCACCATCCAGCGTGTCATCGCCTTGCGCGGCTTCGAGGACATACGCGCCATCGCCATCGAGATGATCGTTGCCGGCGCCGCCGGAAAGAACATCGGCGCCGCCGCCACCCGTCAGGACATCGTTGCCGTCGCCGCCGTCGAGCGTATCGTCGCCCTGCACCGACGACACCGAGTCGCTCGCATCGCCATCCATCTGGTCGTTGCCGGCGCCACCTAACAACGTGTCACTGCCACCGCCTCCCACCAGCGTATCGTTGCCGGCGCCGCCGTCGAGCAGGTCGCCATCGCCAATGGCGTTTGACGCAGCATCGCCGTCGCCATAAAGCTGGTCGTCTCCTTCGCGACCAAACAGCGAATCACCACCGCCCGTGCCCACCAGCAGATCATTTCCGGCGCCGCCATCGAGGAAGTCCCCGAGCTGGCGCGCGGCAACTGTCTCCGCTGAATCACCAAACAACTGATCGGCGCCTTCGCCGCCTAGCAAAGTGTCGGCGCCCCCGCCGCCGACGAGCAGATCCGCGCCGTCACCGCCGTCGAGCAGGTCATCGCCAATGACGCTATCGGGCGTGACCGCGCTCTCTCCGTACAGCTCATCGTTGCCTGAACCGCCGATCAGCGTGTCGTTGCGACCGCCGCCGATGAGAACGTCATCGCCGTCCTCGCCGTTCAGATAGTCCTCACCGTCCTGCTCGGTGTCATCGTCGCCGAGGAGCACATCGTTGCCGGCGCCGCCGAACAAGGTGTCCGCCGCGTGCGAGCCCTGCAGCCAGTCATTGCCAGTACCGCCATCGAGAAAATCCTCGCCCGTAAAGTCTTCGGTCTTGTCGCCACCGATGATGACGTCGTTGCCATCGCCGCCGAGCAAGGTGTCGTTGCCGAGGCGATCGAAGAAGGTGTCATCGCCTGCTTCACCGTAGGCGAGGTCGTCTCCGCCGCCGCCGAAGATCACATCATTGCCATTACCCGCATGAATGAGATCGCGCCCCGACTGCGCCGGGTCATCCGAGCGATGCATGCCCGGCACCGAGTACTGCAGCGTCTTCGGCGAGTAGGCGGTGGCTCCGGCCACCACCGAGGCGCTGAACGTCCAGGAGATATCGACCGCCGCGACCCAAGGCGGCGCTCCGTTGGCACCACCGACGTTCTGCCAGACGCTCGCATTCTCGAAGTACTGCGCGTCGCCCAGGATGAAGTCATCGCCCGCGCCCGCGACGATGACGTCATCGCCCGCGCCACCGCTCAGAAGATCCCGCGTGGCGCCCGCCACCACGATGTCGTTGCCGGCGTTGCCGGCGAGCAGGTCGCCGAACTGCGCGATGTCCGCCTGAGTGTTGCCCTGGGCGATGGCGACATCGAGATCGACTTGCGATTCGCCGTAGATTCGATCGTCATCTCCAGAAGCATCCAGCGGCGCATCGACGCCGCTGTTGAGCAGCGCCTGGCCGTAGATCATGTCGCGGCCTTCGCCGCCTTCCAGAAGATCCCCGCCCTGCTGGCCGCGGATGTAGTCGTTGCCGTTGCCACCCTGCACGCGATCCGCGCCCGCGCCGCCGTACAGCACATCATCGCCGCCGACGCCGCTGATGGAGTCGTCGCCACCGGCCACTCCTCCGAAGCCGTCCTCGTTGGTGAGGTTGATGCCATCGTTGCCGGCGGCGCCGACGATCTCGTCATTCGCCGTCGTGTCGTAGACGTAGCCTGCGCTTGGGCCGGTGAGATGGATGGTGTTCGTGGTCTGGGGGTTGGCGGCGGCGGTTTCGTTTGCGGCGTTGAAAGTCATCGCGAGAGTGGCAGGAGCAGAGGCCTCGCCAAGAGCCGAAACAACTGTCGCTGTCAGATTGAAGAGCTGACTGCTGCCGTCGACGTCTCCGACGGAAAGCAGCGACAACATTACCGTGGTCTGACCCGGTGCCAACGGGACATCGACATACCCGTTGGTGAAAACCAGCGTGTCGTCTCCCGTTACCAATTGCAGATTGGCGGGCAGATTGCTAGTTGCCACTCGGACATAGTCGCCGCTCCCGGCCATAGGCAGCGCAACAGTCAGTTGCACTGAACTATTCTCATTGAGTGTGGCCGAGCTACTCGCCATGGCCAGCGGGAACGAGATTCCCAGATCTCCTGGTTTGAATCCGCCGATCGAAATGCGATCAACGCCCTCCGGCGCGCTTAACGCTTCCTCTGATCTTGCGATTCGAAGATTCCCATATGCCATCGCGTAATAGAAAGTCTTTCCATTGATCTCCTCGACCAACAGGTTCCCGTGCATCGTCGGCTTTGCATCTGCGCCAGTGAGTTGCACGTCGTCAAAGACGACCAGTCCATCGTTGTCATCGTCGATGATCAGGTCGATGCCGCCGCCAGACTTGAACACGTATGTGTCAACTCCCTCACCTCCTGCCAAATCGTCATTACCCGTACCGCCGTCTAACGTGTCGCCGCCAGTGCCACCGCTTAAATAATCGTGCCCTTCGCCCCCTACGAGATCATCGATTCCGCCGCCACCCAATAGCGAATCGTCCCCGTCACCACCCGTGAGAGTGTCGCTACCTGTTCCGCCAATGAGCAGGTCTGCGCCCGCGCCGCCAGTCAACGCGTTCGACACGTTTAGGCTACCGATCTGCACCTCGTTCTGAACGAGCCCGAGCGTTGTTAGGCCAATAGGTCCTGATTGAGCTGTCCAAATCTCCGATGAATTGAGCGCGGTCTCAACATGAGTCTTGTCCTCGGAGGAGATCGGCAAGTCGTAAATAGACCTCCGCAATCGAGTTGCACCCTTGTTGATGCCGCTGCCAGCGAGAGCGCCGAAGTCAAAACGAACTCCACCTGCAACACTTTGGAAAAAGAAGGGCGTCTCGCTACCTGAATGCTCGTAGTAGTACTCGATCGCCGCGCTAATGAGGCCCTTCTGCAGTGGTTCAATGGCCGTACTTCCTTCGCTTCCAAGTCGCAGAAGGTCTTCGGCAAACTGGTCAAGCTTTGTGGTCGGACCAGCTTCCAGAATGGATTCGCTAACTAATTGGTTGAGAAATCCGGCAACCGGCGAGCCCTCAGATTGCGCGTATAAAGAGGCGTCCAAGAGCAGCTGGACCAACGTGGGCAGGTTTCTCGAAGCGTCATCCAGCTTGTCAGAGTTCACCAGCGCCGCGTGAAGAAGCATTGAGTGTAGCGTGAACGAGCCGGGCACATCGCTGAGCGAAGTCTCTCCAATTTGAATTTCTTCAAGCCCGGAGGTAGGGCCAGGACCAACTGTCGGTAAGATTGCTCTAAGGCCCTCCAAGAATTCTCCGTCGACGTATGTGCCGCTCACGCGAGATTCGCGCGATGCAAACAAAGCCCGTCCCTCTGCCAAACTACTTAGGAATGCTTGGTTGTAGTCATAGAACGCCCCGCCACTATGACCCGGCCCGTGCCGCAAGTTCTGATGACGAAAATAGTGGATGTAATATTCCTCGACGAGATTCGTATCGACGAGATCCAAAATGGCGGGAGGTGGCCAGAACAAAACCTTCTTATCGATTGCGCTCAATTCAAAGGGAGCGGGTGCAAATACGTAGGCTGGCAGATCAAAAAATACGGCCATTACCGATGCGATACCGCCACCCAACGAATGCCCGGTGAGCTGAATGTTCTCGCTTCCGTATGTCGCAATCGCATCGGCGACGACGTCAATCGCACTATCCATCTGGTCCGCGCGGTCGCCACGCCCCATGTCGAAATCCTGCTGCCAGTCGTTTAGGGCCGAAGGTCCGTCGGTTCCACGGAAGGAGATGACGACTTGGCCGGTGTCTGAGTAGAAAACTGTTGCGTCAAATCCACTCTCCCGGCCTGGGCGTGATAAGTTCGGATCGATATGCCATCCGAGGGGAGCGAGATCGATGCCATTTTCTTCAAACGGCCGGTAAGCATCGAATGACATCGCGGCCAGTATTCGCTGAAAGGCGCTAAACATTGCTCGCTCCCTTAGATAGAACTATCAATAGCCACAACGCGATTTTAGGTCGGCTACAACGCTTCGGTATTTCGCTGCAAAATCGCTGCTTGCGAGGATTTTTGTTTTGAGATCAACGCCGATTTTCTTTGCTGGCAGAGCAGATTCGTAGCGGAAGAAAAGATTCGCCTTGCGGCCAATCGACTCATGCGAAAGTTGCGACGCGCTCCATTTTCCGTTGCGTAGGCGGAATTCCCAGTAAGGCGGTATCGGCTTGTCTCGCGCATACCAAGTGTCGCAGTTACTGGTCGTTGAAACGACGACCCATTCGTTTCGTACCGCATCGCGATACAAGACGATCGGCGTCAGCGGCACATCCCATTCAGGGAAACCCGACTGTTCTCCCGTGAACGCCAGGGTGCTCTTGATGCTAGTTGAGCTGTAGGCATCACCCGCTAGTGAATTCGATTCCTTAAATTTGACGTATCGATCGACAACGAGAACGCTGCCGTCATCGAGCTGCACCTCTTCCGACCAGGCTCGTTCAACAGTTCCGTCGCAACCGGTTGATACCGCAAAGACCGCGCCAAGAACAACTCGAACGAGCGTCCAGCGCAACCACAACAATCTGACTGATTCCTTCATTGCTTGCTCCTTTCAAAACTCTTTGACTTATGAAGAAGATCGACACGATTTTCTTCAAAGGCCGGGTAGGACCGAATGACATCGACGCCAGCATTCGCTGATAAGCGGCAAACATTACTCGCTCCCTTAAATAGAACTATCAGTAACCGCAACGCGACTTTTGGTTGGCAACAACGCTGAGGTGGCCTTTGGAGAAATCCTTGCTTGCGAGGACCTTTGTCTTGAGATCAACCCCGATTTTCTTTGCTGGCAGAGAGGGTTCGTAGTCGAAGAAAAGATTTGTCTTGCGCCCAATGGATGCTTCCGAGAGCTGCGAAGCTATCCATTTGCCGTTCCGCAATCGAAATTCCCAGTAAGGTGGTTCCGGCTTGCCATGCTCGTACCAAGTGTCGCAGTTGTTAGTAGTCGCCAGGACGGTCCACTCACCAAGCTGCGCATCGTGATGCAAAACGATCGGCGTCAGCGGTGCATCTTATTTTGGCAAACCAAACTGTTTCCCCGTGAACGCGAGTGTTCCTTTTAATGATGGTCGTGTTGTATGCATCGCCCGCCAGAGAATTCGATTCTTGCAATTTGACGTATCGATCGAATGAATAGCTAATGGAGTTGCTGCTCCACTTGCGCGTTGGCGCCGCCAAAGCGCGAAGATCAACGAAATTGAACAGTGCCATAAATTCGTCCTCGTAACCGCTATCTACCAGATGCGCCGATTACTCACTTGACTGCAACGAGCAACACGGAAGGCACGCGATCATCCTTACCGCATCCGGTCTCAGGCTTTTCGATAGGAATCCATCTGATTCCTACAACGCCTTCCAGGGCCTGCTTGAACGACAGCAAATCAGCGGGAGTGCCACGAAAAATGTGAGATGGGTTTTCCGTCGCGTGCGTCATCGAACGATGAGAGGCCTCGTATGTAAGCGCGAGGTTCCATAGCTCGCTCGCACGTTCCGGTGAGATGAGATAGTAGTCATCTCCTACAGATATCCTAACTACGGATCCATCCGTTCTAGTAAATGCGAGAGTGGCCATTTGATGAACAGCTCCGTTGCGATAGATGTCTACTGATCGCACGCTGGCGCATGCCTCGTCGTCTGCGAGGGCGAGCGAGACGACGCTCTCATCGCAATAGTCGACCGGCGTGAACAGAAGCGGCTCATCGGAACCGCGCACCGGGCACACCCGATGTTTGACGTCGACAGTTTGTTCGACCTCGAAAAGGAACTGGCGCGCCCGCTTCTCGAAGCTGGCGATGATCCCCCGCCGCTGCCCCAGTCCCTGTTTCGCGGCTATCCGCACGCAGTACGGATAGGTTGGATCGCCTTCCGCGGTTAGTGGAATCGAAGGGATACGCGATCGATTCGCCAGGCGCGTGCCAAGCGAAATGATCCGTTTCGCATCTCCCGCCGACATGACGCCACGCTGTTCTCCCATCTCCCGTACTTTCGCGCTCCCCACGTATCGGAATTGCCCGTCCTTCCATAAGTCGACGGTAACTTGTGGCGCGCGTGCATCCTCACAATCGACCCACTCGAACGAGATCGCAGGAGAATCTGTGTGCTCGACAATTTCGTTGGCACGCACGGGCGTTGTGCCAATTGTGATCGAAGCGAATAGCGCAAACGGAAATAGGGAGGCGAAGCGTGCGCGCCTGCGGTCCTTTGCCGTCGTCGAACAATTTCTGGCAGTAGCTGTGAGCATTTCCTTTCTTCTATCTGTTTCTCATCTTTCGCGACCACTCTCTTGCACATGCTCCATCACCGGCGACAGCACGAACTCGATCAATCTCCTCGTCCCGGTCGTCACTTCCGCCGTCACCGCCATTCCCGGCGACAACAACACATCCACTCCATCGATGAACATCGTCGACTTCTTCACGCGCACTCTCGCCGCGTAGTACAGCCCTAACTTCTCATCCGCAATGGCGTCGTTGCTGACGCTGGTGACAGTCCCCTCGATCACGCCATACCGCGTGAACGGGAATGCCTCGACCTTGACGCTCACCAGCTGTCCGGCACGAACAAACCCGATATCCTTGTTGAGCACGCGCGCCTCGACCTCGAGCGTCTGATCCTTCGGCACGACAACGAGCAACTGCTCGGCAGGCGACACCACGCCGTTGACGGTATGAACCTTCAGCTGCTGCACGACACCATCGACGGGCGAGGTCAGAACCTGATCACCAGCGATGTCGCTGGCCTTGATGAGCTCCTGGCGCTGCGAGCGATTCTGCTTCTCGAGCTCTTCGAGTTTCTCGAACGCCTCGCGCCGGCTGTCGGCGAGCGCCAGTTGCCGTTGCTCGATGAGCTCATTGATGGCGGCGGCGGTCGAGGTCAGGTTTGACTCCTGCGCGGCGAAATCCTGCATGGCCTCGATGCGTTGCTGTTCCACTTCCAGATACGTGTTTCGCGCCACGAGATTCTGCTCGGAGAGTTTCTTGAGCGACTCGGCGCGTTGCGTCACCAACGGCAAGGTCTGGCGCAGCTTCTCCAAGACCTGCCGCGTCGATTCGCCTTCAGCCCGGCGCCTGAGCAAGGTTTGATCGATGCCGGCAATCTTGGAACGCTGCTGGGCGATGGACTGATCGAGCAGCGAGTGCTGCAGGGCGACGCTGGTCTCGGGCACGACCAGCTTCGCGCCGCCACCGATGGCGCTCACATCCACGGCCGCGGCCGTCACGGCGCCGGCCTTGCCGTTGTCCAACCACGCGGAGTACGCGCGCCAGCGCGCGAGCTCGAGTGATGAAGCAACCCAGTCGCTTTCCAGTCTTTGGCGATCCGCCTCCGCGAGCGTCGGATCGAGCTCGATGAGCGGCTGGCCCGCCTTCACCGAGTCCCCGTCGCTCACGAGAATGGCCTTCACGCGGCCGATGTTGCTCGCCTGGATGACTTTGACCTGACCGGACGGAATGATCTTGCCGGGCGCGACGGCCACGATCTCCACGCGTCCGATGATCGACCAGATGAACGCGAGCGTGATCATCGCCATCACCGCCCACAGCGTGAATCGCCCGAGCGGCGACGGCGGCGACTCCTGCACTTCGAGCGCCGCGGGCAGGAATTCCATCTCACTCACACCGCGCGCGATATCCAGCTTGCTCATGGGTTCACGCCGCCTGCTGGTTAAAGAGTGCCGCATAAGCGCCACCACGCCCGATGAGCTCACGATGCGAGCCCTCTTCGATGATCTCGCCCTTGTCGAGCATGATGATGCGATCCGACGGCTTCACCGCGGACAACCGGTGCGCGATGACGAACACGGTGCGGCCCTTGACGATCTGCCGCATGTTGTCCTGGATCACGCGCTCGGATTCGTAGTCGAGCGCGCTCGTGGCTTCGTCGAAGATCAGCACGCGCGGGTTGGTGAGCAGCGCGCGCGCGATGGCGATGCGCTGGCGCTGGCCGCCCGAGAGATTGGCCCCGTGCTCTTCGATGATGGTCTCGTAGCCGAACGGTAGTTCGAGGATGAACTCATGCGCACCGGCGAGCCTGGCCGCCTCCATGACATGCTCGAGCGGCGCGCCGGGATCGGCGAGCGCGATGTTCTCGCGCACCGAGCGGCGGAACACCACGTTCTCCTGCAACACGACGCCGATCTGGCGCCGCAGGCTGGAAGGATCGATGAGCGCAAGATCGGTGCCGTCGATGGAGATGCGGCCGTGCTCGGGCACGTACAGCCGTTGGATCAACTTGGAAAACGTACTCTTGCCCGAGCCCGAGCGACCGACGATGCCGATGACCTCTCCGGGTCGCACATCGAGCGATATGTTCTTCAATGCTTCGGGGCGATTCGCTGCATAGCGGAAGCTCACCCGGTCCAGCGTCACGCGACCCTGCACGCGCGCGAGGTTCGAACGCTGCCCGGCATATCCTGGCTCGGCCGGCGCGTTCAAGATTTCGCCGAGCTTTTCGATGGAAACGCGCGTCTGCTGAAAGTCCTGCCAGAGCTGCACCACGCGCAAGATCGGACCGCTCACGCGGCCGGCCAGCATGTTGAAGGCCACGAGCTGGCCGATGGTGAGCTCGCCCGTCATGACGAGGCGCGCACCCACCCATAGCGTGCACACCGTGGCGACGCGGCTGATGAGCGTGGCGATCTGATTCGCCACATTGCCGAGCTGCCCGGCACGAAACGCGGCGGTGACGTAGCCCGCGAGCTGCTCTTCCCAGCGGCGCTGCATCTGCGGCTCGACCGCCATGGATTTCACGGTCTCGGCCGCGTGCACGGACTCGACCAGGAACGCCTGGTTCTCGGCGGTGCGCGCGAACTTGTCGTCGAGCCGCTTGCGCAGGATGGGCGTGACGAAGTACGACAGCGCGGCGTAGCAAGGAATGGTGGCGAACACGATCCAGAACAGCGTGGCGCTGTAGAAGTACATGACCGCGAAGAACACCACGGTGAACACCGCGTCGATGCCGATGGTGAGCGCCGAACCGGTGATGAACGAGCGCACGGTCTCGAGCTCGCGCATGCGCGCGACGACGGTACCGACGGGTCGGGACTGGAAGAACGAGATCGGCAGGCGCTGCAGGTGGTGATACAGCCGCGCGCCGAGCTCCACGTCCACGCGATTGGTGGTGTGCGAGAAGAGATAGCTGCGCAGGCCGCCGAGCGTCACTTCGAAGAACGCCACCATGAGCAGGCCGATGGCCAGCACGTCCAGGGTGGAGAGGCCGTTGTGCACCAGCACCTTGTCGATGATGACCTGGAAGAACAGCGGCGTGATGAGCCCGAGGATCTGGATGAAGAACGAGGCGGCGATGACTTCGCCGAACTGCTTGCGGTACTTGACGATGGCCGGGATGAACCACGACAGGTCGAACTTGCCGCTCATGCCCGGCAGCAGGCTGCGCTTGGTTAAGAGAATGACGGCGCCATTCCAACGCGATTCGAACTCGGCCCGCGTCAGCGCAACCGGGGCGTTGGTCGCGGTGTCGTGCAGGAGGATGCGGTCTTCGACCATCTTGGCGGCGACGAGAAATGTGCCATCGCCTTGCTGCACCAGCGCCGGCAGCGCCGTCTGGGCCAACCGTGCCCAGTCCGACTTCAGTTCTTTCGCCTTCAAGCCAAGCCGCCGGGCGGCCAGCACGAGATCCGCGGCTGCGAACTGTTCGCGGGACTTGGCGAAGTCGTGGCGCAATTGCGCCGGATCGACCGGAATGCCGTGGAAACGCCCGACGATCGCAAGACATGCGAGTCCGGTGTCGGTGGTGGGCGCCCCTGCGTCCGATGCGGGTTCTGTCACGAGTTTGTTGGCCGGTCCTTGAGCGACCTACTGGATAGCCGACCCCTCGTCTGCCGGTCAATGGCCGCGGCCGGTAAATATATTTGCGCTAAGGGTGAGAGAAGTTGGCCACTCGTGACACGCGCGGAATATGTCGGTGTTTGCGCGAGTTATTGCGCTTGCGTTGCTCTTCAGTGGGCGACATTCCCCGCCAGCACCTTCTCCAGATAGGTCTGCGCGCCCTTCGATTCCGACTGCGCCAGCCAGAACATGGCGCGCTTGCGTTGCTCGTGCGACAGCGATCGATCCTCCGTCACCGCGATCAATGCGCGGGTCGCACGCTCATCCGGCAAGCGCGACAGCGCGAAGACGGCCTGCTCGCGAACGTGGTCATCGCTGTCCTTCCTGAGCGCCGCGACGATCGCATCTTCAGACTGCGCGGCGCCCGTGTGCGCGAGCCAGAACCACGCCTGGGCACGGACGTCGCCGTCCTTGTCGGTGTTGCCGAGGCGAATCAGGTCCGGCGCGACGCGTGGCGATTTGGATTGGGTGATCGCGAACGCCGCGTGCTTGCGCACCTCCGCGTCTTTGTCGCTGAACATTACGGAGGTGGTGATGTCGGCGCCGACGGTGCCTCGCAGCATGGCGAGCCAGAAGACCGCTTTCTTGCGAGTCTCGGCGCTGGCATCACCACGCGCCATGGTCGCCAGCGCGTCGCGCGCAAGGTCACCGCGATGCATCGCCAGTGCGGCCAACGCGTCATCGTTGACATTGTCATGCGCAACTGCATCACCGCGGTCTTGCTTGGTCAGGCCGATGAGCCAGCGGGCGCTGTCATCCGTCGTCGTGTTGATGACTTGAATCGGCGTCGCGGTTTCTACCGGACAGGTGGTCGACAGCACGCGCAATCGAGTGATCTTTCCGCCTTCGACGCGCGCATACACTCGCACGGCGTCGGTTGTCGCGTTGCCACGAGTACCGTAGCCGTGGCGGTCGGTGTCCAGTTGGCAGGAAGTACGCGATGCGTTGCGATCGTCCCAGCTGTTCCAGCAACACCAGTCCGGCGCACCTTCGACGGCGTCAACCTGCCAGCTTGCCCAGCCATCTCGCGGCAGCGTGAGCTCGGCCGCGTAGGTCGGTGAGACGAGCGCGAGGCCGGCGAGGCACCACGCGGTGACGCGAATAGTCTGAATGTTCATCACTTCTTCTCCAATGCGGCGTCGATGGCCTGCAGCGCGACATCTCCATCCATCATCGTGAGCGTGCGCAGCAGCTCCCGCTTCTCCTCGCTGGTCTTCGCGGCTCGGTACAGCGCCAGCACGCCCTGCTCGTCATGCGCTATCAGCATGCCCTGCCGCGCGGCGTCCCTGATTTCCTCATCCTTGCTACTCGAGTAGATCTCGCGCAGCGCAGCGCGCGCGGCATCGCTTTGAACGATGCCGATCTTGCGGACGGCGTCGACGCGAATGGACTGCTCGCTGCCACCCTCGACAATCTTGCGCAGGCTGGCGAGATCGCCGCTGATCGCGAACGCGTCCACCAGTCCGCGCGAGGCTTTCGGCCGATCGCCGAGCTTGCGCAATTCGTCGGCCGCGCCCATCACGCCGAGCATGTGAATCGCATCGGTCGCTTCATCTTCAGTCTTGGCATTCAGCGCCGCCTGGTACACAGCTTCCTTGCGGCCGGCGATCAGCCAGGCTTGCAGCACTTCCTGCTTCACGTCGCCGTCGCCGGCGTTGTAGATAGCCTGCAAGGAATCGAGCGACTTCGGATCGCCGCCGATGCCGATGCTGCGGATGGCCTCGCGGCGCAGGGCGGAATCCGGCGAGCGGCTCGCTTGCGCCAGCAACTCCCGGGCTTCCGGCGCATCGATCTGACTCAGCACGAACAAGGCGCGCTGCTTGACCAGCGTCGTTTGCGGCCCGGCCAGCACTCTTTTGAGGATAGGCAAAGCGCGATCCGAAGGCTGCGCCATCAGGCCTTCCAGCGCCGCGAGCGAGAGCTCTTCATCGCCGGTGGGAGCGCGCTCTTCGGCCCGCTCGGATTCCGATGGCGGCTGCGCGGCTGCTGTGCCGGCTAACAAGAGTGCGACCAGGGTTGTGGGGAGAAGATGCATGAGAATTTCCTCGAGGCTATAGGGTGGTGGTGTTGGAGCCTGCGTCGGCTCCGGCGCTCAGGCGGCCCTGCATGACACGCAATTCGAAGCTGAGCTGCGCGATGCTCGCGGACGATTCGCCGCCGTCGTGCGCCAGACTTTCGAGGATGGGGGCGAACGCACGCAGGACGCGCGCGAGCTGCGGCTCACCGGCGCGATCCGCCGCGAGCGCATAGGTCTGGTTCTGCGAAATGATCGTCGCGATGAGACGCGCGCGGTCTTCGGGCTTTGCGCTGTCGAGCCCGGCCAACTGCAGCTCGGTGCTAGCTAGATGCCATTTCAGCCCGCGTTCGTAGGCGGACGCGTGCGTATCCGTTGTTGCCGCAACTTCAGCGGTTCGGTCCGCCGATGGCTGGACGGCCACCTTGATGATCAGAATGAGCGCGGCGAGCGCGACTGCAGCGGCAACAGAGAGCCACGGAGTGAAGGACCGCCCTGCTCGCTGTACGCGCGGCGCGCTATCAATCTGCGCCGCACGCGCCAGCGCTCCTTGCCAGCGCTGCTGCACGTCCGCCGGCACGGGAACTTCAGGCAGCGCCGCCGCCGCGTCGAGCCGCGCAATCAGACGGTGCAGCCGCTGGGCAAGCTCCGCGTCATTGGAGATTGCCGTACCGATTCGCGCGCGGGCAGCCGCATCGAGCCCATCGCGGTAGTAATAGAGAAGGAGGTCGTCATCGGAGATCATGATTCACCTCGCCATACGTGCAGGCCGGTGCGCAGCTTGCGCACCGCGCGGAACAACGTGCTCTTCGTGTTGTTGATGTTGGTGTGCAGGCTTTCGGCGATTTCTTCCAGGCGCCAGCCTTCGATGTGCTTGAGCACGAAGGTTTGCCGCTCCATCGTCGTCAGGCGTTGCAGCGCCACCGCCAGTTCTTTGCCCAGAGCCTCCTGGGTGTAATCGCTGTCGGGCGACGACGATGGAGCGGCGAACAGGGTGTCGACATCGAGATCGTCTTCGGCACGGGTCTTGCGCCGCCGGATGAGATCGATCGCCGCATTGACCGCGATGCGATGAATCCAGGAATCGAGAGTGGCTTCGCCGCGGAATTCGCCGCGACGATCCCAGGCCTTCAGCAACGCATCCTGAACTGCGTCCGCGGCGAGCCCTGCGTCGCGCGTGATGCGCAGGCAGGCGTTGTACCAGCGCACGCTGCGTTCATTGAGCAGGGTCTGGAAGGCATCTGGCCGAACCGGGGCCTTGAAGAGGGTGAGCACGAAACTTAGACGGCAGGGCCGGGAAAAGGTTAGGTCAGGCGACGCCTGGTGCCTGGGGCGAAAAGGAATACTACCGCGTGAAGCGCGGCCGGCGGTTGCGCCTTCGCGCAGCTACTTCGACGGGTCGACGACTCGGCCCTGGAACAGGATCGCCCCGGTTGCGTTGTGGCGGATGAAGAACAGGAACGGGCGGTCGACGATCAGCGTGGCCGGCGCCGAGACCAAACCAACCCCCACGCCTGTCGCGGCGGAGGCCGTCGTCCCTTTCTCATCGACGGCGATGATCGCCTTGTGGATGACGGACTGAACGTGCAGGTTGCGCGCACCGTTGATACCTGAGAAGTCGGCCCCGTCACCGAATGCTTCGGGCATGCCGAGCGCCGACAGCGTGTCGTTCAGACTGACGTCGGTTGCGAAACTGAAGCGCGGCATGATCACGTTGGAGGTACCGCTCGGCCGGGCGCCCGCGAGGATGGCGCTCAGAGACTCGACGGTCAGCGAGGTCTCGAAGCCGGCAAACGTCCCCGCGTCCGGAACAACAATGATCATCGAGGCCGTATCGCCAACGTAATCGAGAGCGGCTGCGTTCCAGCCGGCACCGCTCCAGAGCGCGGCGTTGTGATCGCCATGCATGGTCGGGACGAAGACATCGCCGGAGAGCGCGTGGAAGATCGCGTTCGGACTGTTCTTCGGGAATTGAATCTTCCAGTCGCCGTGGAAGAAGACTGCGTTGGCCAGTACCAACCGTGTGGACGTGTCGATCGTCCCGGGCGGGAACAGCGTCGGAATCTGATCCTCGGTTTGATCCGCGACCCAGCCGTTGATCGCGTCGCGCGCAGGCTCCGGTGACGCCGCGAAGTCCTCTTCGAACAGTCCAGCGCCGTAGTTCTCGGCAAGCGTGTCGAGGTAGACAGGCAGGACGGAAAAGCCCTTCTGGATCCAGATCGAGTTGGCGACCTCGAGGCGGAAAGCGGCGGCGTTAGTCTTGGGTGGCGGCGTGGTCAGTGCCAGATCCAGTGCGTTGAACGCGGCGTGCAGACGCGTGGCGGGCAGGCTGAAGTGGAGTGCGTCGGCCATCTGGGTGGCGGTGCTGGTCGCAGCGCCCGCGTACAACATCGCGAGCGCGGTCGAGATGCTCGCCTGCGAGAAAAGGAAGTTACCCGACTGACTCGAGCGCAGCGCTTGGTACATGTCGAGCGAGAAAGCGAGGTTGTCAGTGGCGAATGTGGCCGCGTCCTCGCTGCTGACCACCGGCGCGGTCGCGCGCAGCTTGGTGGAACGCAGCTCGTTCATGGGTGGGCGGTCGGGCGGGGAGGAACCATCGGAGCCGCCGCAGCCTGACAATGTCACGCCGACAATGAGGAAAATCAGGTTGAGCGCACGACGCATGGCAGGTCCCTCACGCATGACGACGGGCTAGCGTTGCATGGGAGGCGCCGCGTGTCTGTCAAGAATTGTGCGGGTGGGTCGCAGCTAACTAATTGTTTGGGAAGGTGGTGCCGGCTGCAGGAATCGAACCCTCGACCCCTGATTACAAATTGGAGGGTTCACACCGCTCGCCAATCGATGGCCTTCGGGCGATCGACTGAATAGTGGATCCCGCTGACGCCGGCGACGGTATTTACTGCTGGCGGCCCGTGTACCTGGGTTCGCCCTGATCAGTGGGCGGCGGCGGCGGTCATCTTCGCCGGATCGTGCCGGTAGCGGAACACGAACGGAAACACGAGCCCTAGTACCAGCGCGTAGCCGGCGAACGACAGCCAGATGCTGTGCCAGTCGCGCACGCCGCCCAC
>DASYKM010000017.1:0-24693 GCA_035995425.1 Steroidobacteraceae bacterium
GTGGCGTACAGCGCGCTGTCGTCGAGGCTGAAATCCGTGGCGGAGTCGATCTGCACCTGCACGTGGTACTCGCCGATGCGCAGGATGTCACCGGACTTCAATTCGTGCGGGTTCTGATTGCCGAGCGGCTTTTCGACGTCGTTGATGAAGGTGCCGTTGCTGCTGGTGTCTTGCAGCAGGTAGCGGCCTTTGTGGAATACGACACGCGCGTGCCGCCCGGACACGTAGCGCATGTCATCAGGCAACACCCAGTCGTTCTCGGCCGAGCGTCCTATGCTTCCGCCCGAGACTCCAAAAACGAATGTGCTCTTGTCGCCCATTCGATGGCGATGATCGCTGATGACGCGCAACCGGAGCGCCATGTACTACCCTCTGGGCCTAGCTTCCCGCTGCCCATGCGTGTATGAAGAGGCAGGTTAACGCCCCCCTAATCCCCTAGATGGCATCCAGTCACATTTTCAAGATTATGTTCGTGAACCAAGGCAAGGTTTACGAGATCTACGCCCGAAAAGTGGGTCAGGGTCGCTTGTTCGGTTTCATCGAGATCGAAGAGCTGATTTTCGGCGAGCGTTCCACCGTGGTGCTGGACCCGGGCGAAGAACGCATCAAATCCGAGTTCACCGGGGTCAAGTGCACCATGCTGCCCATGCATTCCATCCTGCGCATCGATGAAGTGAAGAAGCAGGGTACGAGCAAGATCAGCGCTTTCGAAGGCAGCAACGTCTCGGCGTTCCCGATGTCCTTGTATTCGCCGGCGGGCGACCCGGGCGCGAAGAAGTAACGGAGGCATGTCGCCACGCATTCTGTAGAATGCGCGCCTTCCATGATCGAGCTCCTCGGCGCCTCCGCAGTTTCCGATTTCCGCATCGCAAAACTGCGCCCAGCGCTCGAAGCCGTACATCCCGCGATCGGCGTCATCACCGCGCGCTTCGTGCACTTCGTCGATGTGCAACGCGAGCTCGATGCTCGCGAACGCGCGCTGCTCGAACGCCTCCTGACCTACGGCCCACGAGATACCGCGGCGCAATCGGCGGGCGATTCGACGACAGTCGAGATCACCGTCGTGCCGCGCTTCGGCACCATCTCTCCCTGGGCGAGCAAGGCCACCGACATCGCCAACGTTTGCGGTCTCGATGCCGTGCGGCGAATCGAGCGCGGCATCGTCTGGCGACTCGACGGCGCGAAAAGTCTGTCGCGCCAGGAATTGACCAAGCTCACGGCGCCCCTGTTCGATCGCATGACCGAGACCGCGTTGTTCGATCGCGGCGACGCGGCGCGTCTCTTCGTCAGGGAAAAAACCCGGCCGCTGCGCACGATTCCACTCGCAAGCGGACGCGATGCGCTGCTGGCCGCGAATTCGCAGCTTGGCCTCGCGCTGTCGGACGACGAGATCGACTACCTGGTGCAGAACTTCGCGGCGCTCGGACGCGACCCCACAGATGTCGAGCTCATGATGTTCGCGCAGGCGAACTCCGAGCACTGCCGCCACAAGATTTTCAACGCCGACTGGATCATCGACGGCGAACGCCAGCCGAAGTCGCTGTTCGCCATGATCCGCAACACGCACGCGAAGAACCCGAAGGGAGTTCTCTCGGCTTATCGTGACAACGCGGCAGTCATGGAAGGCCCCATCGCCAAGCGTTTCTTCCCGAATCCCGAAAACGACATCTACGGCGCGGTCGACGAGCCCATCGACATTCTCATGAAGGTCGAGACGCACAATCACCCGACCGCCATCTCGCCGTTTCCCGGCGCGGCAACCGGTTCGGGTGGAGAGATCCGCGACGAAGGGGCCACCGGTCGCGGTGCGAAGCCGAAAGCCGGGCTCACTGGATTCTCGGTGTCGCATCTGCGCATTCCAGGTTTCGAACAGCCCTGGGAAAAATCCGCGGGTCCGCCGCTGGGCAAACCCGATCGCATCGTCTCCGCGCTGGAAATCATGCAGGAAGGCCCGATCGGCGGTGCCGCGTTCAACAACGAGTTCGGCCGGCCTAACATCTGCGGCTACTTCCGCACGTTCGAGCAGGCCGCCCACGGCGATCCCGGCGGCCGGGTGCGTGGCTATCACAAACCCATCATGATTGCCGGCGGTCTCGGCAACGTGCGCCGCAAGCACATCGAGAAGAGCGAGATCCCGGCGGGCGCGAAGATCATCGTGCTCGGTGGGCCGGCAATGCTCATCGGTCTCGGCGGCGGCGCGGCGTCGTCGGTGAACAGCGGTGCCTCGAGCGCCGATCTCGACTTCGCCTCCGTGCAGCGCGGCAATCCCGAGATCCAGCGCCGCGCGCAGGAAGTCATCGACCGGTGCAGCGCGCGCTGGAATCTCAACCCGATTCTCCTGGTCCACGACGTAGGTGCCGGCGGCCTGTCGAACGCCGTGCCCGAGTCGGTGGCGCACACCCCCGGACGCGGCGCGCGCATCGATCTGCAGGCGATTCCGAACGACGAGCCCGGCATGTCGCCCATGGAGCTGTGGTGCAACGAGTCGCAGGAACGCTACGTCTGCATCGTCGACGCCGACAAGCTCGACGATTTCACGGCGATCGCGCGGCGCGAGCGTTGTCCGTTCGCGGTGATCGGCGAGATCGACGACACCGGCGTGCTGGTGCTCGACGACAAGCCGCACGGCACGCGCCCGGTGGACCTGCCGCTCGAGGTCTTGTTAGGCAAGGCGCCGAAGATGTTGCGCGACGTGCGCGGCGTGCAACCCCCGCAGGCGGCTTTCGCGGCGCTCGAGATCGACCTGCGCGAGGCCGCCTACCGTCTGCTGCGTTTCCCGGCGGTGGCTGACAAGACTTTCCTGATCTCGATCGGCGATCGCACCGTCGGCGGCATGATCAGCCGAGACCAGATGGTCGGTCCATGGCAGGTGCCCGTGGCCGACGTCGCGGTGACCATTGCCGATTACTTCGGTCACGCCGGCGAGGCGATGTCGATGGGCGAGCGAACGCCGGTGGCTGTTCTCGATGCGCCGGCATCCGGCCGGCTCGCAGTCGGTGAAGCGCTCACCAATATTCTCGCCGCCGACATTGGCTCACTCGCGGACGTGAAGCTGTCGGCGAACTGGATGGCTGCGTGCGGCGAGCCAGGCGAAGACGCCGCGCTGTACGCCACCGTTCACACGGTGGGTGAGCAACTCTGCCCGGCGCTCGGCATCGCCATTCCGGTCGGCAAGGACTCGCTGTCGATGAAGACTGCGTGGGGCGAGGGTGCGGCACGCAAGTCCGTGGTGGCGCCCGTATCGCTCATCATTTCGGCGTTCGCGCCGGTCGCCGATGTACGCAAGACCTGGACGCCGCAGCTGCGCACCGATCTTGGCGCGACCGCGCTGTTGCTGATCGATCTCGGCGCCGGGGCCGATCGGCTCGGTGGCTCGGCGCTCGTCCAGGTGTTCGGCGAGCTCGGTGCCACTCCGCCGGATCTGGCCGATCCGAAGCGGCTGCTGCAGCTCGCCGCCGCGCTGCGCGAGCTGCGCACGCAAAACCTGGTGCTGGCCTATCACGACCGTTCCGATGGCGGTGTATTCGCGACGCTCGCTGAAATGGCATTCGCCGGACACTGCGGCCTCGATGTCAAACTACCCGCGACGCAGGGCGCCAATGGCGCCGCCGGCGCACTGTTCGCCGAAGAGCTCGGCGTGGTTCTGCAGGTGAAGGCCGCACATGCGGCCGCCGCGCAGTCGATCCTGGTGCGCCACGGATTGGGCACCATGACGCACGTGCTCGGTTCGCCCACGCGTGAATTGCGCATACGTATCGAAGCGGCGGGGTCGCGCCTCGACGAATCCTGGAAAGATCTGCGCGCCGCCTGGTCGGAAACTTCCTATCGCATGCGCGAGCGGCGCGACGAACCGGGATGCGCACGCGAGGAATTCGCGGCGGTCTGCGACCCGGGCGCGCCCGGCCTCAATGTGGCGCTCACCTTCGATTCGAACGAAGACGTGTCGATACCCTTCATCGGCGGCGCGCGCCCGAAGGTGGCCGTGTTGCGCGAGCAGGGCGTCAACAGCCAGATCGAGATGGCGGCGGTATTCGAACGCGTGGGCTTCGAAGCGCACGACGTGCACATGAGCGACCTGCTCTCCGGGCGCGTGAAGCTCGACGCGTTCCGTGGACTCGTGGCTTGCGGCGGATTTTCCTACGGTGACGTGCTCGGCGCGGGCGAAGGCTGGGCCAAGTCCATCCTCTATCACGCTGGCGTGCGCGCGCAGTTCGAAAGCTTCCTCGATCGGCAGGAGACGTTCACGCTCGGTGTCTGCAACGGCTGCCAGATGTTCGCCGCGCTCAAGGAGCTCATTCCGGGTGCCGCCGACTGGCCGCGATTCGTGCGCAATCGCGGCGAACAGTTCGAGGGCCGCTTTTCGCTGGTCGAGTTGCGGCCGTCGCCGTCCATTTTCCTCGCGGGCATGGATGGCTCGATGCTGCCGATTGCCGTAGCGCACGGCGAGGGCCGCGCCGAGTTCGCGAGCGATGCCGCCGCCGCCGCGTTCTCGCGCAGCGGTCTGGTGTCGGCGCGCTATATCGAAGGCGATCGGCGCGTGGCCACCAACTACCCGGCCAATCCCAACGGCTCCCCGTTCGGCATCGCGGCCATCACCAACGAAGACGGCCGCGTAACGCTCACCATGCCGCATCCGGAGCGCTCGTTCCGCTACGCGCAGAATTCCTGGCGGCCCGACGGCGTGGGCGAGTACAGCGGCTGGTACCGCATGTTCGCCAATGCGCGGCGATGGGTGGGCTAGGCGACCGCCCGCAGCCGCGCCCCGACTATCGCGCGGCGGATTCCTGGACGAAGAACTTGCGCACCTTCATGGCGTGCTGCAGACGACCTTTGCGCACGTATGCCTGGTAGAGGAAATCCTTCATCACCTCGAGCAGCACCGCTGCCTGGTAGGTGTTGATGACCGGCAGGTCGAGCAGCGGATCGGCGCTGCCCGCGAAGATGACGCGCATCACCACCGCGAAGGTGTCGTCGTCGATCTCCACCATTTCGCGCACATCGGACAGCGAGTCGAACAGGCGCAGCTTGGTGGAGTTGCCGAGATCGGTGAACGCGAATCCGGCGGTGCGCCGGCACATGGACACGAACGCCTGGAACTGATTGTGCGAATAACAGATCAACGCTTCGCGAAAGAAGATCTCGACGCCTTCCGGCACATAGTTGAACGCGAATTTTTCGATGGGCCGTTCGACGTCGAAGGCCTGCGGCGACAGTTCCACGCGATTGTTGGCGTAGGCGCGCGTGGCGTAGCGCAGGAACACCGGCGCCGTGCACGCGTGGCAGCGCAGCACCAGGCCGATCGACCGCGGTTTCTGCAGCAGCAGCTCGTCGAAAGTCGGCAGCGCCGTCGGGCTCATGCGCGAGAAGGCGTGGCAGTGCGGGCAATTGCGTGCCGTCTCGCGCTCATCGCCGAAGTACATCGTGCCCGTCGAGTCGATGAACACGTTCATATTGCGCCAGCCCCTATCTAGTGAGCGGCTTGTACTTGATGCGATGTGGCTGGGTGGCCTCTTCGCCCTTGCGCCGCTTGAGATCTTCCATGTAGTCCTGGAAGTTGCCCTCGAACCATACCACCTCGGAGTTGCCTTCAAAGGCCAGGATGTGGGTGGCGATGCGATCGAGGAACCAGCGATCGTGCGATATGACAACTGCGCAGCCGGGATAAGCGAGCAGGGCCTCCTCCAGCGCGCGCAGGGTCTCCACGTCGAGGTCGTTGGTGGGCTCGTCGAGCATGAGCACGTTGCCGCCGGACTTCAGTACCTTGGCGAGATGCACGCGATTGCGCTCACCGCCCGACAGCTCGCCGATCATCTGCTGCTGGCCGGCGCCCTTGAAGTTGAAGCGTCCGACATAACCGCGCGACGGCGTTTCGTAGTTGCCGACCTTGATCATGTCGAGGCCGCCGGAAATTTCCTCCCAGACGGTTTTCCGGTCGTCGAGCGACTGGCGCGACTGGTCGACGTACGCGAGCTTGACTGACGGACCCATGCGCAACTCGCCCGAGTCGGGTTTTTCCAGGCCCGACATCATGCGGAACAGCGTGGTCTTGCCGGCGCCGTTCGGGCCGATGATGCCGACGATGCCGCCGGCGGGCAGGTTGAAGTTGAGGTTGTCGATGAGCAGGCGGTCGCCGTACGACTTGCGCAGGTTCTTCGCTTCGATGACGAGATCGCCGAGGCGTTCGCCGGGCGGAATGTAGATCTCGTTGGTCTCGTTGCGTTCCTGGAATTCGCGCGAAGCGAGTTCTTCGTAACGCGCGACGCGGGACTTGTTCTTGGCGCGGCGGCCTTTCGGGCTGGTGCGCACCCATTCGAGTTCCGCCGCCAGCTGCTTGCGCAGGCCTTCGTTGGTGCGCTCTTCCGCGGCGAGTCGCGCGCCCTTTTGCTCGAGCCAGGTGGAGTAGTTGCCCTGGTACGGAATGCCGTGGCCTCTATCCAGTTCGAGTATCCACTCGGCGACGTTGTCGAGGAAGTAGCGATCGTGCGTGACGGCGATCACCGTCGACGGATACGCCTCGAGATATTTCTCCAGCCACGCGATCGATTCGGCATCGAGATGGTTGGTGGGCTCGTCTAACAACAGCATGTCGGGCGCCGACAGCAGCAGGCGGCACAGCGCCACGCGGCGTTTCTCGCCGCCCGAGAGTTTGTCGATGATGGCGTCCCAGGGCGGCAGGCGCAGCGCGTCGGCGGCGATCTCGAGCTTGCGCTCGAGCTCCCAGCCGCCCACGGCATCGATGGCATCCTGCAACTTCGACTGCTCTTCGAGCAGCTTGTTCATTTCGTCGTCCGACATCGGCTCGGCGAATCTGTCGGAGATCTCGTTGAACCGGGCGACCTGGGCGAATGCGCCTCCAAGGCCTTCCATGACGACACTGCGCACGTCTTTTTCCGGATCGAGCTGCGGCTCCTGCGGCAGGTAGCCGACCTTGATTCCGGTCTGCGCGCGCGCCTCGCCCTCGAAGTTCGTGTCGATGCCGCCCATGATCTTGAGCAGCGTGGATTTACCCGAACCATTGAGGCCCAGGACGCCGATCTTGGCGCCCGGGAAAAATGAAAGACTGATGTCGCGCAGGATGACGCGCTTGGGTGGCACTACTTTGCCAACCCGGTTCATCGTGTAGATGTATTGGGCCATGTTTCCGGTATCTATAAGGGGGCTGAACGGCGCGGAATTCTACATCCCTGGCTCGCGTGCCTGTGCTACGTTTGCCCGCGTTTTACGAGCCGTCTTCGAAGGGGAGAGAGACACTGTCCACTGCAGCGTCATCAGTGCCGGGTCCATCCGTTCTCGTGGTAGCCGGCGAGCGCCTGGCGCGCTACGGTTTCGGCGACGGCCATCCTTTTGGGCCTGACCGGCACGCCGCTTTTTTCGCCGAGTTCATCGCGCGCGGACTCGACAAGCGGGTGCGCATCATGGAGACGAGGGCGGCCACGCGCGCGGAATTGCAATCCTTTCACACCCCGGAGTATCTCGACCTGGTCGCCAGGGCGTCGGTCACCGGTGAGGGCTTTCTCGACGCGGGCGACACGCCTGCCTGGCGCGGCGTTTACGAAGCCGCCGCCGACGTGGTTGGTGCGACGCTGCTCGCTTCCGAACAGATCATGGCGGGCAAGGCACGTCGCGCGTTCATTCCCATCGCCGGGTTGCACCACGCGGCCCGTGGCACCGCGGCGGGGTTCTGCGTGTTCAACGACTGCGGGGTGGCGGTGGAAATGCTGCGCCGGAATCATGGTTTGAAGCGCATTGCCTACGTCGATATCGACGCCCATCACGGCGACGGCATGTATTACGGTTTCGAAAGCGATCCGGATTTGATATTCGCCGACATCCACGAAGATGGCCGGCATCTCTATCCGGGCACGGGCAGCGAGGCGGAAACCGGGCTCGGCGCGGCGTCCGGAACCAAGCTCAATATCCCCGTGCCGCCGGGTTCCGACGACAAGGTGTTCGCCGCCGAGTGGCCGCGCGTGCTCGCGCACCTGCGCAAGTTCGAGCCCGAATTCATCCTGCTTCAGGCCGGCGCCGACAGCGTCGAAGGCGATCCGATCACGCACATGCGATTCACCGCCGAAACCCACACCCGTGCGGCGCGCGATCTCGCGGCCTTGGCCGAGGAATTGGGCCACGGCCGAGTGCTCGGTACGGGCGGTGGCGGCTACAACCGGATCAACCTCGCGCAGGCCTGGTCGGGGGTCGTGCAGGGATTTGTCGATACCCCGGTCCGGGCGCAATAAACACAACTAATAGATCGTTTTCGCCTGCAAAGCGGGCACATCCAGTACAATTTGCGGCCCCCGGAAGTTCGACCCCGTGAGGCCTTTTTCATGTTCCGTACCGCGATGACCATCGGTGGCTTTGATCCCGAGCTCGACACCGCCCTCAAGAACGAACGCCAGCGCCAGGAAGATCACATCGAGCTGATCGCCTCGGAAAACTACGCCAGTCCGCGCGTACTCGAGGCCCAGGGCACGGTCCTCACCAACAAATACGCTGAAGGCTATCCGGGGAAGCGCTATTACGGCGGCTGCGAGTTCGTCGACATCGCCGAACAACTCGCCATCGATCGCGCCAAGAAGCTCTTCGGCGCCGACTACGCCAACGTGCAGCCGCACTCCGGCTCGCAGGCGAACGCCGCGGCCTATCTCGCGTTGATCAATCCGGGCGACACGATTCTCGGCATGAGCCTCGATCACGGCGGTCATCTCACGCACGGCGCCAAAGTGAATTTCTCCGGCAAACTTTTCCGCGCGGTGCAGTACGGCATTCGCCCCGACAACGGCGAGATCGACTACGACGCGCTGGCGGCGCAAGCGCTCGCCGAGAAGCCGAAGATGGTCGTCGCCGGATTTTCGGCCTACTCACGCGTGCTCGACTTCAAACGTTTCCGCGAAATCGCCGACTCGGTGGGCGCGTACCTCATGGTCGACATGGCACACGTGGCCGGCCTGGTCGCCGCGGGTGTGTATCCGAATCCGATTCCCTACGCGGACGTCGTCACCACCACCACGCACAAGACGCTGCGCGGTCCGCGCGGCGGCATGATCCTGGCGCGCGCCAATGACGCGCTCACCAAGAAATTCAACTCGCTGGTGTTCCCCGGGACGCAGGGCGGCCCGCTCATGCACGTCATCGCCGCCAAGGCCGTGGCGTTCCTCGAAGCGCTGCAGCCGGAGTTCAAGGACTACCAGAAGCAGGTGGTCGCCAACGCGCGCGCGATGGCGGCGCGCCTGCAGAAACGCGACTTCAAGATCGTCTGCGGTGGCACCGACAACCACCTCTTCCTGCTCGACCTCTCCAACAAGGAGATCACGGGCAAGGACGCCGACGCGGCGCTCGGCAAGGCGCACATCACGGTGAACAAGAACGCGGTGCCCAACGATCCGCGGCCGCCGATGATCACCAGCGGCATCCGCATCGGCACGCCGGCCGGCACGACGCGCGGCTTCAAGGAGCGCGAGTTCGAGCAGATCGCCGACTGGATCGCCGATGTGCTCGACGCCAACGGCAGCGAAGCCGCCATCGACACCGCGCGCGCGGCGGCCAACGAGCTGTGCCGGCGTTACCCCGTGTATGGTCCATGAAGCCTTGTTCATCGAAGATCGGGCCCGTGAGCGCTTGGTAAGAACCAACGAGGGCGTGCCATGCACTGTCCCTTCTGCGCGCACGACGACACCAAGGTAAACGACTCGCGGCTGGCGGCCGAAGGCACACAGATTCGCCGGCGACGCGAGTGCCTGGCCTGCGGCGAGCGTTTCACCACCTTCGAAACCGCCGAGCTGGTCATGCCGCTGGTGGTCAAGAACGACCAGCGTCGTGTGCCGTTCGACGAGAGCAAGTTGCGTGGCGGTCTGCACAAGGCGCTGGAAAAACGCCCGGTGTCGCGGGAGTCCGTCGAGGACGCCGTCGGGCACATCACGCGCAAGTTGCGCAGCCTCGGTGAGCGCGAAGTCACCTCGCGTCAGATCGGCGAAATAGTCATGGAAGAACTGCACAAACTCGACGAAGTGGCCTACGTGCGGTACGCGTCTGTCTACCGCCATTTCCAGGACGTCGAAGCGTTTCGCGAAGAGATAGACCGCCTGCGCCATCGGCGCGGGAAGATACCGAGTGAAGATCAACTCTCGTTGTTGCCGGGCGAATTGTCCGCGAAGAAGCCCGGCAAGGAGCGCAAATGAAATTCAGCGCTTTCGATGAAGCCGCCATGCGCCGCGCGCTCGAGCTCGCCGAGCGCGGCCTGTACACCACGCATCCGAATCCGCGCGTTGGCGCGGTGCTGGCGCGCGACGAGGAGATCGTCGGCGAAGGCTGGCACGAACGCGCCGGCGAGCCGCACGCCGAGCCCATCGCGATCCGCGCCGCCGGCGAACGCGCGCGCGGGGCCACCGCCTACGTGACCCTGGAGCCCTGCAGCCATCACGGCCGCACGCCGCCGTGCGTGGATGTACTGCTGGCCGCGGGCGTGCGTCGCGTCGTCTACGCGGTCGGCGATCCCAATCCGCGCGTGAACGGTGCGGGTGCCAAGCGCCTGAAAGAGGCGGGGCTCGTCGTTCAGTCCGGGTTGTTAGCGGCCGAATCCGCGGCACTCAATGCCGGATTCCTCATGCGCATGCGTCACAAGCGGCCGTTCGTGCGCCTGAAGACCGGCGCCAGTCTCGACGGGAAAACCGCGCTGGCGAATGGCGCGAGCAAATGGATCACGAGCGAAGCGGCTCGCGCCGACGTGCAGCACTGGCGGGCGCAAAGCGGTGCGGTGCTCACCACTGCCGCGACGGTGCTCGCCGATGACCCGCGCCTCGACGTGCGCATCGATACGCCGCGTCAACCCATGCGCGTGGTGCTCGACCGGCGCCGCAGGCTGCGCAAGTCGGCCCGTATCCTCGCACCGCCGGGCGACGTAGTGGTTTTCTCCGCGCCCACCACGGCGCGCAAGTCGGGTCCCACCGAGGAAAGGTTGGGCAACGCGCGCGTCGAACGCATTCGCGTCGCGCGCGCCCACCTGGATCTCGGTGCCGTGCTCGGCCGCCTGGCGGAACTCGAGGTGAATGACCTCCTGGTGGAAGCCGGCTCGCGTCTCGCCGGCGCGTTGTTCGCCGCCGGCCTGGTGGACGAGTGGCTCCTGTACATCGCGCCAAAATTGTTGGGCAAGGATGCGAGACCCGTGGCCTCGCTCGCGCGACTCACCAGGCTCGAAGCCGCGCCGGAATTCGTGCTGATCGACTCGAAAACCGTCGGGCCGGATTTGCGACTGCGGCTGCAGCCGAAGCCGAAACGGCAAGGGGAGTAGTTTGTTCACCGGCATCGTTCAGGAAGTCGGCGCATTGTTGCGCCTCGAAGCGCGCACCGGAGCGGATTCCTCCGAAGACTGTCGCATCGAAGTCGGCTTCACCAACATTTCGCGCGAGCGTCTCAACCTGGGTGACAGCATCTGCGTGGACGGCGTGTGCCTGACGGTGGCGGCACTGGAATCCGCGAGTTTTTTCGCCGACGTTTCCGGTGAAACGCTGCGCGTGACGACGCTCGGCGCCAAACGTGCCGGTGCGCGCGTCAACCTCGAGCCTTCCTTGCGGGTCGGCGACAGTCTGGGAGGTCACTGGGTGTCGGGCCACGTCGACGGCATCGCCGAAGTCGTCGGCACCAGGGCGGACGCGCGTTCGCTGGAAGTGCAGTTCTCGAGCCCGAAGTCCCTGGCGCGCTATATCGCCCGCAAAGGCTCGGTGACGCTCGATGGCGTAAGCCTCACCGTGAACACTGTCGACGGCGTAAAGTTCACCGTGAATCTCATTCCGCACACCCTCGAAGTCACGACGCTCGGCGCCCTGGCCGCCGGTTCGTGCGTCAACCTGGAAATCGATCTGCTGGCGCGTTACGTGGAGCGCCTGGGCATGGAAACACCGCACACATGAAGCCGCTCAACAGCATCGAGGAAATTCTCGTGGACATCGCCGCCGGCCGCATGGTGGTGATCATGGACGACGAAGATCGTGAGAATGAGGGCGATCTCATCATGGCGGCCGAGCGAGTGCGCGCGGAGGACATCAACTTCATGGCGCGTTTCGGCCGCGGACTGATCTGCCTGACGTTGACTGCGGAACGCTGCCGGCAATTGCGCCTGCCGCTCATGGTCAGCGAGACGCATCGCGAGCATCGCACCAACTTCACGCTGTCCATCGAGGCGGCCGAGGGCGTGACCACCGGCATCTCCGCGCACGACCGCGCCCACACTGTCATCACCGCGGTGCGGCCGGATGCCCGGCCCGAAGATCTGCGTCAGCCCGGGCATATTTTTCCGGTGATGGCTCAGCCCGGTGGCGTGCTGACGCGCGCCGGGCATACCGAGGCGGGTTGCGACCTGGCGCGTCTCGCGGGTCTGGACGCGTCCGCCGTGATCGTCGAAATCATGAACGACGACGGCACCATGGCGCGTCGCCCGGACCTCGAGGCGTTCGCCGCCCAGCACAAGCTCAAGGTCGGCACGATCGCCGACCTGATCCGCCACCGTCTTCGTCAGGAACGCTCGGTGGAGCGGATTGCCGAGCAGCAGGTGGATACCGAATTCGGTGAATTCAAGTTGTTAGCCTACGAGGACCATGTGCATCGCGACGTGCATCTGGCGCTGGTGCGCGGCACGCTCGATGCGACCAAGCCGCCGCTGGTGCGCGTGCATCCCATCGACACACTGTCCGATCTGATCGGTGTGCGCGGCCTCGGCCGCACCTGGACACTCCGCGAGGCGATGCAACGGATCGCCGAGGTGGGCACCGGCATCGTCATCGTGCTGCGCGATCACACCACGCCGCGTGAGCTCGCCGACGCCGTCAGCGCGCTCAGCCAGCGTGCCGGGCACGTGGCGCCTGGCCACGCGGCACCGCAGGTGCTGCGCACCTACGGCATCGGTGCGCAGATCCTCAAGGACCTCGGTGTCACGCGCATGCAGGTCTTGTCGGCTCCCAAGCAATTGCAAGGCATCGCGGCGTTCGGTCTGGAGATCACCGGCTACGTTGCCGAGTGACGGCTTTGCTACTAGGTATACTCCCGCGCCCATGACCGGCTCCCTCACTGGCAATATTGTCCTCGACGCGCGCCAGCGCCGCGTCGTCATCATCGCCGCGCGATTCAACGCGCCGCTCGTCGACCAGCTGATCGAAGGCGCCGTCCAGTCATGGCGCGAGTACGGCGGTGATGCCGCGCGTCTGCTGCTGGAGCGTGTGCCCGGAGCTTTCGAGCTGCCACTGGCGGCCAAGATGTTTGCCGCGAGCGGTGGCGTGGACGCCGTGATCGCGCTGGGCTGCGTGATCCGCGGCGACACGCCGCATTTCGAATACGTCGCCGGGGAATGCGCGCGCGGCCTCATGGATGCGAGCCTCGCCACCGGCGTGCCGGTGATTTTCGGCGTGCTCACCACCGAAACGCTCGCCCAGGCTGAAGAACGCGCCGACCTCAAACGCATGAACAAGGGGCGCGAATCGATGCAGGCCGCGCTCGAGATGATCCAACTACTGGCGCCGGCAGCGCGCGCGCCACGAGCGGCGGGCAAGTCCGGCGCCCGCGCGAGGAAGGGCCGATGACGCCTGGCATGCGGTTCAATCCGGCATCGGCGCGTCGCGCCGTGGCGCGCAAGCTCGCGATGCAGGCGTTGTATCGATGGCAGCTCAACAATGGCCCCTGGCAAGACGTGCTCAACGAATTCGCCGCCGAAGAAGACATGCGCAAGGCCGATCGCGGCTACTTCAACCAGCTGGTCACCGACGTGTGTGGTGGCAGCGAAGCGCTCGATGCCGCGCTCGCCGGCTGGATGGATCGCAAGCCCACCGAGCTCGACCCGGTCGAGCGCGCCGTGCTGTGGGTGGGTGCGCATGAGTTGCGCTCCGCTCCGGATGTACCGTATCGAGTCGTCATCAATGAGGCCGTCGGCCTCGCCAAGAGATTCGGCGCGACCGACAGCCATAAATTCGTCAACGCGGTGCTCGATGCGGGCGCGAAAGAACTGCGACCCCACGAGCACTAGTCAGGCGCTGCGCGCCACTCTAAACGGCGCCGGGGCGGCGCCGTCCGAGAAAAACCATGGCCCAGGGTGAATTCGAGCTCATCGGCAAATACTTCACGCGGCTCGGCGCGGAGCGCTCCGACGTGCGCATCGGCGTGGGTGATGACGGTGCGGTGGTCATGCCGCCGTCGTCGCGCGAGCTCGTGGTGGTCACCGATTCGCTGGTGGAAGAGGTGCATTTTCCGGCGAACTCGCCCGCGGCTTCCATCGGTCACCGTGCGTTCGCGGTCAATCTTTCCGACCTTGCCGCCATGGGCGCGGAGCCCGCCTGGGGTGTGCTCGCGCTGACGATGCCCGGTTCCGATGAGGCGTGGCTGGCGCAGTTCGCACGCGCCGCGGGCGATCTGTGCCGCAGACACGGTGTCGCGCTGGTGGGCGGCGATACCACACGCGGGCCGCTGTCGATCACGGTCACGATGATTGGAATCGTGCCGATCGGCGTCGCGCTCGAACGCAAAGGTGGCCAGGCGGGCGACGCGATCTTCGTCACCGGCTCTCCGGGCGATGCGGCCGCCGGCCTCGCACTCGAACAAGGCCGGTTGCACGTCACCGATCCCATGTCCGCGCAGATTCTTCGCGATCGATTTCTGTTTCCGACGCCGCGATGCGACATCGGTATTGCACTGCGAGGCCTGGCCAGCGCCTGCATCGACGTTTCCGACGGACTTGGAGGGGACCTGGAGAAGCTGTGCGCCGCAAGCGGTTGCGGCGCGGAGGTCGACGCAGCGGCGCTTCCGGTGTCCGAGTCGTTGCTAGGGGCAGTGGGGCGCGAGTTGGCGCGCGAATATGCGCTGACTGGCGGTGAGGATTACGAGCTGTTGTTCACCGTGCCATTGGCCCGGCTGGGGGCCATGACCAGCGCAATCGCTCATGGCCTGGGCCCGGTGACGCGAATCGGCAGCCTGGTGGCGGGCAACGGTGTAAGAGTATTCGCACGCGGTGGTGTGATGCAGTTCTCGGGAGCCGGGTTCGACCACTTCGCCCGGTGACACCACGCGACGAGGCGTTGCGACGCCACCGGTGATCCGGGAAACGTGTCACATCCCATGCCGTCCGCCGGCCGTATTCTGCCGTCACCTTTACATGGGACAGCGCGGTCCGGGGAAGCCTGTGCCGACGCAATGCTTACGTCGAACGATGACGCTGCAAGCTACAACGACCGGCACCGACGCTCAGGCGCAAAAGATCCTCGAGAACCGCAACGTTCCGGATCGGATCGGTAAATATGTAATCATCAATGAGGTCGGCCGCGGCTCCACCGGCACGGTCTATCTATCGCACGATTCCTATTACGGCCGTGACGTGGCGATCAAGGTCTACAACCTGGACGCGGATCCGACCGACGAGCGCGCCAAGATCTCCCGCAAGATGTTCCTGTCGGAAGCGCACATGGTCGGCATGTTGCAGCATCCGCACATCCTGCCTATCTACGACGCCGGCGAAGAGAATGGCCGCTGCTACATCGTCACCGAGCACGTGCACGGTGCGCGCACGCTGTCCTCGTATTGCCGGCCCGACAACCTGCTGCGTATCGACGACGTGGTCGAGATCATGTTCAAGTGTGCCAAGGCGCTGCACTACGCCCACACGCGTGGCGTCATCCACCGCGACATCAAGCCGTCCAACATCATGCTCACGCAGGATTCCGACGTGCGCATCATCGACTTCGGCATCGCGTTGATCGCGGATTCGGAGATCTCGCGCATCGAGGGCATCGCCGGCAGTCCTTCGTACATGTCGCCGGAGCAGGTGCAGAGCCTCGAGCTCACGCATCACTCCGACCTGTATTCGCTCGGCGCGGTGATGTACGAGCTGCTGACCGGCATCCGCCCGTTCCGCGCCGGTAACCTGGTCAAGCTGCTGCACCAGATCGTCTACGCCACGCCGCCGCCGATCCACACCCAACGCAAGGACGTGCCCGAAGAGCTCGAGGAGATCGTCGCCACGGCCATGTTGAAGGCCCCCGACAAGCGGCAGAAGTCGGGCGCCGATTTCGCCGCCGAGCTCACGCGTGTGCATCAGCGGCTGCGCGAGCAGAACGCGCGGATCGATCAGCAGGAGCAGTTCGACGTACTGCGCCGCCTGCGCTTCTTCCACGAGTTTTCGCATGCCGAGATCTGGGAAGTGCTGCGCGCCAGCGCGATGCAGGACTACCCGGCGGGCGAGGAGATCGTCAAGGAAGGCGAGATGGACGATCGCTTCTACATCCTGGTCAACGGCCGATGCCTCGTTGAGCGCCATGGGAAGACGCTGGGCGCCATCGACAGCGGCGACTGTTTCGGCGAAACCAGCTACGTGCGCGGCGCGCGCCGTACCGCGACGATCAAGGCGGAGACCACGGTTTCCGTGTTGCGCGTGAGCTCGACGCTGCTGGAGCAGGTATCGGCGGCGTGCCAGCTGCGCTTCAACCGCGTGTTCCTGCGCGCGCTGATCGGGCGCTTGCAGGGAAATGATCAGCCGCTCGAATAGCTAGAACGAATACTGGACACGCAGCGCCTCGATCTGGGCGGACAGCGCCGCGTCGTCGGCGGACCCGGCGAGCTTCGCTCCAGTCAGCGGCGCGGTGGCGTTCCGAAACATGAAAGATCTTTCACCGCGCGAGCTCCAGGAATCCGAATTTGCGCCACGTCGCTTGCGCCTGTTCGCCCGCGAGAAAGGTAATGTACGGCGCCGCTTCGGGCCTGGCGCCACCGAGCACGGCCGCGGGATAGGTGATCGGTGCGTGCGTGTTCGCGGGAAAGGTGTCGACGACGCGCACTTTGGAATCGATCGCCGCGTCGGTGGCGTACACGATACCGAGCGCAACCTCGCCGCGTGCCACGAACATCATCGCGCTGCGCACATTGTCGGCCCGGACCAGGCGGTCGGCGACTTCGTCCCAGACACCGAGCGCGGTCAGCGCCGAGCGCGCGTACCGGCCTACCGGTACGGTGTCGGGATCGCCGGTTGCGAGACGGCCTTTGCCGAGTGCCTCGCCGAGCTTGAACCCCGGCGCGATCTTGAGCTCGATCTTGCTGTCGGCGGGCGCGATGAGTACCAGCCGGTTGCCGCCCAGGTTGCGGCGCGATGCCTTGTCGAGCAGATTGCGGGACTGCAGATAGTCCATCCATTCCTGATCCGCGGAGATGAAAACGTCGGCCGTCCCGCCTGCCTCGATCTGCCGCGCGAGCACCGAGCTCGCGGCGAACGAGAGCTTCACGGTCACGCCCGAGGATTTCTCCCACGCCGACGAAAGATCTCCCAGAACGTTGGTGAGCGATGCTGCGGCAAAGACCAGCAGCTGCGGTTTTTGCGGATCGGCGGCGGACGCCGGCGCGACACCGGCCAGCGCCAGCACGCAGGCCAACAACAATTGCATCGGCAGTCTCAGGTTTCTCACGGGCGCGCGCTCCAGGCTCTGTTGTGATTCAATTCCCGCTATATACCGCCAAGCATTACGGGTGGAATGGAGTGTACCGATGAGTTCGCGAAGCATCACTTCTTCGGGCGCGGTCGCGCTGCTGCTGCTGATCGGCAGGTGCGCCGTGGCGCACGACCCGCCGCCCGGTGGTTGCGGCGCGTTCACGGGAGACGTCGCGCACGAGCTTGCCGTGATGCGCGCGGTGGCGATTCCGGTCAACGCGGTGGCGGGTGCGGCCAACCCACCGCCGGAGCTCACGCTCGACAAGCACTACGCCATCAGTCTGATCGCGCAGAACCATTTGCGCTTGCGCGTGAAGCCCGCGCGCGACGCACGGGGCGGCGCATCGCGTGCGGGTGTGTTCCAGTTCGAAGTCCCCGAGTCCGGCCGCTATCGCGTGTCCATCACCTCGCGGCACTGGATAGACATAGTGGACGGCGAGACTGTCCTTTCCTCCGCGGATCATCACGGCCCCGGCTGCGACCTGGTGCACAAGATCGTCGAGTTCGACCTGACCTCCGGCCGGCCGCTGACCTTGCAGCTGAGCGGACAGGACGACGCGATCGTCGGGCTGGCTATTACCGCCTCGCCATCCGCGCCCGCGCAGGGAAAGAAATGAAGATCGGCGCGGTGGTGAACGGAAAGTCACGGCGTATGGTCCGCAAGTTTCCGCAGTTGCGGATTCGCGTCGATCTCGCCCCGGGCTGTTCGGTGGGCCCTGGCAAGGTGTCCCTGCTGCAAGCCATCGAACGCCAAGGATCGTTGTCGGTCGCGGCGCAAAGCATTGGAATGAGTTATCGGCGCGCCTGGAACCTGCTGGCCGACCTCAATCGGTCCTTCGCGAGTCCGATAGTCGCTACCGCGGTCGGTGGCAGGCGAGGCGGCGGCGCCCGCGTTACCGAGCTCGGTCATGCACTGATCGCAGCGTTTCGATCCTTGGAGAGCGGTGCCGTGCGGCTGACGTCGAACCGCATGCGCAAGTTGATCCCGCGCGCCGATTCGAGCCCGCTGCCAGCGCAGCGTCGACGTGTGAGCGCGCGTCTGCGCGTCCTCAGAAAGTCCCGTTGAGCGCATAGCGCGCCGAAAGCTCGAGCTTCGACTCGACCGCGAGCGGCGGTTCGCCCAGCAACGTCACACGCGCCGGCACTTCACTTTCCACTCGCAGCCACTCGAGCGCGAAATGCCAGTGGTCGCCGCGGTCGTAAGAGTACGCCAGCGTCCATGCGTGGCCTTCTTCGCTGCCGGGTTCAACGGATGAGCCGAGGAACTCCACATCGAACTCGTCATAGCGCACGGCCAGCATGTGCGCGCCCGTGCGTTTTGCCAGCAACGCGGACTGCGAATCGAACTTCCAATTGAGCCAGAAACCGCCGGGCGCGATAGTGGTGGTGCCGTCGAGCGCCTGCAGGATGGCTGTCCAGCCGCTGCCGGTCTCGAGGCGCAACGCAGCGGCATCGAATTTCGTGAGCCAGGCGAAGTCGCGAATCGCCAGGTCTTGCGCCGAGGGATCGGCGCGATTGTCGTAGTGCAGGACGTTGAGCACGGCACGGTCGAGATAGCGCGCCTGCGCGCCGAGGTAGTAGCCGGGGCGACCGTCGATCTCGTGAAACAGTTCTTTCTTCGCGAACTCGGGGTGTGTCTGCGGTGCTCCAACGCGGCCAAACAAGGTGGTCTGCCGATCGCTGAATGCAAAGCCGTGCGCTCCCAGCATGGTGCCGGCCGGGTCATTCCAGCCGAACACGGCGGCGGTGAGCTGCAGGTCGAATCGATGCCCCGAGCGGGTGCCTAACCAGTCGACTTGCCCCTCGAGCCCCACGGTGCGGATTTCTTCGCCGATCCAGGAGCTGATGGCCGAAGGAGTGATGGTGTACGGGGTCTGCCAACCGAGCGCGCGGCTTTCCAGTGACATGGGTGGATAGAACGCGCCGAGGCGCAGTCGTGTGCGCAATCCGGCGTGCGGGTACGGCCGGTATTCGACATACGCTTCGGTCAGATCGATGGGATTCTTATCGTCGGCATCCCAGCGCGACGCTTCGATGTGCGCCGAGAACACTTCGCCCAACGACTGGTTCAATGCCGCGCGCAGACGGCCGAGCTGAATTCCCTGGTGATCTTCATCGAAGCGCAGTTTGCCCTGGCCGTTCTGTAGGAAGGAGTCATGGCCGTCGGAGCTCAGTGCACGCACATCGAGCTCGAGCTGCCATTCCGCCGCCGAAGCGACCATGGGCGCGCACGCGACCAGCGCGGACAGCGCCATGGTTCGCTTTTTCAGTATTCCCATGAGTGCGGGCGTCCCGTCAGCGGTGCGGGGCGCAGGGCGTGCGTGAGCTGCAACTCCACGACTTCCCGTTCGGCGCCGGCCTGGATGACTCGCTCGACTTCCAGTGGTTCATTGAGCAGCGGATGCCAGAGCCGCAGGCGGTATTTGCCACTCGGCAGATTCGCCACGACCCATTCACCGGCGGCGCCAGTGCGGCCGAAGTAGGGCGCGGCGGTGACGAGGATGTAGGCCAGCATGTTGTCGTGGATGTTGCAGCCCAGCGTCACCACGCCCGGTTGATCGAACACCACCGGTGGATAGGCCTTGCCGCGGTACAGCGGGAGCTGGAACTGGCGCGCGCTGGAAAAAGAGTAGACCTGGTGGCTGATCGGGTCGCTGTTGGGGAACTGCACGCTGGAGTGGACCGGGATCACCAGGACATCCGGAACGAAGGCGAGATTCACCTGGTCCATGATGGCGGCCATGGGTGGCGCGGCAGGCAGTGCCGGCGACTGCGCCTCGAGCGTGAACACCGCGCCCACGAGGGGTTTACCATCACGTTGCCTGACGGACGCGGCCAACGATCCCGCCTGGGCGACGCAGCACAAAGCCAGCGACGCAAATCCGGCCGCGATCATCCGGCGGATCCGGGATGTTTTCGCAATGCGCGACATTTCATTCCATGAACCGGTCAGACCCGGCTACGCATTCGACCCGATGCGGCTCGCATTTGCCTTAACCCACTTCTCGGGCTGACTCGCGCGCGCGGATGCGCCTGCCAAAGTGTGAAGTCGGTCGCACCGCCGGCCGTCTGGAGGTCAGCGGAATCTCGCGCGTCCTGCCGGCTAGGCGCCGTCGATCCCGGCGTCCTTGTCGCGCTCGATCTGCGCGTACGCGGAGTGATTGTGGATCGACTCGAAATTTTCCGATTCCACCACGTAGGCCGCGACACGTGGCTCGTCGTTCAGGCGAACGGCGACATCGCGGACCATGTCTTCAACGAATTTCGGATTGTCGTAGGCACGTTCGGTCACGAACTTTTCGTCGGGGCGCTTGAGGATGCCATACAGCTCGCACGAGGCTTCGCTCTCCGCGATTTCGATGAGCTCCTCGATCCACATGTGCTCGCGCAACTTGGCGGCGATCGTCACGTGCGAGCGCTGGTTGTGCGCGCCGCGCTCGGAAATCTTCTTGGAGCAGGGGCAGAGACTGGTGACCGGCACGATCACCTTCACCCACATCTGCGTCTCACCCTTGACGCGCTTGCCGATGAGGCTGGCGCGATAGTCCATGTAGCTCTCGACGCCCGACACGGGCGCCTTCTTCATGACGAAATAGGGAAACGACATTTCGATGTGGCCGGAATCCGCTTCCAGACGTTCGGTCATCTCGGCCAGCAGGCTGCCGAAGGACTCGACGGAAATCTCACGCTCGCGGTGCAGGATCTCCACGAAGCGCGACATGTGCGTGCCCTTGAAGTCGTGCGGCAGATTCACGTACATGTTGAAGTTCGCGACGGTGTGCTGCTCGCCGGCGGAGCGGTCCTTCACCTTCACCGGGTGATTGATGTCCTTGATGCCGACCTGGTTGATCGGAATCTGGCGGGTGTCAGCGCGACTCTGCACGTCTTCGACGGAGACGACGCGAGCCTGCGGGGCGGCGACGGTGTTCATTGGGAAGCCTGGATTGCCGTTATTGGCTTGTTGATGCGCGCACAGTTTGCGGGCTTTCGCAGCCGGATCAACCCCTCGGAGGGGTGATGGCCCGCAAATCGGGTAACCGGCACGCCGGATGAAGTGTTATGCCCGTGTGGCGGTGATCTTCGACACCGACAGGTGTTCCCACCAGCGCCTGACCGCAGCTTCGATGCCGGGAGTGTCGAGTTCGGCGTGCGCCAGGCATTCGTCGCGCGATCCGTGTTCGATGAAGCGGTCGGGAATGCCGAGGCTCAGCGTTGGCAGCACGTTTGCGCAGGCTGCGAGCAGTTCGACCACCGCGGATCCCGCTCCGCCCGCGATCGCATTTTCTTCGATGGTGACCAGCGCGTTGTGCCGGGCGGCGAGCCGCAGCACGAGCTCTTCGTCGAGAGGTTTCACGAATCGCATGTTGACGACGGTGGCATCGAGGCGCTCGCCGATGATTTCAGCCGATCGGACCATCGCGCCAAACGCGAGGATCAGCAGTCCGCTGTGGCCTTCGCGCCGCATTTCCGCGCGGCCCAGCGGCAATGCGGTCATCTCCGCGAGCGGCGCGACGCCCGGTCCCTGGCCGCGCGGATAACGCACGGCCACCGGGCCGTTGATGGTGGTCGCCGTGAACAGCATCTGCCGGCATTCGTTTTCATCGGCCGGCGCCATCACGGTGAGATTCGGAATGCAGCGCAGGAAGGAGTAGTCGTAGCTGCCCTGGTGTGTGGCGCCGTCGCCGCCGACCAGGCCCGCGCGATCGAGGGCGAACAGCACCGGCAGGTTCTGCAAGGCCACGTCGTGGATCAGCTGGTCGTAGGCGCGCTGCAGGAACGTGGAGTAGATGGCGACGACCGGGCGCAGGCCCTCGCAGGCAAGCCCGGCCGCAAAGGTCACGGCATGCTGTTCGGCAATGGCGACGTCGAAGTAGCGGTGCGGAAACTTCTTGGAATACTCGACCATGCCCGATCCTTCGCGCATGGCTGGCGTGATGCCGACGACGCGTTCATCGCGCGCCGCCATGTCGCACAACCACTGGCCGAAGACCTGCGAGTAGGTAGGGCCGGTGGCCTTTTCCTTGAAGATGGTGCCGCTGACCGGGTCGAACGGGCCCGGGCCATGCCACTTGATCGGATCTTTCTCGGCGGGGTCGTAGCCCTTGCCCTTGGTGGTGACCACGTGCAGCAGCTGCGGGCCCTTGAGATTGCGCATGTTGCGCAGCGTCTTCACCAGCTCCTTGATGTCGTGGCCGCTGATCGGCCCGATGTAGTTGAAGCCGAATTCCTCGAAGATGGTGCCGGGCAATACCATGCCCTTCATCATTTCTTCCGAGCGGCGCGCCAGCTCCCACATCGTCGGCATCTGCTTGAGGATTTTCTTGCCGCCGGCGCGCAGCGAGGCGTACATGCGGCTCGACAACACGTTGGTGAAGTAGTTTGACAGCGCGCCGACGTTCTCGGAGATCGACATGGCGTTGTCATTGAGGATCACCAGCAGGTTGGTGTTCCTGCGGACCCCGGCATTCAGCAGTGCCTCCCACGCCATGCCGGCGGTCAGTGCCCCATCGCCGATGATCGCGGCCACCTTGCGATCGTCCTTCGCCAGCTCGGCGGCCACCGCCATGCCGAGCGCGGCGCTGATCGACGTGCTCGAGTGCCCGACACCGAAGGTGTCGTATTCGCTTTCGGCGCGCGCCGGAAAGGGCGCGAGCCCGCCGTTCTGCTTGATGGTGTCGAGCCGGTCGCGGCGCCCGGTGAGCACCTTGTGCGGATACGCCTGATGACCGACGTCCCACACCAGGCGGTCGCGCGGCGTGTCGAAGACGTAGTGCAGCGCCACGGTGAGCTCGACGGTGCCGAGTCCGGCGGCGAAATGCCCGCCGCGCGTGGCGACGCTCTTGATCAGGTAGTCGCGCAGCTGCTCGCAGATTTCGCCGAGCCGTGTCTCCGATTGCGCCCGCAGATCGGACGGTGAGTTGAGCGAGCGCAATAGCGCGAAAGGATCCGGGGAGTTGGGCATTGCGAGTGAAGTTTACACGCGAGGCCGGGCCGACCCAGGCCAAATCCTCAGTTGACGCGCGCCACCAGAAAATTCGCGAATTCGGCGAGCGCAGCAAAGCGCGCGCCCCAGGGCGTGAGTGCAGCAACGGCACGATCGCGGCGCGCGAGTGCCTGCTCGCGTGATTTTTCCATGCCAAGCACCGAAGGATAGGTCGGCTTGATGCGATCGGCATCGGCACCCGCGCGTTTGCCGAGCGCGGTGGTGGTGCCTTCTACGTCGAGGATGTCGTCCTGGATCTGAAACGCGAGCCCGATCTCCGCGCCAAATTCCGCGAGCGCGGTGCGTTGCGCCAGGTCTGGCACCCCGGCGGAAACCGCACCAAGCATCACGCTCGCCTGGATCAGCGCGCCGGTCTTCTGACGATGCATGCGCTCGAGCGACGCTTCGCTCAGCACTTGTTTGACAGCTTCGAGGTCGATCGCCTGGCCACCCGCCATGCCGCGCGTACCGATGGCGTCGGCCAGTATTCGCAGCAATTCGAGCCGCGCGCCGGCGCTGATGGTCGCCGGCGCGTGCGCCAGCACTTCGAAAGCGCGCGCCTGCAATGCGTCGCCGACGAGTATGGCCGTGGCTTCGTCGAATGCTCGATGGCAGGTTGGCCGGCCGCGACGCAGATCATCGTTGTCCATCGCGGGAAGATCGTCGTGCACCAGGCTGTACACGTGAATCAGCTCGACTGCCGCCGCGGCTGCGTCCAGCATTTCCAGCGGCGCTCCCAGTGCCTCACCGGTGGCGTATACCAGCACCGGGCGCACCCGCTTGCCGCCGCCAAGCGTGCTGTAGCGCATCGCTTCGAGCAATCGCGGTGTCTGCGCGTCGTCGATTTCGAGTGCGCGCGCGAGCACGCCTTCGATGCGCTGCTGGTAGGCCGGAACCCGGTTGGCGAGAAAGCCTTGCGGCGCGGTGCGCGCGGCTTCAGCGGCCGGCGGTGTCATCGTCGTCTTCTTCGCCGTCGGCGAACGGTTCGATCGATTCTTCGCCACTGCGCGTGAGCAGCACTTCGACTTTTTGTTGCGCGGTTCGAAGCGCCGTCTGGCACTGGCGAGTGAGCGCCACTCCGCGCTCGAAAGTCTTGAGCGCCTCTTCGAGCGGGACATCGCCCTGTTCGAGTTTCGCGACGAGGGCTTCGAGTTCGGCGAGCGAGTTTTCGAAGTCGGGCAGCTGGTCCGTCTTTTGGGGTTTCGTTTTCACGCGCGCGACGTTAAACGTCGCGATGAGCGAGGGTCAAACGATTGATGAC
>DASYKM010000018.1:0-5680 GCA_035995425.1 Steroidobacteraceae bacterium
CACCGTCACCGACGGCGAATTACGCGATCTGCTGGTGCGCGCGCGGGCCACGCTCGGCAGTCGCGCGCTGCTCATCGCCAATGCCGGCACCAGCAGCACTGCAACTTCGGTGGAGCGCGCGCGATGGATTTCCGGGCTCGACCTCGACGCCTTGCTCGTGGCTTCTCCTTCTTACGTGCGGCCGACCCAGCAGGGTCTGTTCCTGCATTTCGAGGCGATCGCCGCGAACTCGCGCGTCCCGGTGCTGCTGTACAACGTGCCGAGCCGAACGGCGGTGGACCTGCTGCCCGCGACTGTTGCGCGGCTGTCGCGTGTGCCGCGAATCGCCGGCATCAAGGAAGCCGTCGCCGAAACTGCGCGGGTACGCGAACTGGCTGCTTCCTGCGCCGACGGCTTCAAGGTGTTGAGCGGTGACGATCTCACCGCGCGCGACGCCATCGGCGCGGGGGCGATCGGCGTCATCTCCGTAACCGCAAACGTCGCACCGCGCGCCATGGCCGACATGGTAGACGCCGCTTTGCGCGGCGATCGCGCCGCCGCCACGCAGATCGACCAGCGCCTGGTCGGCCTGCATCGCAACCTGTTCGTGGAATCCAACCCGATTCCGGTTAAATGGGCCGTGTCCCGCATGGGGCTCATGGGCGGGGCGCTGCGGCTGCCGCTGACCGAGCTGTCGGCGGAGTACCATGCGGTCGTAATCGAGTCGCTGTTCGCCGCCGGCATCTCTGTTAAGTGATGCCCTTGAACTCCTGATGTCAGAAAAGGTCGCAACCTTCATGCGTATTCCCGTCGTGTTCGTCGCAAGCGTCCTGGCCCTGGCGTCGCTCCCCGGCTGCAAGTCACCCGCCACCAGCTGCAAGCAGGACAACAAGGATTACGTGGGAGCCAAGGAGATGCCGCCGCTCAAGGCACCACCGGAGCTCCAGGCACCCGACACACGCAACGCATTGAAGGTGCCGCCGCTCAACACACCCGAGCGCGTTCGCGCCAAGAACGAGCCCTGTCTCGACATTCCGCCGCCGTTCGCGACGCCCAAGGCCGCGGACACTCAAAAGCCGAAATAGCGAACTATTGCTATCATTCGCACCCCTTGAAGTCCCTGGGCACGGGGACTGCGCGGGTAACGGACAGATGGCCGAGCGGTTGAAGGCACTTGATTGGAAGTCAAGCAACATCTCACGGTGTTCCAGGGTTCGAATCCCTGTCTGTCCGCCACTTCTTTACCATGGCAGTCCGTATCGGCTCCTTCGCGACGACTAGTTGTAAATCCCGTCAGGCCCGGAAGGGAGCAGCGGTAGCGGCGATGTCGGGCGCCGAAGTCCGGCTGGTGCGGGCTGCCTCCCAAGGAATTTCGAGCCCATGAGTTACCTCGCGCTGGCGCGTAAGTGGCGGCCAAGATCCTTTGCCGAACTCGTCGGCCAGGAGCACGTGCGCCAGGCACTGGGCAATGCGTTGACGCAGGGTCGCGTGCACCACGCATTCCTGTTCACCGGCACGCGCGGCGTCGGCAAGACCACCATCGCGCGCATCCTGTCGAAGTGCCTCAATTGCGAGACCGGGGTCACCGCCACTCCCTGCGGCGTGTGTTCCTCCTGCAAGGAAATCGATGAGGGGCGATTCGTCGACCTCATCGAGGTGGACGCCGCCTCGCGCACCAAGGTCGACGACACACGCGAACTGCTCGAGAACGTGCAGTACTCACCGACGCGCGGCCGATACAAGGTCTACCTGATCGACGAAGTGCACATGTTGTCGACGCACTCGTTCAACGCGCTGCTCAAGACGCTCGAAGAGCCGCCGCCGCACGTGAAGTTCCTGCTGGCCACCACCGATCCGCAGAAATTGCCGGTCACGGTGCTGTCGCGATGCCTGCAGTTCAATCTCAAGCGTTTGCCGGTGGCGCTGATCAGCGAGCACATGGTCAAGGTGCTCGGCGCCGAGAAGATAGTCTTCGAACCGGCGGCGTTGCGGCTCGTGGCGCAGGCCGCCGACGGCAGCATGCGCGACGCCTTGTCGTTGCTCGACCAGCTCATCGCCTTTGGCGGTGGCAAGGTGGACGAGGCGAGCGCGCGCGGCATGCTGGGTACCATCGACCGCGATCATGTGGCGCGGCTGGCGCGTTCGCTGGCGACGGCCGATGCCGCTCAGCTTCTCGAAACGGCACGCACTCTCGAAGAGTTCTCTCCCGACTACGGGCAGGTACTCGACGATCTCGCCGCGGTGCTCACGCGCGTCGCGTTGCTGCAGCTGGTGCCGGCGTACGAGGGCGACGAACTATTCGACGCGGCGCTGCTGAAGGAACTGGCGGCGGCAATCTCCGCCGAAGATGTACAGCTCTACTACCAGACCGCGATCCTGGGCCGCCGCGATTTACCGTTCGCGCCGGACCCGCGCACCGGATTCGAAATGACGCTGGTGCGCATGCTGGCGTTCCGCCCCGCGGGCGGCGCCGGTGCGAACGCCGGCTCGGCTTCGGGCAGCGGTGCCCGAGCGGCGGCCGCGAGCAACGCGCTGCCATCGCCGTCGACTGCGCCAATCGTGCGACCGGCGTCCGCCGGACCCATCGACCCGGTGCAGTGGTCGCGGGTCATCGGCGACCTGGACGTCAGTGGAGCCGCGCGGCAGCTCGCGACCAACTGCGCGCTCATCGAGCACAGCGGCAGCACGCTCCGGCTGGCCATCGATCCGAAAGTGGCGCGCACCGCGCCGCAGATCGAGCGGCTCACGCAGGCGCTGGCAAAATATCTCGGCGCGCACGTGAAACTCGAGTTCGTCGCGGGCGCGGCCGCGGTCGAGACCCCGAGCCAGCACGGCGAGCGTCGTTCGGCGGAAGCGCTCGATGCGGCGCGGCGCGTGCTCGAGGACGATCCAACAGTGCGCGACATGAAAACTCGTTTTGGTGCCACGCTGCATCCCGAGTCGGTGCGGCCAACGGAGGAGTTATAAACGATGCGTGGTGGTGGAAACATGATGAAGCAGGCCATGGCCCTGCAGGCCAACATGAAGAAGGCCCAGGACGAGATCGCCAACATGGAAGTGATCGGCGAATCCGGTGGCGGCATGGTGAAGGTCACCATGACCGGCAAACACGAAGTGAAGCGCGTGCAGATCGAGCCGCAGGTCGCGTCCGAAGATCGCGAGATGCTCGAGGACCTGATTGCCGCGGCGATCAACGACGCCGTGAACAAGGTCGACCAGCAATCGCAGGCGCGCATGTCCTCGGTGATGTCCGGCGTGGCTCTGCCACCCGGATTCAAGCTGCCGTTCTAAGGCAGGCTCCCGACATGCAACACGCCGCGCCGCTGGCAAAGCTCATCGACGCTCTGCGTGCGCTGCCGGGCGTGGGCCCCAAGACCGCGCAGCGCATGGCGTTCCATCTGCTTCAGGGTGGACGCGGTGGCGCGCGTGCGCTGGCCGATGCGCTGACCGTCGGTCTCGCGTCCATCAGCCGATGCGGCCGTTGCCGCATGTTGACCGACAACGCGCTGTGCTCGATTTGCTCGGCGCCGTCGCGCGATTCTTCGCTGCTGTGCGTGGTGGAGTCACCCGCCGATGTGGTGGCGGTGGAGCAGTCCGGCAGTTATCGCGGCCGCTACTTCGTTTTGCATGGACATCTTTCGCCGCTCGATGGCATCGGGCCCGAGCAGATCGGCGCGCGCGAATTCGAAGCGCTGCTCGATTCGGGCGAAGTGCGCGAAGTGATTCTCGCCACCAATCCCACCGTGGAAGGCGAGGCCACGGCGCATTTCCTGGGTGAACGCGCCGCCGAGCGCGGTATCCAGGCGAGCCGCATCGCGCACGGTGTCCCGATAGGCGGCGAGCTCGAGTACGTTGACGGCGGCACGCTGGCCCACGCCCTCGCTGGCCGGCTCAATATCTAAAAAAACCTGGCGGGCGCGCGTCCGCACTGACGCGCCCACCAGGTCATCCCCTTCAATCGTTGACCGTCAGCGTCGCCCGGGCGCGAATGTCGGCGCTCGAAGCGCCGATCTGCACTTCGAAGTTGCCGGGATCGACCGCATACGCCTTCTTCACGTCGTCGTAGATAGCCAGGTCGCGCTCCGGCTTCACCTGGAACGACACCTGGCGCGATTCGCCGGGCGCGAGTGTCAGGCGCTCGATGCCGCGCAGATCCTTGCGTGCACGGGTGCGCCTCGGGTCCAGTGGTTTCAGATACAGCTGCACGACCTCATCGCCGGCTCGCTTGCCTACGTTCTTCACCGTCACCGTGGCCTGCACGGTGCCGTCGGCGCTCACCGAGTTCTTGTCCAGCTTGAGGCCGGTGTACGCAAACTTCGTGTACGAAAGGCCGTGACCGAACGGGTAGAGCGCCTGGCCCTCGAAGTAGCGGTAGGTCCGGTTCTTCATGCTGTAGTCGTCGAAAGCCGGAAGCTTCTCGTCGGCCTTGTAGAAGGTGACTGGCAGGCGGCCGGCCGGATTCACCGCGCCAAACAGCACGTCCGCGACCGCGGTACCGCCCCGTTGACCCGGGTACCAGGCGGCGAGAATGGCGGGTAGTTTGGCCTGTTCCCAATCGACAGCAACGGCGGAACCGGCGGTGAGCACCAGGATCACCGGCTTGCCGGTTGCCTGCAGCGCCTCGAGCAGTTTCTGCTGGCTTGCGGGCAGGCGCAGGTCGGTGCGATCGCCGCCGGCGAAGCCCGGATAGCTGACGCGCATTTCCTCCCCTTCCACGTCGCCGGTGAGCCCGCCGACGAAGACGACGACATCGGATTCCCGCGCTGCGTCGAGCGCTTCCTCGAAGGGTGGCTTGGAGCCCGGCAGTCGCCAGGCGAGCCGCACTTCGGCGTCGCGATCGGCTTCGAAGTACTCGAGGCGGATGTCGTAGCTCTTGACGGCGTCGGCATGGCTCCGGGGACCTTCGAGATCGATGAAGGCGCTCTTGCTGGTGGCGCGCGGGTTTGGCTGCCAGCCATCGGTCACGAGTTTGTTGTCTACGAAGAGTCGGAAACCGTCATTGGCGCCGACCACGAGCTCGTACTTGCCCGGAACCGGCGGCAGTAGTTTGCCTGTCCAGCGGATCGAGTAGTCGTCCACGCCGAGCGCGGTGTCCTGCGTGAGCTCGCCCTGCGCCACCAGCGTGTCGGTGGGTGCGCCGCGATCCCAACGGAAGGCGACGCGCGGATCGACGCGCGTCAGCACCGGTTTGCCTGCGAGCTCCTTGCCACGGAAGTACTCGCCCTTGAGACCCTGCTGCGTGGAGCCCGCTTCCGGCCGCAGGAAGGCCGGTTCGATCAGTGGCGCGGCGCGCGGTTCTTCGCGGCCTTCGACCAGATCGGCACCGCGCGAGTACAGGACCTTCGTGCCGGGACCGACCGCGTCGCGGATGCCCTGCAGGATCGTCACCGGCGCAGCCGGCGTGCCGTAGTAGTTGCCTAACAAGGACATGATTTCGTCGGCCGTGGGACCGATCACGGCGATGGTCTTGAGCTTGCCCTTGTCGAGCGGCAGGATGCCGCTGTTCTTCAGCAACACGATCGATTCCTGCGCCGCCTTGCGCGCCAGGGCGTCATGTTCGGGCGACTGATTCACCGTGTAGGGAATCTGCGCCCACTTGACCTGCGAATCCGGATCGAACATGCCGAGCTGGAATCGCGTGAGAAACGCCCGTCGCAACGCGACGTCGATCTCGGCTTCGGTGATCAAACCGAGGTGCACG
>DASYKM010000019.1:0-4605 GCA_035995425.1 Steroidobacteraceae bacterium
CGTTTCGAACATCGAATAGAAGCTCGCGACCTCGTACACCTGGATGGGTGGGAGCCGCAGGTATTCCGCGACACCGTCCATGAGCTCGGGCGTGAGGAATCCATTGTTCTGTTCCTGCGTGAACCGCAACGCCGACAGGACCGCCGAACGCTGGCGCCCGGTCGGGAAACGCGCGATCCATTCATCGATTTCGTGGCGCGTCTGTTCGTTCAGGACGCGCGCCTTCTCGCCGAACACGGGCTCGAAGCTGCCGCCATCCGCGGTCTTCACGACATGCGCACTCATCGATCCACCTCTCCGAACACGATGTCCTGGGTACCGATCACCGCCACCACGTCCGCGAGCATGTGACCCTTGCTCATCTCTTCGAGAGCGGACAGGTGCGCGAACCCGGGCGCGCGGCACTTGAGGCGGTACGGCTTGTTGGCGCCGTCGGAAATCAGGTAGATGCCGAACTCGCCCTTGGGTGCCTCGACCGCGGCGTAGGTCTCGCCTTCCGGCACCGAGTAACCTTCGGTGAACAACTTGAAGTGATGAATGAGCGATTCCATGTCGCCTTTCATTTCTTCACGGCTCGGCGGACGAACCTTGCGTTCATCGACCATCACGGGCCCGGGATTACGCTTCAGCCAGTCGACGCACTGCTTGATGATCCGGTTGCTCTGGCGCAGCTCTTCGATGCGCACCAGGTAGCGGTCATAGCAATCGCCGTTCACGCCCACCGGAATGTCGAAGTCCATGTCTTCGTACACTTCGTAGGGCTGTTTCTTGCGCAAGTCCCAGACGATGCCGGAACCGCGCAGCATCGCGCCGGTGAAGCCGAGCGCCATGGCCCGCTCCGGGCTGACTACGCCGATGTTGACGGTGCGTTGCTTCCAGATGCGGTTGTCGGTGAGCAGGGTTTCGTATTCATCGACGCACTTGGGAAAGCGCGCGACGAACGAGTCGATGAAATCGAGCAGCGAACCCTGGCGCGCCTCGTTCATGGACTCGGCGTTCTTCTGCGTGCGCCACTTCGAGGCCTGGTACTTCGGCATGGAGTCCGGCAGATCGCGATACACGCCGCCGGGCCGATAGTACGTGGCATGCATGCGCGTGCCGGAGACCGCTTCGTAGCAGTCCATGAGGTCTTCACGTTCCTTGAACGCGAGCAGGAAGACGGTCATCGCGCCGATGTCGAGCGCGTGCGCGCCGAGCCACATCAAGTGGTTCAACACGCGGGTCACTTCGTCGAACATCACGCGGATGTACTGCGCGCGGATCGGCACGGTGACGCCCAACAACCTTTCGATCGCCATGACGTAGGCGTGCTCGTTGCACATCATCGAAACGTAGTCGAGGCGGTCCATGTAGCCGATGGACTGGTTGAATGGCTTCGACTCCGCCAGCTTCTCGGTGCCGCGATGGAGCAGCCCGATGTGCGGATCGGCTTTCTGGATGACCTCGCCGTCCATCTCGAGCACCAGGCGCAGCACGCCGTGCGCCGCCGGATGCTGCGGACCGAAGTTCATCGTGTAATTGCGGATCTCGTTCATTTGACCTGAATCATTTGTTTTTCAGGGCCGGGTCGTAACGATTGTCGTCGCGGAGGACCTTCGGCACGAGGATGCGCGGCTCGATGGAGACCGGCTCGTACACCACGCGCTGCTTGTCGGCGTCGTAGCGCACTTCGACGTTGCCGATCAGCGGGAAGTCCTTGCGGAACGGATGGCCGATGAAGCCGTAGTCGGTGAGGATGCGGCGCAGATCCGGATGGCCGGTGAAGAGAATGCCGAACAGATCGAACGCTTCGCGCTCGAACCAGTTCGCACCGGGCCAGATGTCGACCAGCGAATCGATGACCGGGTCCTCGAGATCCACGCAACGCGAACGCAATCGCAGGCGCTGATTGTGCGTGATCGAGAGCAAATGATAGGCGACGGCGAAACGCGCGCCATCATGCGGAACACGCGCGCCGCCACGATTGACGCCCCGGCTGAAACCGGAAGCCGTGGCTGAATACGTCTTCCACTCGGTGGTCCCATAGTCGAGATAGTCGATGCCGGCAACGTCGATGAGAATTTCGAACTTGAGCCCGTCGCTGTCGCGCAAGGCGAGGCACACTTCTTTGAGCTTTTCCGGCTGCACTTCGTAGCAAAGCTCGTCGGCAAGCGACGGCGCACGCAGCAACAGGTCTGGAAGCCGGGCCTCGATGGCCGCGGCGAGCGCAGTAATCTTGGGCGTGGGGGCGTTCGTCACCTTCATGCTCTGGCAATAGTGCTGGTGCGCTCGATCTTCTTCTGCAGCTGGATGATGCCGTACAGCAGCGCCTCGGCCGTTGGCGGACAACCCGGCACATACACATCCACCGGCACGATGCGATCGCACCCGCGGACCACTGCATATGAATAGTGATAGTAGCCGCCGCCGTTGGCGCAGGAACCCATCGAGATGACCCAACGCGGCTCGGGCATCTGGTCGTAAACCTTGCGAAGCGCGGGCGCCATCTTGTTGACCAGCGTGCCGGCGACGATCATGACGTCGGACTGGCGCGGGCTCGGGCGGAACACGACGCCGAAGCGGTCGAGGTCATAGCGCGACGCACCGGCGTGCATCATTTCCACCGCGCAGCAGGCCAACCCAAAGGTCATCGGCCAGAGCGATCCGGTGCGCGCCCAGTTCATCACGGTGTCGACCGAAGTCGTGAGGAAGCCGCGTTCGGCGAACTCCTGACCCGCGGCGCCGGCGCCATCGTCCATTCTCTGGTCTTCTAATCCCACTCGAGCGCTCCCTTTTTCCATTCGTAGATGAAGCCCACCACGAGGATGAACAGGAAGATGCCCATGGAAACGAGACCGAAGGTACCGATGCTGTCGAGCACCACCGCCCACGGAAACAGGAACGCGATTTCCAGATCGAAGACGATGAACAGGATGGCGACGAGGTAGTAACGCACGTCGAACTTCATGCGGCTGTCTTCGAAAGCCTCGAAGCCGCATTCATAGGGGGACAGTTTCTGCGCGTCGTCTTTCGCGCGCGCCTGCCAGCGCCCGATCACCAGTCCCAGTGTCATCAGCACGAGAGCGAGTCCCGTCGCGACAGTGAGAAAAATCAGAACGGGCAGATAGTTGGCAAGCATCCTGTTGAGCCCTAAATCATCACCAAGCACCGTCACGAAAAGGGGCAGCCCCTCTCAACGATGAGAGACAACCGCCCCCGGAAAATTCGGGCGCGATTGTAACAGGGATAAGGAAAATGATGGTGCCGACGGGGAGACTCGAACTCCCACGGATCGCTCCGCTAGCCCCTCAAGCTAGTGTGTCTACCAATTCCACCACGTCGGCATGCGTACAAATCTTCGGGCAAGTCTTCAGCGCTGCCTCACGGCTTCTTCACGGCTTCCGGGGGAGCCTGCTCCGCCGGTGCCGCCGGCATCGGAACCGCGTTCGCATCGGGAGCCGGTGCCGGCGCAGCCGGCACGGGCGCCGGAGCGGTAGCACTCTCCGCCACCTTGTCGAGCAGCGATGCCGGTTGCGCCCGTGCGTCGCGCTGGAACAGATACGTGAGGCACAGACTGTTCAGCATGAAAATCGCGGCGAATATCGCCGTCATGCGCGACAGGCCGGTGGTCGCGCCACGCGCGCCGAACACCGTGCCTGACGCGCCTGCGCCGAAACCAGCGCCAGCATCAGCACCCTTGCCTCGCTGCAACAGCACGAGGCCGACGATGGCGAATGCCGAGAGAACCTGCAGGATCGTGAGAATCGTTCGCAACATCTTTGTGTCCTAGTTCAGGCGCGAGCCGCGGCGACAATCGCCAGGAACTCTTCGGCTTTGAGCGAAGCGCCGCCGATGAGTCCGCCGTCCACGTTCGGCATCGAGAAGAGTTCCGCGGCATTCGCGGCCTTGACGCTGCCGCCGTACTGGATGCGCACGAGGGCGGCGATCTTAGCATCGCGACCTGCGATTCGCCCGCGGATGTGCGCGTGCACGTCCTCGGCTTGCTGCGGGCTTGCCGTCTTGCCGGTGCCGATGGCCCATACGGGCTCGTAGGCGATAACCGCGCGGTTGAATGCCGCAACGCCCGATAAATCGAGCACCGCGTCGAGCTGGCGATCGATCACTTCGAAAGTGCGATCAGCCTCGCGCTCGGCGAGCGACTCGCCCACGCAGAGGATGGGCGTGAGGCCGACCGCGAGCACGGCGGCGAATTTGCGGGCAATCAGCTGGTCGGATTCGCCGAACAATGCGCGCCGCTCCGAATGCCCAACGATCGCGCCCGTGCAGCCGACGTCGCGCAACATGGCAGCCGACACCTCTCCGGTGAACGCCCCCTGGGTTTCAGCGCAAACATCCTGGGCGCCCAGGCTGATGCGCGAACCATCCAGCGCCCGGGAAAGTTCTGCCAGGTAGACGAAAGGCGGGCACACCCACGCTTCCGCGGAGGAATTCGGCAGTTTGTGCACGATGGAGTCGACCAACGCCGCGTTTTCCGCGCGCGAGCCGTGCATTTTCCAGTTGCCTGCGATGATCTGGCGGCGCATTTGTGAAGCCATTGCTGCCAATTAGGCCGCTCAAAAAAGGGGCGGGATGATAGCGGCGCGCCCCTCAGGACGCAACGCGACG
>DASYKM010000020.1:0-9910 GCA_035995425.1 Steroidobacteraceae bacterium
GATTTTCTCTGGTCGCGGCAACACGGAGCGGTTGTTCGAGCTGGCGCCGGCTACGGCGCCTGCCTATGTGGTGACCTGCTACCGCGACCTGTTTGCGGCCATGAAATTGACCGGCGCCCCGGCAAGACTTGCGGCCGCGAAGAAGGCCGAAGCCTGCCTGACGGAATTCGACAGCCCGCATATGATCGTCCAGGCCGCATCAATGCTCGGGGATCTGGATGACGCGTTCGCGAGGATCGATACTCCAGACCAGACGAACCTCCTCATACGCTATTACTACGCGCCATGGTTCATGCCATCCACTCATGCCATGCGTGCCGATTCCCGATTCCTGCCGCTCATGGAGAAGTTAGGCTACGTCGATTACTGGAGGCAGACCGGGACGCGGCCGGGCGTGTGCGCAACGGGTGAGGAGACAGGGATTCCTTTGTGTCGGGCGCTGGCGGGGACGTGATCTCGCCTACCAGCGCACGAGCCCGGTATACGCAGTAACGAGGATCACCGCGCCGAACGCGATGCGGTACCAGGCGAACGAGGCGAAGGAATACTTGCTCACGATGCGCAGCAGCAGCTTGGTGGCGAGCAGCGCGCTCACGAAAGACACCATGCAGCTCAGGATCAGCGGCTTCACGTCGGTGGTGGCGAGTTCCGCGCGTGCCTTCCAGATCTCGAGCGCCGTGGCGGCGAGCAGCACGGGCAGCGCGGCAAAAAACGAAAACTCCGCGGCCGTCCGGCGCGACAGCCCGCTCAGCAGGCCGCCGATGATGGTGGCGCCGGACCGGCTGGTGCCGGGGATCAGCGCCAGCGCCTGGAACAGACCCAGCTTCAGCGCATCGAGCGCGGTCAGTTGATCCACGGTTTGTACGCGCTCCTCATGCTTGCGCCGTTCCGCCCAGAGGATGATGACACCGCCGACCACCAGGGCGATGGCCACGGAAACCGGGTTGAACAGGACCGCCTTGATCTGCTTCTCGAACATGAGGGCAAGCACCGCCAGCGGCACGGAGACGATGAACAGGTTGACGAGGAAACGTCGCGATCCCGCCTCGCTGTGCAGCGTGAACGCGGTGTGAAAGAGCTTTTTCCGGAACTCCCAGATCACCGCCAGGATGGCCGCGCCCTGGATGATGATGAGCTGACGGTCGACCGCCTCGCCCTCGAGGCCTAACAACGAGCGGGTGATGATCAGATGCCCCGTGCTCGAGATCGGCAGGAACTCGGTGATGCCTTCGACGAGGCCGAGGATGATCGCTTCCAGCCAGGACATGCGTGTGCTCTCTAGTGAGGTTAGGGAAGTAGTCTACTGGACCTTCAGGGCTTCGATGGCCGCGATGCGCCGTCGGCGCAGCTCCTGGCCAATCTGTTCGCCGGAAAGTCCGCGGCGCTCTTCGTTGCCGAGCACCACCGCGGCGGCGGCGGCGCGCGCCGAGGCGAAAAATTCGCGCTGCGGATAAACGCGTTCTTCGAGCCCCTTGCGCCCGCGCGCATCCGCCTCGCAAGCCAGCAGGAAGTCCGCGAAGCGTTCGGGCCGGCGCAGCGCGTCGCAGCCTTCCAGGGTCTTCAACACGGTGTCGGGACGCAACTCCGCGGCGCGATGCACGTGCGTGTGATAGCGCGCGGTCAGGACCGCCAGCTCGCGCAGGTGGTTAGGCACGCGCAGGCGCGCGGCGAGCTGCTCCACCAGAGCGACGCCCGCATCTTCATGGCCGGGATGCGAAGGGAGCTTGTCGGCCGGCGTCGCACCCTTGCCGAGATCGTGCATGAGCACCGCGAAACGCACCGGCACTCCACCACCCAGTTTCACCGCTTCGCGCAGCGCCATCAGCTGATGCATGCCGGTGTCGATTTCCGGATGCCACTTCTCGGGCTGCGGCACGCCGAAGAGTGCGTCGATTTCCGGATAGACCACGGCGAGCGCTCCGCAGTCGCGAAGCACGCCTATGAATACGTCAGGTGCGGGTTCGCCGAGCGCTTTTTCGGTTTCAGTCCAGACACGTTCGGCCACCAGCGCGTTGGCCTCGCCGTCGGCGACCATCTTGCGCATCAGCGCCAGTGTTTCGTCCGCGACCCGGAATCCGAGCGGCGCATAACGCGCGGCAAAGCGCGCCACGCGCAGGATGCGCACCGGATCTTCGGTGAAAGCTTCGGACACGTGGCGTAGCAGGCGAGCCTCGAGGTCACGCTGACCGCCGTACGGATCGATGATTTTCCCGGCGTCGTCCTGCGCCATGGCATTAATGGTCAGGTCGCGGCGCCTGAGATCGTCTTCGAGCGTGACTTCGGGAGAGGATTCGGTGGCAAATCCGCGGTACCCGGGCGCCACCTTGCGCTCGAGCCGTGCCAGGGCGTGTTCTTCCTTGGTCCTCGGATGCAGGAATACCGGAAAGTCGCGGCCCACGGGTATGAAGCCGGAACGCTCGAGCTGCGCCGGCGTCGCGCCGACCACGACCCAGTCGCGCTCGGACACCTCGCGCCCGAGCAGTCGGTCCCGAACCGCGCCGCCCACCAAGTACACTTGCATGGCGCGCATGTTAACCAGTTTTCGCACCGCCCTCGTGTCCGGCACCTGTCTCGCCCTCGCGGGTTGCGGCACCCTTTATGTGGCGCAGGCCGCCAAGGGGCAGCTGCAGATTCTCACCGCGCGCGAACCGATCAAGCGGGTGCTGGCCGACCCGAAGGCGGACCCGGCGCTCAAGCAGCGCCTGGAAGCGGTGCGCGCGGCGCGCGAGTTCGCCTGGCGCGAGTTGGCCTTGCCTAACAACAAGAGCTACACCTCGTACGCCGATCTCAAGCGCGAGTTCGTCGTCTGGAGCGTGGTGGCCACGCCCGAGTTCTCGGTGGAGCCGCACGAGTGGTGCTTTCCGGTCGTCGGCTGCGTGGCGTATCGCGGCTATTTCCGCCAGTCGAGCGCCGCGCGTTTCGCCGAGAGCCTGCGCGTGGAAGGTTTTGACACCATCGTCGGGGGTGTTCCGGCGTATTCCACGCTTGGAAAGTTCAACGACCCGATCCTCAACACCATGATGACCTACGGCGACGACGAGCTCGCATCCATCATGTTTCACGAGCTCTCGCACCAGCTGGTCTACATCGCCGATGACACCTCGTTCAACGAAGCCTTCGCGGTCACGGTGGAGCAGGAAGGGCTGGCGCGCTGGCTCAAATTCCGCGGCCGCGAAGCGGATCTTTCCAAGTACCTGAAACGGCGCGCGCGCCAGGCGGAGGGCGTGGCGCTGGTGGCGCGGTTCCGGCGCGAGTTGACGCTGCTCTACGGTACCGCGCTGCCGCCCGAGGCGATGCGAACGCGCAAGGCGGAGGTGTTCGCGCGCTTGGTGAAGGAGCTTCGTGCGCTCGATGAGCGCTATGGCACGCAGTCCGGACTTGCCGCCGAGCTCGACGGCAAGCCTAACAATGCGCGGCTCGCGTCGCTCGCCACGTACTACGAATGCGTGCCCGGATTCGAGCGACTGCTCGCCGGCGGGCAGCACGATCTGCCGCGCTTCTACGCCGCGGCCCGCGCGCTCGCCAAACTACCGCGCGATGAACGTCGCGCGCAGCTGTGCGGCTCGGCCGGCGCAATCGCGCCAGCGGTGCGCTGAGCGCGGCGCATCACCGGGTTATGTCACGTCAATTATTTGGCGTGCAGGGGATTTTCACGCGCGTCATCATCGGCCCGCGAGGTCTCAAGCCGAATGCACAATCCGTTTCGCGCACCACCCAAGCCATTTCTCGACGCGAGCCGTCGCGAATGGCAGTTCGACACCTTTGCCTGGCTGCTGCGCAACAGCGGCGGCTATCCGAAGTTTCTCGACACCACGCTGGTGCTGCCGATCGAGGAGCATTTTCCCGATCGGGGAATGAGCGGTCACGCGGGCGTCGCGGCGTTGTTTCGACGCGTGCGCGATCACGCCGGCATGGCGGACTGGCCCTGTGCAGTGGAAGCCGAATCCGTGACTCCACGGCCGATTCCCGCGTTGCCGGATCGCATTCCCGTCATCACCTACAAGCCGGATGAGGTTGAACCCAACTCATTGGTGGCGAGCTTTGCGCGCGACCTGGCGTTCTACCTCGTGGAAACATTCGAAGAGCCGCCGCCGGGCGGTGAGTCGTTGCACGAGCCGGCGATCGAAGTCGCGGCCGTGTTCATGGGGTTCGGACTCTTCATGGCAAACGCCGCGTTACGTGGCGCCGACCACCAGCTCAACGAAGGCGAGCTCGCGCATGCGCTGGCGATGTTCTGCCTGTTGCGAAAGATGCCGCCGGAATCGATCGACCGGCACCTGAATCCGCACCTGCGCAAGTACCTCAGGTTGGCGTCACGCGATTTGGCGCGGCACGACAAAGGCTTTCAGCGGCTGCGTTCGATCTTTGCCGTGATTCCTTTCGAGGCGGCCGAACACACGCTGCCTACCAAGGCGCCATAGCGCCCCGATCAAGGCGCCCGCAGCGGCACCAGCACCATCGCGTTGCCCCGGCGCACTTTGAGCACCAGCGCGCCGCCGCGCTTGGCCACGTCACGCAGCTCTTTGATGTTGGCGATGGTCTGGCGATTCGCCCCTTCGATGCGATCGCCCTTGCGGAATGACTGCGCGGCCGCGCTGCGTGGCTCAACCGCGCGAACTTCGACACCGCCATCGGAGGCGTCGACCAGCGATGCTCCCTCGAGACCCGGATGCACGGCGCCGGAGTCCGGCGCGGCGATCGAGCCGGTGCGCGAGTTGTTGCTGGCGCCGGTGGGCAATTCGGTGATGACCGCGGTCACGTGCAGTGGCTTTCGCTCGCGGATCAGCGCCACGTCGAGTTTGTCGCCGACGCGCGATAGACCGATGGCGTTGCGCAGCTCGCTGTTGGACTTGATGGTCTGGCCGTTGATGCTGGTGATGACGTCGCCGGCCTTGATGCCGGCCTTCTCGGCAGCCGAAGCCTCGGTCACCTGCGACACCAGCACGCCCTGCGTGTTGGCGATGTTGAGCGACTTGGCCAGGTCGGGCGTGAGCGAGTAGATGTTCACGCCTAACAACCCGCGCTTGACGGAGCCGTACTTGAGCAGCTGGTCCATGATGCTGCGCGCCATGTTGACCGGGATGGCGAAGCCGATGCCGATGTTGCCGCCCGAGCGCGACAGGATGGCGCTGTTGATGCCGACCAGCTCGCCGCGCAGGTTTACCAATGCTCCGCCGGAGTTGCCGGGATTGATGGACGCGTCGGTCTGTATGAAATCTTCATAGCCGTCCGGATTTATGCCGGAGCGTCCGAGGCCGCTGACAATGCCGGAGGTGACCGTGTGCTGCAGCCCGAACGGATTGCCGATGGCCACCACGAAATCACCGACCTCGAGTCGTGTGGAATCGCCGAGCGCCACCTGGATCAGCGTTTCCGACGGCACCTTGAGCACGGCGACGTCGGATGGGACGTCGCTTCCGACCACCGTGGCGGTCAGATCGCGGCCATCCTGCAGGGTGACGGTGATTTCGGTCGCGTTATCAACCACATGCGCGTTTGTAACTATGTAGCCGTTTTGTGCATCAAAGATGACACCAGAGCCCGCGCTCTGGAACTGCCGCTCGCGGGGACCCATGTCGGGAATGTCGAAGAACCGGCGGAAGAATGGATCCTCGAGCAGTGGGTTCTGGGGTGAGCGTTCGCGGATGGTGCCGCGGGTGGCGATGTTGACCACGGCTGGCGAGACACGCTTGATCATGGGCGCGAGCGTCGGCATCGGGGTTTCGCCGATCGCGGGAGGCAGCGCGGCATGGCTTGCAACCGGCAGCGTCGCCAACGCGTAGACAAAGGCAATTCGCAGGTTTCTTGCTCGACTGGACATGTGGACGAGGATACTCAAACGCTGATCAGTTTTCTCTTATGGGCCTTGTTGTTTGTCTTTTGCTGGCCGCTTGCCCTGCTGGCGCTCATCCTCTGGCCGATCGTCTGGCTGATATCGCTGCCATTCCGGCTGCTGGGCATCGCGGTGGAAGGCGTTTTCGAGCTTCTGCGGGCGATCGTCCTGCTGCCGGCGCGTGTGCTTGGCGGCGGCAACCGCTAGGCAAATAAAGGGCGATGCCAGCGGCATCGCCCTTCAACCGACGCTGCTTGAGTGGGGACAGGCCTGGAAGGCCTGTCCCCACGATCCTATGCCGCGAGGACTTCGATGCGGCGCGGTTCGGCCTTGGCGATCTTGGGGATCGCGAGCTCGAGCACGCCGTCCTTGAATTGCGCCGTGATCTGATCCGTGGCCACGTTCTCAGGCAGCTTGAAGCTGCGCACGAACTTGCCACTGACCCGCTCGACGTGCGCGTAGCTGCCGTCGCCCTCACGCTTCTCGAAACTGCGCTCGCCGCGCAGCGTGAGCACGCCTTTTTCCGCCGTTACATTGATGTCCGCGGGCTTGACGCCCGGCAGGTCGGCGCGCACCACGAATCGCCCGGCTTCCTCATGGATGTCGACCGCCGGCGTCCAGGAGGCGTCGCGGGCTGCCGTTTCGAAAGTCTGATCGAGCTCCCGATGCAACCGGTTGAACAGCGCCCAGGGCTCATAACGCACAACAGTCATGTCTAACTCCTTAACTAACTACCGGGACCATCCCGGTGTCGTGTGGCACCTGTTGTGGACGCGGCAATTCCCGGTTCAAGTGGCTTGAAATTCCGATGTTCGGAACGACTGTGCGCGGGCTTTGGGCGCGCCTCCGGGCATGCCCTCCATCAACAACCTGTGGATGAGCTGTGACTAAGGAGTGGGTAGGGGGTGGACACAATTCCTTGTGTTCGGCCCGATTCCTGCATCTGTCAAATAGTCACGTATTGACAGGCGATTCCTGCGGCACAAAATCTCGTAAGCTATTGAAATTCCTTAGACAAAATGGATCTCGATTATGACAACGATGTTTCTTGACGTGCCGTTTTCACGTATCTACTCTCTCGACCCCAACACAAGATGTTGTGTCGCGACATCTTAGGTGGTTGGGGAGCCGGGGAGAGGAATGGGCGGCTGCCTGACAGCAGTCGCTCCACATAAAGACGCGTGCAACCTCCATTAATTGGGGGTCATGGGCCGTTCTTTCTCCGGTTTGGGCGTTTGTAGGGAAAACAGTCCTGAAACTTCGGGGGAGCGGTACCCATCCATGAATAGCGTGGTCAAACTCGAGCACAAAGACGTCGATGCCATTCCTTTCCAGGAAGCGTCGCTCGACATCTGGGACAAGAAATATCGCTTGTCCGCCAAAGACGGTACGCCCGTCGACAAGAGCATGGACGACACGTACAAGCGCGTTGCACGCGCTCTCGCGGACGTCGAAAACGAACCCATCCGCGAGCAGTGGTACGAGCGATTCGTCTGGGCGCTGCGCCGCGGCGCCATTCCCGCCGGTCGTGTCACCTCGAACGCCGGCGCGCTCGAGCACAAGCCCGCCACGTCCACCATCAACTGCACGGTGTCCGGAACCATCGGCGACTCGATGGACGACATTTTGAACAAGGTGCATGAGGCCGGCCTCACGCTCAAGGCCGGATGCGGCATCGGCTACGAATTCTCCACGCTGCGTCCGCGCGGCGCATACGTCTCCGGCGCCGGTGCCTATACCTCGGGTCCGCTGTCGTTCATGGATATCTACGACAAGATGTGTTTCACCGTGTCGTCGGCTGGCGGCCGCCGTGGCGCGCAGATGGGCACGTTCGACGTCGGCCATCCCGACGCCCTGGAATTCATCCGCGCCAAGCGCGAAAACGGCCGCCTGCGCCAGTTCAATCTCTCGCTGCTGGTCACCGACGAATTCATGCATGCCGTTCGCCAGGACAAAGACTGGAACCTGGCCTTCCCGCTGCTCACGAAGGAATACGACCCGGCCGAGCACAAGCTCGACGACCCCACCAAGTTCGTCTGGCGCGAGTGGCCGACCACGGAAAAATACGTCACGCGCGAAGATGGGCTGGTCTGCTGCAAGATCTACAAGACGCTGCCGGCGCGGCGCATGTGGGATGTCATCATGACGTCCACGTACGACTTCGCCGAGCCGGGCTTCATCCTCATCGATCGCGTCAATGAGATGAACAACAACTGGTGGTGCGAAAACATTCGCGCCACCAACCCCTGCGTCACCGCGGATACCTGGGTGCAGACTGCCGAAGGTCCGCGCCAGGTGGCCGAGCTGATTGGCAAGCCGTTCGCGGCACGCGTCGACGGCGCCGATCACGTCAGCAGCCCGGAAGGATTTTTCCGCACCGCGCTCAAGCCGCTGGTGAAGCTCGCGACGGAAGAAGGCCATTCGCTGCGCCTCACCTCCGATCACCGGGTGCGCCGCATTTCCACGCTGACGCGTTTCCGCCTGGTCACCGAGTGGTGTGCCGCTGGCGACCTGAAGGCGGGCGACAAGGTGCTGCTGCAGGATCATCGGCGCGCGGCTGTCTGGGCGGGTGACCAAAACATCAACATGGGCTCGAATGAGGGCTACCTCATGGGCCTGCTGGTTGGCGACGGCACCATTGCCGAAGACCGTGCGGAGCTTTCGATCTGGGCGCGCTCCGCGGTGGGCAACAGCGACGTCGATGTCGGCGGTCCGCACTCCGTGATGGCCGCGGCGCTCGACGCCGCGCGTGGGTTCAACCATCGCTCCGATTTCTCCGGCTGGCACCAGGGCGCCGGGCGCGGCGAATTCCGCCTCGGCATGGGCGCCATCACCGAGCTGGCGCGCGATCTCGGCCTGCGTCCGGGCCGTCAAACCGTCACGCCCGCCATCGAACGCGCCTCGAGCGAGTTCTATCGCGGCTTCCTGCGCGGACTGTTCGATACCGACGGCAGCGTGCAGGGCAATCAATTGAAGGGCGTCTCTGTTCGGCTCGCGCAGTCCGACCTCGGGCTTCTCGAAGGTGCGCAGCGCATGTTGCTGCGCCTCGGCATCGCCTCGAGCATGTACGAGCGCGCGCAGCACGAGCTGGTCATCACCGGCGAAAACGTGGCGCGATTCGCCGAGCTCGTCGGCTTCGCCGATACGGTGAAGCGCGCTCGCCTCGCGCGCCTGCTGGGCAGCTACAAGCGCACGCTCAATCGCGAGCGTTTCGTGGCGACCGTCGACAGCGTCGAGGCGGATGGCATGGAAGACGTCTATGACGTGCAGATTCCCGGCGTCAACGAATTCGATGCCAACGGATTCCACGCGCACAACTGCGGCGAGCAGCCGCTGCCACCGTACGGCTCATGCCTGTTGGGCTCGGTCAATCTCACGCGTTTCGTGAAGAACGCGTTCACGGATTTCGCCGAGTTCGACTGGAACGAATACCGCGAAGTGGTGAAGGTCTTCACGCGCATGCTCGACAACGTGTGCGAGATCAACGGGCTGCCGCTCGAGCAGCAGCGCAAGGAGATCCTGCGCAAGCGCCGCCACGGCATGGGCTTCCTCGGATTGGGAAGCACCATCACCTGCCTCGGCATGAAATACGGCGCGGAAGACTCCGTTAAGTTCACCGAAGACGTCTCGCGCGAAATGGCCGTGGCCGGCTGGGAAGCCGCGCTCGATCTCGCGAAAGAGAAGGGCCCGGCGCCCATCATGAAAGAAGAGTTCACGGTCACCGCCGAAATGCTGCGCAAGCGTCCGGAGATGTCGAAGGACGGCTGGAAGATCGGCGACCTCATTCCGGGCCGCATCCTGCATGCGCGTTACAGCAAGTACATGCAGCGCGTGGCCGAAACCGCGCCGTGGCTCGTGGACCAGCTCGCCAACGTCGGCGCGCGCTTCACGCACCACACCTCCATCGCCCCCACCGGCACCATTTCCCTTTCCCTGGCCAACAACGCGAGCAACGGCATCGAGCCGTCGTTCGCGCATCACTACTTCCGCAACGTCATCCGGCCCGGCAAGAAGAGCAAGGAGAAAGTGGATGTCTTCTCATTCGAGCTTCTCGCCTATCGCGAGCTCATCAATCCG
>DASYKM010000021.1:0-11701 GCA_035995425.1 Steroidobacteraceae bacterium
CCGCGACGAGGTCGGCCACGTCCACGAGCTCAAGCGGATTGCGCAGGTCGGGCTTGTCGGAACCGAAGCGCCGCATGGCCTCGGCGTAACCCATGCGCGGAAACGGATCAGCGAGATCAACGCCAATGCCATCCTTGAAGAAGTGGCGCGTCAGCTTCTCCATGGTCTCCATGATCTGATCCTGCGTCAGGAACGAGGTCTCGATGTCGAGCTGCGTGAACTCGGGCTGACGATCGGCGCGCAGGTCCTCGTCGCGGAAACATTTGACGATCTGGTAGTAGCGGTCGAAGCCCGCGACCATTAGCAGCTGCTTGAATATCTGCGGCGACTGCGGCAGCGCGAAGAACTTGCCGGCGTGCGTGCGCGACGGCACCAGGTAATCACGCGCCCCTTCCGGGGTTGCCTTCGTGAGCACCGGCGTCTCGATGTCGACGTAACCGGCGTCATCGAGATAATGGCGCATGGCGCGCGTGATCTTGTGCCGCAGGCGCAGCCGCTTGCTCATGTCTTCGCGGCGCAGATCGATGTAGCGGTACTTGAGACGCACCTCTTCGCTCACGTGTTCGTCGAGCTGGAACGGCAGCGGCTCCGAGCGGTTGAGCGTTACTAGCTCGCGCGCCAGCATCTCGACCTTGCCGGACGGCAGATTGGCATTGGCGGTGCCGGCGGGGCGCTCGCGCACCAGGCCGCGGACCTGGATCACGAATTCGTTGCGCAGCTTTTCGGCTTCGGCGAACTGAGCCTTGTTATCCGGGTCTATCACGACTTGCAGGAGGCCTTCGCGGTCGCGTATGTCGACGAAAATGACGCCGCCATGGTCGCGGCGGCGATGGACCCAGCCGGCAACCGTAACCTCTTGACCGACCAGCTTTTCGTTTACCTGGCCGCAATAGTGAGAACGCATGAAAATCCCGGGGGAACCACGTGAAAGGGCGGCGATGTTAACGGTTCAGGGCAGAGTCAGGAAAGCCGATTCATGATGCCTGCTCATCTTCCTTGGCAAGCCACCATCGCCACGGCAGACTTCGCGCCACTCTTGGCGCTTAACAACCAGGTCCAGACATGACACGACACTTGCTCGCCATCGCCACCCTCGCCTTCGCCGGACTGGCCGCGACCGCGCCTGCGCAATCCGCCACCTGGACCGCCGGCGTGCACTACAGCGTCATCCCCACCCAGCGCACCAACGTGGCGGCCGGAAAGGTCGAGGTCATGGAGGTGTTCTCGTACGGTTGCCCGGCCTGCAATCAGTTCCGCCCGGTCATGAAACAGCTCAAGGCGGCGCTGCCGGCGAATGCGCAACTGGTGTATCTGCCCGCATCGTGGAATGCCCCGGAAGCCTGGCCGATGTTCCAGCGCGCCTTTCTCACGGCGCAGTCGTTAGGCGTCGCCGACAAGGCGCACGAAGCCATGTACGACGCCATCTGGAGCACGGGTGAGCTCGGCATCTCCGATCCGCGCACGCACCAGCTCAAGACCAAGCTGCCCACGATCAACGACGCCGCGCGTTTCTATCAGCGCGTCACGGGCGTGAAGCCGGCGGATTTCGTCACTGCCTCGAAATCGTTCGGCGTGGATCTGAAGATGCGCCAGGCCGACGGGCAGATCGTCGCCATGCAGGTCAGTGGCACTCCGACGCTGGTGGTCAACGGCAAGTACCGGATCAACAACGAGCGCCTGCAAACCAACGGGGAAATCATCGAGCTGGTGCGATTCCTCGTCGCCAAGGAAAGCCCCGCGGCGCCTGCGGCCGCCCCCGCGGTGGCACCGGCCCCCGCCAAAAGGCCCTAACTACACGACCGTACCTGGCGGCGCCTCACTTGACGCGCCGCTGGGTCAGGGTGACTTCGCGGACCCGCTTGCCATCCACATCGATGGTGATGTGCTGCGCCCACTCGCCCGGCTTCGTGAGCACGATATCGTTGGTCAGCACCCGCACCTTGCCGTTCTCGTTGAACTGCCGCTCGACGTGCATGGTGTTGCCCCGCACGGTGACCGCGACGGGTTCCTGCATGACGCCGGTATCCATGACACGCGTGATGCTCAATGCCTTGAGGCGCGGGTCGTAGCCCATGATCTCGAGCGCCGAATCGTGCGGACGATCGACCCACTCGTGATACCAGGTGCAGACGTTCCCGACGCCATTCACCGCGGCCTTGCACTCCCAGCTCGCCTTGACCGGCGTCCGCTTTTCCCCGTCGATGATCCATCCATCGCTGCGCCACTCGCCGCGATGTTCCTGGAGCACGGCGACGATGTCCGCGGGGATCGCGGGAGCCGCGGGCGGCGGCGGCGGGTCCGCCGCGTAGGTCACGGACGTGAGTGCAGCCGCAGCAAACAATGCGAGCGTCGAACGTATTGCCATGACAGGTTCTCCTCGAGGCCATGAACGGGATGACTGATGGCCTCGAAAGCTACAATCGGGGCGCCCGGCACGCCTGAGGGAAACCTCAGCTTCTCCTTAGTTCTTTCGGAGCACGGCCAGAATCGACATCAGAATCAAAATTGGCGAGTGGATAGCCGATCCCGCCATGAACCTGCTCCTGCGAGGCGAACGATCGGTCCGGATCGAGCCACGTGCAATGGACGTGCTCATGCAACTGGCGACTCGCGCCGGCGCCGTGGCCCCGGTCGAGGAACTGATGACGACCGTCTGGAAGGGAGTGGTGGTCAGCGACGGATCGGTCTATCTGGCAATCAGTCAGTTGCGGCAGGCGCTGGGCGACGCGGACAGCGGCGCGAGCTACATCGAAACCGTCCCCAAGCGCGGCTACCGCCTCACCGTGCCGGTCGAACCATTCGCGATCGAAAGCGGGCCGGTTCAGGTCGCGGTGCCTTCGCGGCGCACGCGGACCGGGACTTGGCTGGCGATGGCCGCGGTGGTTGCAGCCATCTTCGGCTGGCTCGCGCTGTCCTGGCGCGCACCTTCGGCGGTTGCCGATCATTCCCTCGCGGTCCTGCCGTTCGCCGATCTTTCCCCGGATGGCGACCAGGCGTATTTCGCCGACGGCATCACCGAGGAAGTGCTCAATCGACTCGCGATCCTGAGCGATCTGCGCGTCGTCGGACGCGCTTCGTCGTTCCAGCTTCGCGGACAAGGAGCCGACCCGCGCGCACTGGGTGAGAAGTTAGGCGTGCAACACGTGCTGGTCGGCAGCGTGCGCAAGGCGGGCGACCGCGTGCGCGTCACGGCGCAGCTCAGCGAGGCGCGCAGCGGCCGGCAGTTGTGGTCGCAGACCTATGAGCGGAGGCTCGACAACATCTTTGTCATCCAGGACGAGATTGCGAAGGCCGTGGCCGCCGCGATGCAGGTGAAACTGGGTGTGGGCGAGACCGCGTTGATACCGGGCATGACGCGCGATGTGGCGGCTTACGACGAATATCTGCGCGGTCTGGCGCTCAACATGGTCGGGCGGCCCGAAAGTGTTGCACCCGCCATTGCACACCTGCAACGCGCGGTCGCCATAGATCCCGATTTTTCGATGGCGTGGTCGGCGCTACACGCTGTCCTGAGCAATGGTGCTTTCTTCGTTCCGGAGCGCGCCCGCGAATGGCGGCGCGCCGCCTCCGAGGCGCTCGAACGGGCGCGACAGCTGACGCCGGACGCGCCGCACGTGCTGCTCGCGCTCGGCATCGCGTCGATGCGCAGCGGGAACTGGCTGGAAGGTGCGGAGCTGTTCCAGCGCCTGGAGCAGTCGCAGGCGCGCTACTCGCCCGGCGAGGTGGCAGGCCCGCGCGGCATGCTGCTGCTCGCCGCGGGCCGGATCCGCGAGGCGATTCCCGTGCTCGAGGCGGCGCGTGCCCACGAACCCCTGGCGCCCGCCTTTGCCGCCGCGTTGAGCCGCGCTTATCTCGTGAACGGGGATTACCACGGCGCGCTCGCGGAAATCGATCGCGGGCTGCAGCTGGATGGACTGCACGAGGTCCTGCTCAACGCGGGCTTCATGACCGCACTCAACATCGGCGACCGCCAGGAGATGGACCGGCGGTTCGTGGCGATCACCGACGACACGCCCAACGCACGCCTGCACCGCCGCCTGGTGAAGTTTCTCGGTAAACCCGCGGGCGTCGCGGCCGAGATCCGCGGCCTCGCGACAGCTGCGATCTCCAGTGAAAAGGCCACGCTCGCCGAATGGGCGGCGTATTACGCCGAACCGGCGCTCGCGCTCGAGCTGCTCACCGAATCGATGCCACGGCCCGGAGGACCCAGCATGATCTGGCAGCCGGTGTTCGGCGCGACGCGTGCACTACCGGGTTTCGAGACGCTGGTGCGAAGCATCGGCATTGCCGACTACTGGCGCGTGCACGGCTACGCGGATTTTTGCCAGCCGGCCGGACCGCGGATCCAGTGCCGCTGAAGCGAGACTAACTACGCAGGTACCAGGCGTAGTCGAGCTCGCTGACCTCGGCCGAGAAGCGCGCGCACTCCTGGTTCTTGATGGCGAGGTAGACCTTCAGGAACTCCTTGCCGAGGGTTTCTTCGAGGAACTCCGACCGCGCGGCGAGATCGAGCGCCTCGCGCCAGCTGCCCGGCAGCGTGCGCTCGCCCGCCTGCAGATAGCCGTTGCCTTCCACCGGCGGACCCGGATCGATGCGCTCGCGCATGCCATGGGCCGCGGCACCCAGCACCGTCGCCACGACGAGATAGAGGTTGGCGTCGGCGCCGCAGATGCGGTGTTCGATGTGCCGCGAAAGCGTGGGGCCCGCCGGCACGCGCAGCGACACCGAGCGATTGTTGAGTCCCCAGATGGGCGCGACGGGCGCGTAACTTTCGCTGACGAAGCGGCGATACGAATTCGCGTTCGGCGCGAACACGGCCATCGACTCCGCCATGCTCGCCCGCATGCCGCCGATCGACTGACGCAAGCTGTCGGTGATCGCGGCGGCGCCGGCGGAATCTTCGCTCGCGAAAAGGTTGTTGCCCTGCGCGTCATTGAGGCTCACGTGCACGTGCAGCCCGCTGCCGGCACGGGCCGTGAACGGCTTGGCCATGAAACAGGCGATGAGGCCGTGCTTCTGCGCCACGCCACGCAGTACGCGCTTGAACATCACCGCTTCATCCACGGCGCGCAGCGCGTCGTCGCGATGATGCAGCGTGATCTCGAACTGTCCCGGCGAGTATTCGGACATCAGGGTCTCGGCGGGCAAACCCTGCGCCACGGACGCCGCATACACATCGCTGAACAGCGGCGCCAGGTCGTCGAGACGCTGCAGGCTGTAAGCGTCTATCTTCTGGCGCTCGCTGGCACGCCCGGCACCCGCGGGCTCCAACCGGCCGCCCGGCCCCTCCTTGAGTAGATAGAACTCCAGCTCGCAGGCCACCACCGGCGTGAGCCCGGCGCGCGCGAAGCGCTCGACCACGCGCACCAGCGCATGGCGCGGATCCGCGGCGGCCGGCGCTCCCTCGCCATCGAACATCGTGAGCATGAGCTGCCCGGTGGGCGCGGCGAGCCACGTCGCCCGCGTCAAGGTGCGCGCCAGGGGCCGCGCCGTCATGTCGGCATCGCCCGTATCCCAGACCAGGCCGGTGTCGTCGACATCTTTGCCGGTGATGTCGAGCCCGAGGATGGATCCGGCAACCTGCCGCCCGGTGTCGAAGATGCGCTCGAGCTCGGAGCGGCGCACCGCCTTGCCACGCAGCACGCCGGAAGGATCCGTGATCATGATCTGCACGGCTTCGATGTCGGGGTGCGCGGCGAGAAACGCCGCAAGCTCCGCTTTGCCCGCGAGTTGAATGGCCGTCACGAGGCGCCCGCCACTTCGCGCAGGCAGTCGTGCAGATGCTTGAGCAGCAGGTCGGCATGCGCGGTCGTGGTGACCGGAGAACACAGCATCATGTTGTGAAACGGCGTGAGCAATACGCCGCGATTGAGCAGGTAGAGATGGATGGCGTGCTCGAGGTCGGGCCAGGCCGCGCGCTCCGACTCCACGCCGTTGCGCGCGGGCTTGCCGAAACCGAACTCGAGACGCGCGCCCACGCGCGCCACGTGCCATGACAGGGCCTCGGCGGCGAACACCCGCCCCAGCCCTTCGGATAGATAGCCGGCGCAGTCGTGCATGGCCTGGTAGTTGGCGGGCGTCATGAGCTCATCGAGACTCGCCTCCAGGCAGGCAAGCGCCAGCGCATTGGCGGCGAGCGTCGTACCCATGCCCGAGTGGCCGCCCGCGCGGTCTTCCTGTACGCGCCGCATGCCGGCTTCGACCTCGGCGGTGAAGCCGAACACCGCGCAGGGCATGCCGCCGGCGATCGCCTTGCCGCATACCCAGATATCGGGTTCGAGGTCATGCGCGCGTGCGTATCCGCCGCGGGCAGTGGAGAGCGTGTGCGTCTCATCGATGATGAGCAGCACGTGCAGCCGGCGCGTGAGCTCGCGCAGCTTCTGCAGGAAGCCGTCTTCCGGCAGCACCATGCCGATGTTGGTCATGACCGGCTCGGCGATGACCGCCGCGGTGCGGCTGCGGGCGAGCACACGCTCGACCGCCGCCAGGTCGTTGAACGGCACCGCGTCGGTGGTGACGCTTACGTCGTGGTTCATGCCGATGAGCCCGGCGCGCGGACGCGTGCCCCCTTTCTCTTTCATCTCGGGAAGGGCGCGCACCAGGGTTTCTTCCACGGTGCCGTGATAACAGCCGTCGAACACCAGCATGCGCTGCCGCCCGGTGATGGCGCGCGTCCAGCGCAGGGCCGCGCGATTCGCGTCAGTCGCGGTTTGCGCCATCTGCCAGAACGGCAGGCCGAAGAGCTTCGTCAACTTCTCGCCGACGCGCGCTGCGCGTTCCGCGGGCAGCATCGTCGTGAGCCCTAAGGCGCCAGTCTCGGCGAGAGCGCGTGCAATCGATGGCGGCGAGTGGCCAAACATCGCGCCGGTGTCACCGAAGCAGAAATCGACGTAGGTGTTGCCGTCGACGTCCTCGACTTCGACCCCGCGCGCCCTGCGCACGAACAACGCGTGCGGCGTGCTCCAGTCGCGCATCCACTGCATGGGTACGCCATTCAGCCAGTGCTCGGCGCTGGTCTTGGCGAGCCGCGCGGACTCGGCGTGCGTCGCGGCAAACGTCTCGCGCTCGCGCGCTGTCAGCTTGCTCAGTGCTTTACTGTCGATCCCGGGACGCCGCGCGTAGTTCACGGCGACACACTATCTGCGCGTCAGGCGCTTCGCGGGGCGCGATGGCTTGGCTTTGGGTTTGTCGCGCTTCGCGGCCGACTTGCTCGCGCCGCGACTCGCCTTTTCCGCGGGCTTGGGCGCATCTGGTTTTGGCTTATCCGACTTTGGCCCGTCCGACTTCGACGAGTCCGGCTTGGTAGCGTCCGTCTTGGCATCGGACTTGGCATCGGACTTGGCGTCCGGCTTCGTTTCCGCCTTGGTATCGCTCTTGGATTCTTCTTTGTCGGCGCCGGCGAGATTGCGCTTGTTGTCCTTGTCCGTCTTGAAATCGGTTTCGTACCAGCCGGAGCCTTTCAGCCGGAATACGGGCGCCGACATGAGCTTCTTGAGCCCATTCTTGCCGCAGGTCGGGCATTTCTTGAGTGGCTTGTCATTGATCTTCTGCAGTACCTCGTCCCGGTAACCGCAGTTCGGACATTCGTATTCGTAGAAAGGCATGACATCCCCGGGAGAAAACGCGCCGGAATTATAGCGGCAGGCCGACTCGATTCGAGCCGGCCCACCTGTTTGCGACGTCAATCGCCCGATATGGCCGGTTATGCCTTTGAGAACTCGAGCCCGTTGCCGTTGGCGTGAGCCCGGATGCGATCCCCGGGCAGGAACTTGCCCGAGAGGATCGCCTGCGCCAGCGGGTTCTCCACCTGCTGCTGGATGGCGCGCTTCAGCGGCCGCGCGCCATACACCGGGTCATAACCCGCCTCGCTCAACAGGTCGAGCGCCGAGTCGTCGAGCTGAAGCTCGAGGTTGCGATCGAGCAGGCGCTTCTTCAACTGCGCGAGCTGGATGTCCACGATCGCACGGATCTGCTCCTGCGCCAGCGGGTGGAACACGCAGATATCGTCGATACGGTTGATGAACTCCGGCCGGAAATTGGCTTGCACCACTTCCATGACCGCGGCCTTCATGCGCGCGTAGTTGCCTTCACCCGCGAACTGCTGGATCACATCCGACCCGAGGTTGGAGGTCATGATGATGACGGTGTTGCGGAAGTCCACGGTGCGGCCCTGGCCGTCGGTGAGACGTCCATCGTCGAGCACCTGCAGCAGCACGTTGAACACGTCCGGGTGCGCCTTCTCCACCTCGTCCAGCAAGATGACGGCATAGGGACGGCGACGCACCGCTTCGGTCAACTGGCCGCCCTCGTCGTAGCCCACATAACCCGGCGGCGCGCCGATGAGCCGCGACACGGAGTGCTTCTCCATGTATTCGGACATGTCGATGCGCACCATCGACTCTTCGGTGTCGAACAGGAATTCCGCGAGCGCCTTGCAAAGCTCGGTCTTGCCGACGCCGGTCGGTCCCAGGAACAGGAACGAGCCGTTGGGACGGCGCGGGTCGGACAATCCGGCGCGCGAACGGCGAATGGCGTTCGAGACGATCTTCACCGCTTCGTCCTGGCCGACGACGCGCTTGTTGAGCGCCTCTTCCATGCGCAGCAGTTTTTCCTTCTCGCCCTCGAGCATTTTCGCGACGGGGATGCCGGTCCACTTGGACACCACTTCCGCGATTTCCTCTTCGGTCACCTTGTTGCGGACCAGCTGCGTTTCCTTGTTCTCGGCGATCGTCGCCTCGGCGAGCTTGCGCTCGAGCGCCGGCAACACCTCGTACATGATCTGCGAGACGCGGGTGAGATCGCCCTTGCGGCGGGCCGCGTCCATTTCGAGCCTGGCCTTTTCCTGCTCGGCGCGAACGTCGGCGGCGCCCTGCTGCGACGCCTTCTCGCTCTTCCAGATTTCCTCGAGATCGGAGTATTCCTTCTCCAGGCTCTTGAGCGTGTCCTGCAAGGTAGCTAGACGTTTCTTGGTGGCCTCGTCCTTTTCCTTCTTGAGCGCCTCCTGCTCGATCTTGAGCTGGATGATGCGGCGCTCGAGGCGATCGAGCACCTCGGGCTTCGAATCCATCTCCATGCGGATGCGCGCGCCGGCTTCGTCGATCAGGTCGATGGCCTTGTCGGGCAACTGCCGGTCGGCGATGTAGCGATGCGACAGCGTGGCCGCGGCCACGATGGCCGGGTCGGTGATCTCGACCTTGTGATGATTCTCGTACCGCTCCTGCAGGCCGCGAAGGATCGCGATGGTGTCTTCCACCGTGGGCTCGTTCACGAGCACTTTCTGGAAGCGGCGTTCGAGCGCGGCGTCCTTCTCGATGTACTTGCGGTATTCATCGAGCGTGGTCGCGCCGACGCAATGCAGCTCGCCGCGCGCCAGGGCGGGCTTCAGCATGTTGCCGGCGTCCATGGCACCTTCGGCCTTGCCGGCGCCGACCATGGTGTGGAGCTCGTCGATGAACAGGATGACCTGGCCTTCCTGCTTGGCGAGATCGTTGAGCACGCCCTTGAGGCGCTCTTCGAACTCACCGCGGAACTTCGCGCCGGCGATGAGCGAACCCATGTCGAGCGCGAGGATGCGCTTGCCCTTGAGGCCCTCGGGCACTTCGCCGTTGATGATGCGCTGCGCGAGACCTTCGACGATCGCGGTCTTGCCAACCCCCGGCTCACCGATGAGCACCGGATTGTTCTTGGTGCGACGCGCCAGCACCTGCACCGTGCGGCGGATTTCATCGTCACGGCCGATGACCGGATCGAGCTTGCCGCTCGAGGCGCGCGCGGTGAGATCGACCGTGTACTTCTCGAGCGCGCCGCGTTTCTCTTCGGCCTGCGGATCGTTCACGGCTTCACCGCCGCGCACCTGCTCGATGGCCTTTTCGATGGCGGCCTTCGAGGCGCCGGCGTCCTTGAGTAGTTTGGCCAACGTGTTCTTGTCTTCGAACGAAGCCAGCACGAACAGCTCGCTCGAGATGTATTGGTCGTTGCGCTGCTGCGCGAGTTTGTCGGTGACGTTGAGCAGGCGGTTGAGGTCCTGCGACACGTGCACGTCACCGGATGTCCCCTGCACGGTCGGCAGCTTCTCGATTGCGGCGTCGACGTCCTTGCGCAGCTTGGCCACGTTGGCGCCGGCCTTGACCAGCAGCGGGCGGGTGCTGCCGTCCTGCTGATCGAGCAGCGCACCCAACACGTGGGCGGGCTCCATGAACTGATGGTCGCGCCCGACGGCCAGGGACTGGGCGTCGGCGAGGGCCGACTGGAATCGGCTGGTGAGTTTGTCCATTCGCATAGGCGCTCAAAGTGAGGCCCGGGAGCGAAGGTTTCAATAGGTTTCGACCCTGTCGAACCCTCAATGAGCGTGATTTTCCGCGAATGCGATGAGAGCGATGCCGAGGCCGATCAGCACCACCTGGGTGACGCCCGACTTGGCGTCGACCTTGCGGTGCAACCCGGGAATGAGGTCGGCCACCGCCACATATAAGAGGCTCGATGCGGCCACGGCCAGCGCGAATGGCAACGCGGCCAGCGTCTTTTCCAGCGCGAAGTAACCCAGCACCCCGCCGATCACGGCCGTGAGGCTGGTGACCAGATTCAGCACCACGGCGCGTCCGCGACTCACGCCCGAGTTCAGCAGCACGGCAAAGATGCCGACTTCCTGCGGTATCTCGTGGGCCATGATCGCGAGCGCCGTGACGATGCCGAGATGCACATCGGTGAGAAACGCCGCGGCGATGAGCACGCCGTCGAGCACGTTGTGCAACGCGTCGCCGACCAGCACCAGCGCGCCGCTGGCTTTTCGACGCGCGTGATCATGGGTGTGCTCATGAGCGTGCGCCTGGACGTGGGCAACCGTGTGCGTGTCGCAGTGATCATCGTGACAGTGACGCCAGAGCAGGAATTTCTCGAGCACGAAGAACAGCGCGATGCCGGCGATGAGCGCGATGCCGACCTCGTGCACTCGCTCGCTGCCCGCGCCGAGCACGGCATGCGGGATCAGCGCCAGCAACGCCGCACCTAACAGCGCGCCGGTGGCGAAGCTCACCAGGTGCGGCAACGCGGCTTCGCGCTGTTTCGACGGCAGCGCGAGAAAAGTGCCGGCCGCGAGCACCGAGAGCACGCCCGACGCGAGGGTGGCGAGGATGATCCAGAGGAGGGTAGTCAAAGCGCGGCTAGCCTAGCACGCGTGTCAATCGCGCCAGATGAGCGCAGCCATGCGGCCACCTGCTCCAACCTGAAAATGACCATCGCGGCGGTGTGAGTAAAACCGCTCGCGATCGGCGAACGTGCACCAGTCGCCACCGCCGACGTCGGTGACGCCGAGCGCTGCGAGCCGCCGGCGCGCGAGGGCCGCGAGGTCCGCCTGCCAGCGGCCGCGCGCGTTCGGCTCGAAGGCCGCAGTCGCGCCGGAGTCGCTGGCCACAAATGCGTCGCGCACCTCCTCGCCCACTTCGAAATGCGGGCGCGAAATCGCCGGCCCGAGCCACGCGGTGAGTTGCGCGCCCGGGACCCGCAATGCCGCAACCGTGCGTTCGAGGACTCCGGCGGCTAGCCCGCGCCAGCCCGCATGCGCCGCGGCGATGCGCTGGCCGTCGCGACTGGCGAACAGCACCGGCAGACAGTCCGCGACCATGATCACGCAGACCCGGCCGGCGGTGCTCGTCACCGCGGCATCCGCAGTCTCCGGAATCCCCGCGGACGCACGGTCGAGGTC
>DASYKM010000022.1:0-2172 GCA_035995425.1 Steroidobacteraceae bacterium
CACCGACGAGATCGTTGTCGCGACCTATAGTTCCGCGATGGAGTGGAACGCCATCAATCCGCGGGTACTCAACTACTATTCGGTGGGTGCGATGGGGCTCGCCTCCTCGCACGGTCTCGGGCTCGCGCTCGCCAATCCGAACAAGCGGATCGTGGTCCTCGACGGTGACGGCAGCCTGTTGATGAGTCTCGGAAGCCTCGTGACCATCGCCGCGCAGGCGCCGAAGAACCTCGTGCATTTCGTCAGTAATAACGGATGCTACGAGGCCAATGGCGGCCATCAAATTCCCAATCCGAACGTGGATTTTTCCGGGCTCGCGCGCTCGGCGGGATACAAGCACACCCACGATTTTTCCGAGCTCGCATCCTTCGAGCAGCAGATCGGTCACGTGCTCGGGCAGGAAGGGCCGGTCTTCGGCACACTCTATGTCGAGAAATCCGGGCCGCTGAAATACGACTACGAGGAGCTCTATTCGGCTGCGCGCCGAGCGGCCATCAAGACCGAACTCAAGCGCACAGCGTAGCGCCAATCACCTGGTCATTCCGGGGCGCCGCGTAGCGGCGAGCCCGGAATCCATAACCACGGAGCGGGCGGCTTTCGCACCGGTGTGCCCCAACGCCACGGTTGGGGTTATGGATTCCGGGCTCCTCGCTTCGCTCGGCCCCGGAATGATGGGGTGGACGGCCCCCGACGGCATCGCTGTGCCAAGCTGGCCGGTGATGATTCGCACCAGCAGAGGAGCCGTCCGCGATGACTACTATCATGATCGGGTTGGATGTTGCGAAGAACGTTTTGCAGGTTCACGGCATCGATGCGCAGGGAGCCGTGACGGTACAGCGCAAGTTGCGGCGCGCGCAGGTCGAGCCGTTCTTTGCCGGGCTTGCGCCCTGCGTGGTGGGGCTGGAGGCGTGCGGCGGCGCGCACCATTGGGGGCGGCTGCTGGCACAGCTGGGGCACGAGGTACGGATGATGCCGGCGCACTACGTCAAGCCTTACGTCAAGCGCAACAAGACCGACAGCCGCGATGCGGAAGCGATCTGCGAGGCGATGAGCCGGCCGACCATGCGGTTCGTGGCGGTCAAGAGCGCGGAGGCGCAAGCGATCCTGGCCTTGCATCGCACGCGCGCGCTGCTGGTGCGCCAGCGCACGATGACGGCGAATGCGTTGCGGGCCGGTCTGGCCGAATTCGGGGTGGTGGCGGCGGCCGGTCAAATGGGACTGGCGCGCTTGCGCGAGGAGCTTGCGGCCGACCCCTGCCCGCTGCCGTCGCCGGCGCGGGCGGCGCTGGCGTTATTGGCTGTCCAATGGGAGCAGGTGGATGCCGCGGTGCGCGAACTCGACCGCCAGATCATGCGGCACGCGCGCGAACAGGAGCCGGCGCGGCGGTTGATGGAGATCCCCGGCGTAGGTCCGCTGGTGGCGAGCGCGATCCTCGCCAAGGTCGCGGACGTGAACGTCTTCCGCAGCGGGCGCGATTTTGCGGCCTGGCTCGGGCTCACGCCGAGGCAGGCCGCAACCGGTGGCAAGGAGCGATCGGGGGGCATCTCCAAGCAAGGCGATCGCAGCCTGCGGACCCTGCTCACGCTGGGCGCGACCGCGCGCCTGGCGCACGCGCGCCGCAGCGCCAACGACCCGTGGCTGTGTGCGCTGCTGGCGCGCCGGCCCTTCAAGGTCGTCGCTGTGGCGCTCGCCGCCAAGACCGCGCGCATCATCTGGGCCATGCTCAAGACCGGCGAACGCTATCGTGCAAGCCATCGCGCGACCGCGGCAACCGCGATCTGAGGCAGCGCGCGCAACAGTCAGCATCGCAAGATGCAACACATCGGAAGGGGCACTCTGACGTGACGGCAAAACGGTCAGGAACCGGGATCGGGACACTCCTTTCTGTCATCGCGCCACGAGCGCGTCGGAATGTTCGGAACCCGATCCGCGAATTCCCTCAGGGCCAGCGGTCAAAACCCGCATCAACAGGCCGGATACATGACCGCTCCCGACCCGACTTGCCAAACGTCAAAACCCTTGCCGAAAGGGGGCCGTCCATACATGACGGAGGTTGTGCAAAGTCTCGCCTTCACGGGGACGACAGCGGAAAAAGAGTCGCCTACGAAACCTTCCCCGCCTCCCAGCCGAGCATCGCCTGCTTGCGGGTGATGCCCCAGTGGTAGCCGGTGA
>DASYKM010000023.1:0-1594 GCA_035995425.1 Steroidobacteraceae bacterium
GAAACTGGGCCCGGAAGAAATCACCGCCGACATCCCGAACGTGGGAGACGCGGCGCTGGCCAAGCTCGACGAAGCGGGCATTGCGTTCATCGGCGCCGAAGTGCGCGCCGGCGACATCCTCGTGGGCAAGGTCACGCCGAAGGGCGAAACCCAGCTCACGCCGGAAGAGAAACTGCTGCGCGCCATCTTCGGCGAGAAGGCGAGCGACGTTAAAGACACGTCACTGCGCGTGCCCCCGGGCATGGACGGCACGGTCATCGACGTGCGCGTGTTCACGCGCGACGGCGTCGACAAGGACTCGCGCGCCCTGTCCATCGAGAAGGCTGAAATCGAACGCGTCCGCAAGGACCTGGGCGACCAGCAGCGCATTCTCGAGGACGACTTGTTCTCGCGCGTGCGCGACATGCTCGTCGGCAAGGTTGCGGCCGGCGGCCCGAACCGCCTCAAGGGCAAGATCGAGGCGGCGTACCTCGACGAAGTAGCCCGCGAGACCTGGTTCGAAATCCGACTCGAAGACGACGATTCCAACAGCCAGCTCGAGCAGGCTTCGGAGCGCTTGAAGCTGCAGCGCAAGGCGCTCGAGAAGCGTCTCGACGAGAAGAAAGCCAAGATCACGGCCGGCGATGACCTTGCCCCGGGCGTGCTCAAGATGGTCAAGGTGTACCTCGCGGTGAAGCGCCGCGTGCAGCCCGGCGACAAGATGGCCGGCCGTCACGGCAACAAGGGCGTCATCTCGACCATTGTTCCTGTCGAAGACATGCCGTATCTGGCAGACGGAACGCCGGTCGACATCGTGCTGAACCCGCTCGGCGTGCCGTCGCGCATGAACGTCGGTCAGGTGCTCGAAACCCATCTTGGCTGGGCCGCGAAGGGCTTGGGGCTCAAGATCGGCAAGATGCTCGAGGCGCAGGCCGCGATCGTCGACATCCGCAAATTCCTCGATCAGATCTACAACCAGACCGGCGGCCAGAAGGAAGACATCGACTCGTTCAGCGACGCCGAAGTGATCGCGTTGTCGAAGAACCTGTCGAAGGGCGTGCCGATCGCGACGCCGGTGTTCGACGGCGCCTCGGAAGAAGAAATCAAGAAGTTGTTAGCCCTGGCGGATCTGCCGCTGTCGGGCCAGATGCACCTGTTCGACGGCCGCACCGGCGAGCGCTTCGAGCGCCAGGTCACGGTCGGCTACATGTACATGCTGAAGTTGAACCACCTGGTCGACGACAAGATGCACGCGCGTTCCACCGGTCCGTACTCGCTCGTCACGCAGCAGCCGCTCGGTGGCAAGGCGCAGTTCGGTGGCCAGCGCTTCGGCGAGATGGAAGTCTGGGCGCTCGAGGCCTACGGCGCTTCGTACACGCTGCAGGAAATGCTGACCGTCAAGTCGGACGACGTGAACGGCCGCACGAAGATGTACAAGAACATCGTCGACGGCAATCACCAGATGGATGCGGGAATGCCCGAATCCTTCAACGTGCTCGTCAAAGAGATACGTTCGCTCGGCATCAACATCGAACTCGAGCAGGACTGAGGAATACACATGAAAGACTTACTCAAGTTATTCAAACAGCACGCTCCGGTCGAACAGTTCGACAGC
>DASYKM010000024.1:0-21385 GCA_035995425.1 Steroidobacteraceae bacterium
CGCCGTTCTCGCCGGCAATCAGATTGAGCTCTGGTGAAAATTCGAGCGCCGCGGATTCGATGCAGCGCAGATTTTCGATGCGCAGCTCAGCCAGGGACATTGGAGCCGCGACGCGACGAGAGCAGGCGAGTTAGAGCCGCATCGGCATCACAACGTACTTGGAGTTCGTCGTATCTGCCGCGCGCACCAGGCAACTGCTGTTTCCGTCGGTAAGGCCGAGAACGACCTTCTCGGAGTCGACTGCCGCCAGCGCGTCGAGGAGATAGGTAACGTTGAAACCGATTTCAACCTCTTCGCCCTTATAGGCAACCTCGACCTGGTCTTCAGCTTCTTCCTGCTCGGGGTTATGGGCCTGGATCGTGACGAGATCTGGCTTCAAATTGATGCGAACTCCGCGATACTTCTCGTTCGAAAGAATTGCCGTGCGTTGCAATGCCTGCCGCAGACCTTCGCGGTCCGCCTCCACCTGTTTCGTAGGATTCGCCGGGATGACGCGCCCATATTCTGGAAAACGGCCGTCAATGAGCTTCGAAGTGAAGCGAATATCGCCGATCTGGGCTCGAACGTGGCTGGTACCGATGGCCAGGTCTACGTTGCCATCTCCGCCTAAAATCCGCTGGAGCTCGAGCACACCCTTTCGCGGCAGGATCACCTGCTGGTTAGTTTTCGCTTTGGTTTCGAGTTCAGCCTCGCAGAGCGCCAATCGATGGCCATCAGTTGCGACCGCGCGCAGAATTTTTCCATCCGTCTCGAGCAGGAGTCCATTCAAATAGTAGCGAACGTCCTGCTGCGCCATCGAAAAGTGCGTCTTGTCGATCAAACGTCTGAAATCTCCCTGGGACAGGGTCAGCGTCTGTTGCGCGTTGATCTCCTCGACTACCGGAAATTCCGCTGCGGGCAACGTCGACAGAGTGAATCGCGATTTTCCGCCCTTGATCGACACACGATCACCGTCGGTCGCGACCGTTACCACCGTTTTCTCGGGCAGCGCCCGGAAGATATCGAGCAATTTCCGTCCTGGCACCGTCACATCGCCCGGCTGCTGAACCGTCGCATCACTTGCCGCCACCAACTCCACTTCGAGATCGGTGCCGGTGATGCTGATGCGGTTATTCCGCGCAGCCACTAGGACGTTGGAGAGAACCGGCATTGTTTGCCGGCGTTCGACGACGCCGATGACGCTTTGCAGGGGAGCGAGGATTTGCTCGCGGGTCGCGGAGAGCTTCATGCGATTGCCTTCTGTTCTTAATGATTTAAAGCCAGTAGTAGCAGTAGTAGAGCCTGTGGACGATGTGGATTAATCGAAAAGCCTCTTTCAATCAGTCCTTTGATCGTCTTTTTCTGTCTAACCAACTTACCCACAGCCTGATGATCCCCTGTGTGTGAGCTGTGGATTATTTTGTCCACAAAACTATCCACAGGCACTGCACAGTCATCCCGTCAGGGTTCTCAACAGGTTTTGATAATCCTCGCCGACGCGCTGCTCGGACACGCGCAGTTCGCGAATGCGCCCGCAGGCATGCAACACCGTGGTGTGATCACGCCCGCCGAACGCGTCACCAATTTCCGGAAGACTGTGCGTCGTCAATTCTTTCGCGAGCGCCATCGCAACCTGGCGCGGCCGCGCGATGGAACGACTACGCCGTTTTGAAAGCAAATCTGCCACGCGCACTTTGTAGTAGTCGGCAACCGTCTTCTGAATATTTTCGATAGTGATCAATTTCGCCTGCAATGTCAGCAGGTCTTTCAGCGCGTCCTTGGTGAAATCGAGAGTGATGGCCTTGCCCGTGAAACGCGAATTCGCGATCACACGCTTCAATGCACCTTCGAGCTCGCGCACGTTCGAACGAATGCGCTTCGCGATGAAGAATGCGACCTCTTCCGGCAGCATGACGTTCGCCGCCTGCGCTTTGCCGATGAGAATCGCCACGCAGGTCTCGAGCTCGGGCGGTTCGATCGCCACCGTCAATCCCCATCCGAAGCGGGATTTCAAGCGTTCTTCGAGACCCGAGACTTCTTTCGGATAACGATCGGCGGTAACGATGACCTGCTGCTGCCCTTCGAGCAGCGCGTTGAACGTGTGGAAAAATTCTTCCTGCGAGCGATCCTTGTTCGCGAAGAACTGGATGTCGTCGATGAGCAGCGCATCGAGAGAACGGTACGCCGTCTTGAACTCGTTCATCTTGTTGTGCTGGAGCGCGATGACCATGTCACTCACGAAACGCTCGGAGTGGATGTACGCGATGCGCGCATCCGGATCGCGCGCCTTGATCGCGTGACCGACGGCTTGCATGAGATGCGTCTTGCCAAGACCGACACCGCCGTAGATGAACAGCGGGTTGTATGCGCGGCCGGGATTTTCGGCGACCTGTACCGCCGCGGCTTTGGCGAGCTGATTGCTCTTCCCTTCGACGAAACCGTTGAACGTGAAATCGGGATTGAGCCGGACGCCGACAACGATGCCCTCACTGCGCTTGGGGCGCAGTACGCCGTTGACTTCGACTGGCTTCAGTTGCACCTGCTCGGGTGCGCGCGACCCCACTTCCACGGTCACGATGGGCGCGTCGCCTTCGACGAAGCGGCGCACGATCTCGCCGAGACGCGACAATAAGTGCGCGTTGACCCAGTCCACCGCGAAACGATTGGGCGCCAGCAACTTGAGCGCGCCATTGCTCTCCACCGCCTGCAGCGGGCGCACCCACATGTTGAAGTGCTCGCCTGGCAGCTCGTCCTCCAGGGCACGCATGCAGCGCGTCCAGAGTGAGCTTCCGTCCACCTGTGTGGTTTCGCGCGTCGCTGCTGTCACAGGTGGATTAGTCCGTTGGGAAGCTTGGGGCTGGAAAAAGGGGTGCGAAGTCTAGCCTTTCCTGATGGGATTGTATTGACACCCGGCGTACCCGCTGCGTAACCTTCCCGCCCTTTTTTCCGGAAGATCAGCGGCTTCGGGCCGATCATCATGAAACGCACGTATCAGCCAAGTAAGATCAAGCGCAAACGCGCCACCGGTTTCCGCGCCCGCATGAAGACCACGGGCGGCAAGAAAGTTCTTGCGCGTCGCCGCTCGAAGGGCCGCAAGAAGATCGTTCCTTAAAGCGCTCGAGCTCGTCGTAAGCAGCGGGCCGCAAATGCAGCCCACTCCCTGTCGATTACGTTTTGGCGCTGAGCTGCGATTGCGCAGCAAGCTTCAGTTCGATGCCATCTATGCCGGCGGCCGGCGCATCGACGATCGGTTCTTCGGGCTGCGTATCAAGCCGAATGGACTCGGACACCCCAGACTTGGGTTGGCAGTGGCAGTGAAAACCGCCGGCAATGCCGTGGCGAGAAACCGGCTCCGGCGCCAGATCCGCGAGTCATTCCGCCTGGCACAACACGAGCTGCCCGCGGTCGATATCGTGGTGGCTGCAAAAATTCCCTCGCGTGAAGCACCGGCGACAACGCTGCGTGCTAGCCTCGCGACCCTTTGGCAACGCGTCGCAACTACATGCGCTACGTCCTGAAAGTCCTGATCCGCGGGTACCAACTCGTGATTAGCCCTCTGATTGGGCCGCGCTGCCGTTTCTATCCGTCGTGCTCGCACTACGCGATCGAAGCCATCGAAACTCACGGCGCCCTGCGCGGAAGCTGGCTCACGATGAAGCGCATTTCCCGTTGTCACCCCTGGCACGAGGGTGGATTCGACCCCGTCCCGGCCTGCTGCAAGCATTCGCATGACTAACAACATTCGCGTATTTCTCTGGCTTGGCCTGGCGCTCGCCCTGTGGCTCAATTATTCGCAATGGCAAATGGATTACGCCCCGAAGGTGGCGCCCCCGGCCACCGACGCTGCAGCGCCCAATGGTGGCACCAGCGCAGCAAAGACCTCGGATATCGCCGACAGTGTTCCACAGGCGACTCAAACGGCCCCCTTGGCCGGCGGACCTCCCGAAGCCGCGAACTCGGAGACACAAGCGCAGGCGGCCACGGATTCGCCCGAAAGCGCCGGCGCCAAAAAGATTCGCGTCACCACCGACGTGCTCGTGCTCGACATCTCGCTGACCGGCGGAACGCTGGTCCACGCGGAGTTGCCGGGCTATCCCATCGTCAAGGGCCAGCCCGCCCCGGTGGTGCTGTTCAACACGGATTCGCCGTCGACTAACTACGTTCTGCGGACCGGCCTCGCGAACCCGAAAAATCCCAACAGTCCGACGCACCAGGCCATTTTCAGCGCGGCCGCGGATCAGTTCTCCCTCGCGCCGGGCCAGGACGAATTGCGCGTACCGCTGACCTGGACCGATGGCAACGGCGTCACGGTCACCAAGACTTTTGTCTTCACGCGCAGCATGTTCACCATCGGTCTCGAATACCGGATCGACAACGGCACACAAGCGCCGTGGCAGGCGGCGCCGTACTCGCGCATCGTGCGCACCGATCCACCCGTTGAGCGGTCGATGTTCCACGTCGAGAGTTACGCCACGCGCGGCCCGGCGATCTACGACGGCAAGAAATACACCAAGCTCAAGATCGACAAGAAGGAAGACGCCGCACTGTCAGTCGATGTCACCAACGGCTGGATCGCCGGAATGCAGCATCACTTCGTAAGTGCAGTCATTCCGGATCACGCCGCGCCTTATCACTACACATTGCAGGTGAATGGCCGCGAATACGCGCTGACGGCGCTCGGGCAGCTGCAAACCGTGCCCGCCGGCGGTAGCAAGACGCTGAAGGAAACGCTGTTCGTCGGGCCGAAGCTTCAGAAGCAGCTCGACTCCGCGCACCCGGAGCTGAGCCGTGTCGCCGACTACGGTGTGCTGACCTTGGTGTCGAGGCCGCTCTTCTGGCTGCTCGACCACGCGCATTCTTTCGTGCGCAACTGGGGCCTCGCGATCATGCTCGTGACGTTCCTGCTCAAGCTCATGTTCTATCCGCTGTCCGAGAAAGCCGGACGTTCGATGGCGCGCATGCGCTCGCTCGCGCCGCGCATGAAGGCGCTGCAGGAAACCTACAAGGACGACCGCTCCAAGCTCGGCCAGGCAACCATGGAGTTGTACAAGCAGGAGAAAGTGAATCCACTTGCCGGTTGCCTGCCCATGATCATCCAGATGCCGGTCTTCCTGGCGTTCTACTGGGTACTGCTCGAAAGCGTGGAGATGCGTCAGGCGCCGTTCTTCGGATGGATCAACGATTTGTCGGCGCGCGACCCGTTCTTCATCCTTCCGGTGCTCAATGGTCTGGCGATGTGGGGACAGTCCAAACTGAATCCGCCACCGCCGGATCCGGTGCAGGCCAGAATCTTCCAGTTCATGCCGGTGGTGTTCTCGGTGATGTTCGCATTGTTCCCGGCGGGTCTCGTTCTGTACTGGGTGACGAACACCGGCCTATCCATCCTGCAGCAGTGGAACATCAACCGGAAGATTGCGCTCGAGGACGTCAAGCGCAGGAAGTAGCCGCGCTGCAGCGCGAGGCAACCGGCGTAGACTGCCGCTTCGCGGCAAGTTGCCGCGTGCGCGCATGAGCCATCCCGACACCATAGTGGCACCAGCATCACCGCCCGGACGCGGCGGTGTCGGGGTGGTGCGCGTGTCGGGACCGAAGGCGCCGGAAATCGCCGCCACGCTCGTCGGTGAATTGCCGGTCGCACGCCATGCCACGCTGTCGAGATTCCTCGACGCGTCCGGCAATCCAATCGACATCGGCATCGCGCTGTTCTTTCCCGGACCGCAGTCGTACACCGGCGAACACGTGCTCGAGCTGCAAGGCCATGGCGGGCCGGTCATCGTGGAGCAGCTCGTGGAGCGCTGTCTCGAGCTCGGCGCCCGCCGCGCACGGCCCGGAGAGTTCACCGAGCGTGCCTTCCACAACGACAAGATCGACCTCGCACAAGCGGAAGCCGTGGCCGATCTCATCGACGCCGGCTCGCGCGACGCAGCGCGCGCTGCCATGCGCTCGCTGCAAGGCGAGTTCTCGAGCATGGTGCAAGGGCTCACCGATGCGTTGATAGATCTGCGCACCTACGTCGAAGCCGCCATCGATTTCCCCGAAGAAGAGGTCGACTTTCTGGGCGACGCCGAATTGCGCATCAGGCTAGCTACCGCGCGCGGGCACTTCGACGCGGTGGCCAGGGCGGCCAGCCAGGGCCGCTTGCTGCGCGATGGCATGACGGTGGTCCTCGCCGGCCGGCCGAACTCCGGCAAGTCGAGCCTGCTCAACCGGCTCGCGGGCTATGAAGCCGCCATCGTCACCGCGATTCCCGGCACCACGCGCGATGTATTGCGCGAACGCATCGACATCGATGGCCTGCCGCTGCACGTGTTGGACACCGCCGGGCTGCGCGATTCGGACGACGAGGTCGAGCGCGAAGGTGTACGGCGTGCCTCCGCCGAAATGTCGCGCGCCGACCGCGTGCTGTTCGTGATCGACAGCGCCGACGACAGCCAGGGCCGCGCCTTCGATGAGGAGCGGGGACGCCTGCCCGTCGACGTGCCGGTGACACTGGTGTTCAACAAGATCGATCTGGCCGCGGGACTGCCAATGTCCGACACGGTTTCGGGGCCGCCACGTATTCACGTCTCGGCCGTCACCGGGCACGGTCTGGACCTCCTGCGGGCCCATTTGAAGGACAGCGTGAGTTTTCAGACCGCGGGTAACGGAAGCATCTCCGCGCGGCGTCGTCATCTTGAGGCGCTGGCGCGCGCGCGCGAGTGCGTGGAGACGGCGGCGCGCAAGCTCGAAGAGCATCGCGCCGGCGAGCTCATCGCCGAGGACCTGCGCCAGGGTCAGAGAGCGCTGGAAGAAATCACCGGGATATTTACCGCCGATGACTTGTTAGGCCGCATCTTCGGATCGTTCTGCATAGGCAAATGACATGTGGGTAGGTAATCGCTGTTATCCGCCGAAAGACGTGAGCCAGGCTCTCGAAAGCCTGTTCGGCGAGCCGGTGGGCCAGATCAAGGTCATTCAATACAGCATCTACGTGCGCTTTCACTGGCGCGCCATCGCAACCACGCGTCCCGATCGCATCTACCTGCGTGGCAGCGGCAAGGAATTCTTCGCCGACGGCCCGCTGGTGCTGCACGAATACTTCCACGTGATCCGCCAGTGGGGCACGGGCGATCTCACCATTCCGCGCTATCTATTGGAATGTTTCCGCCGCGGCTACTGGGACAATCGCTACGAAGTGGAAGCGCGCGAATACACGAGCACGGAAATCTATCGGTATCGCGCGCTGCTGGCGCAGCACCGCACGGCCGCGCTGCCGCCGGGCGTACGCCCGATCCGCAAATTGTCCGCCTGAGCTCTACCCGAGTCGTTCAGCCCAGCAGGGCTTCGCGCCGATACAACCGGCCCGCGATGTACGTCAGCACCGCGCCGTAGATGAGCGTGCTGCCCGCCGACACCAGCATGTGCAACGGGACGATCGGTTCCGCGCGCACGACCGTGGTCATGAGCAGGTGCTGGCTCAGGAACGGTACGAACATGAGCCCGAGGTTGGACTGAAGTCCGAGCATGCCGGCAAAGATCAGCGGCATGGTCGGCACGGTGATCACCAGCTGCAGATAGGTCTGCGCCTCGCGATAAGTCTTGGCGAAGGCCGAGATGATCGTGAGATACGCGGAGCCGAACAGGATCACCGGCGCGCAGCAGGCGATCAATTTCGCGGCCGCCGCCGGTCCGAGGTTTGCGGTGACGCCCAATTGCTCCATTCCCACGAAGCTCATGGCGACGGAGAACATGGTCACCGTGAGCACCAGCGAGATGAGCATGTACGACCCGGCCGCGGCGATCTTGCCGTAGATCAGGTTCTGGCGCGGCACAGGCGCGGTGAGCAGCACCTCCAGCGAACCGCGCTCACGTTCACCGGCCGTGGCGTCGATGGCGAGATACAGGCCGCCGAGCAGCATCGACAGCAATACCAGGTAGGTCATCATGTTGAGCAGCAGCACCGAACGGCCGGACGGTGTCGACACGTCGATCTCCTGCACGGAAATCGGCAGCACGGAAATCGGATCGATGCCGCGCGCCAGGAAGCGCAACTGCGCGATCTCGATGCCGTAGTTGGACACCAGCGCGCGCACGCGGCCCACGCCACGCCGCTCAAAGCCGCGGGAACTGTCCGAATACAGCACCACCGGCGCGGGCTGGCCCTCCTGCAGGCGGGCGCCGAAGTCTTCCGGAATTTCCAGGATGATCTTGTGGGTCTGCTGCGCCACGGCGGCGCGCGCGGCGGCCTCGTCAAAATTGACTTTCACGACGTCCACGCCGCGCGCCGTCAGATAGTCGACGAGGTTCGGCGCGTTCTGGGCGTGCGACACCGACACCGAAATGTTTTCGTCCGACTGCGTTTCGCCATGGGAGATGAGGAATTGCACGAGCCCCGCCACCAGGATGGGGCTGATCACCGGACCGAAGACCAGCGCAGAAAGCAGCGTGCGCCGGTCGCGCAAATTCTCGCGAAATTCCTTGCGGAATACCGCCCAGATGCCGCGCAGGCTCATTTCGGCGCACCGCCGCCGGGATCATCGCCGTGCATGAGGCTCACGAACGCGTCTTCGAGTTGGGAATTTCCGGCGCGAGTGCGGATATCCGCCAGCGCGCCCGCGGCCACCACCTGTCCGCCATTGATCACCACCACCTCGTCACAGAGCTGCTCGACTTCCTGCATGACGTGGCTCGAGAACAATACACAATGCCCGGCGTCGCGCAGCTGCCCTAACAACTTGCGCAGGCTGCGCACTGCCATCACGTCGAGCCCATTGGTCGGCTCGTCGAGCAGGACATTGCGCGGCCGGTGCACCAGCGAGCGCGCCAGCGCCGTCTTGAGCTTCTGCCCCTGCGAGAAGCCTTTCGCCAGCCGGTCGGCGAACGGCTGCATGTCCAGCATCTCGATGAGCTCGGTGGCGCGCGCCTCGCGGTCGGCGCGCGTGAGGCCGTGCAATTCGCCGAAGTAGGCGATGTTCTCGCGGGCGGTCAGATTGTTGTAGACCCCGGCGCCGTGCGACAGCACGCCGATGGCTCGGCGTGCGGCGAGCGGATCCGCGATCACGCTGGTGCCGTCGATGAACGCATCGCCCGCTTCCGGCGTGAGCACGGTGTACAACATGCGCAGCGTGGTGGATTTGCCGGCACCGTTCGGGCCTAACAACCCCGTGATCTGGCCATCGCGCGCGGCAAAGCTCACGCCGCGCACCGCCGCGATGTCGCCAAAGGATTTGTAGAGGTCGCGTGCTTCGAGCATGGTGTCAGGGAGCGGGGCCCGCCAGCGTGATGAAAAACGGCATGGGCTTGAGCTTGTCGATGCAACGGATATCGAGGCCGCGCGCGGTGCCGGCGGTCACGAAATTGCCGATGATGCGATCCACGCAAGGCGCGCCGAATTGCCCGTGGCCATGGCCGGCGACGATCACGTGTTTGCTGTCGGCGAACGCGCGTTGCGCGAGGATGGCGTATTCGGGTGGTGTCACCGGGTCGTCCGCGCCCGACAGCAGCAGGGCGGCCGCGTCGCTCTTGAACGGCGCGTGCAGATCCGCGTCGACCACGCCCTTCGGCCAGTCCCGGCACGACTCGACCAGTTGCTTCACCTGTTCGGCACCCATGTGCGTGGCGTTCAGCGCCACGAGATCGAGCTTGGCTTCGTCGATCAGCGGTGCGTCTTCACTGCAGGCCACGCTGTTGTGCATTCCGTAAGCAAAGGACGCTTCCAGCGAATGCGCGAACACGCGGTACTGACTCGCCAGCGGCGTGAAGTTTCCTTCGTGCGTGGCCAGGTGCAGCGACAGCGGCAACAGCGCCGCCTGGTCGTCGTTGTAGCTGGCAAACCTCAGCACGGCAGACAGGTGCCGCGTGGTGAAATCGAAGTTGATGGGCCTGCCGGTGGCGACATCGCTGACCATGGTCTTGAAGGGCTTGACGCCGAGTTGCGCGCGCAGCGCGCGATAGTCGGCGGCCGGATCGGTGAACGCCTTCGAGCAGGCCGCATCGCCCGCGCATCGCGCCAGGATGCGCTCGAGCGCGCGTTCCGCGTCGATGGCGATTGCCGGCCCGAGCACCACTTCCGGGTTCACCACGCCATCGAGGATCACGGTGCGCGTGGCCGCCGGATAGCGGCGCGCATAGTGCTGTGCCACGCGCGTGCCATAGGAGTTGCCGAACAGGTTGATGCGTTCATAACCCAGCGCGCGCCGCACGGTGTCGAGATCGCGCACCGCAATGCTCGTGGTGTACATGCGCAAGTCGGAGGTCTTCGAGAGTGTGTCGCGGCACTTGATGTTGGCGGCCGTCACTTCGATGTCGTCGACACGTTCGAAGAGGTTCTGGTCGCCGTAGTCGCAGTCGAGCCGATGCGAGCGCCCGGTGCCGCGCTGGTCGAGAAGAATGATGTCGCGATCGCGGCGCACGCGGTCGAATGGCGCGGACGACGAGGTGTACATGTCGACGGCCGATGTGCCGGGACCGCCCGCGATCAGAAACAGCGGATCGGGTTTCTTGTTCAAGCTGATGGCCGGCACGCGCGCGACGAACAGCTCGATCTGTCGCCCGCCGGGCTGATCAGGATTTTCCGGAACCTTGAACTTCGCGCAGTCCGCGGACAGCGCGAGCATGCGGGCCGGATGTTCGAGGCGGCAGGGTTCGAGCGAGATCTTCGCGGGAACTGGCGTCTCGGCCGCGACCAGGGCCGCGAAGCCTAGAAATCCTGCCAGGGCGCAAAGTCGCAACATGCGGCGCGCAGGATACACGAGCCTCACCTGCGCCCAGCCCGCCCTCGCTCACAAGATGCGACACCAAATGAAAAAGGGCGTGACTCATGAGAGTCACGCCCTCAGCTTCGGAGCGGGTATCAGGTCCGATCCTGGGCGTCGTGCTTCTGGCGATAGATGCGGCGCGACTGCTGATTCTCTTCGTGCTGCATGTGGGCGCGTTCGCGACCAGTCACCACGCCGTCGGCTTTCGCGCGATGCTCGACGCGATTCAGGTGCACCTGGCCCGCCGCGAGGTGGCGCGTCTCGCGCATCGTCAGCTCACCGCTGCCGACGCCATTCGCGATGCGCTCGCGCTGATTGTGCTGACGCGCGTCGTAGCGCGGCGTGCCGGCTGAGGCTGACCCCGCCATCACCATCGCAAGGGTGAGACCGATACCGGCCAACACGTTCGATTTCTTCATGGCAACTCTCCTGCTTGATCTGGCGGCCGGAAATTCGGCGCTCTGCCCATACAACGGGTCGCAGCCGGTGGCGTTGACACCTCCCGGCGAGCTACCATTCGCCCACTTTTGGGCTCCTTAACTCCTTGATCACACGGTATTTCCTTGGCATCGAATCCCTCATTTGACGTAATCGTGATTGGCGGCGGGCACGCCGGTACTGAAGCGGCGCTGGCGGCCGCGCGGACCGGCGCGCGCACGCTGCTGCTCACGCAGTCGATCGAGACGCTCGGCCAGATGAGCTGCAACCCGGCCATCGGTGGCATCGGCAAAGGACATCTCGTCAAGGAGATCGACGCGATGGGCGGGGTGATGGCCCGCGCCGCGGATGCGGCGGCTATCCAGTCGCGCACGCTCAATGCCAGCAAGGGTCCGGCAGTGCGCGCGACGCGCGTACAGGCGGATCGCGTGCTCTACAAGGCTTTCGTCCGCCGCGCGCTCGAGAATCAGCCGTGTTTGACGCTCTTCCAGCAGGAGTGCGGCGATCTCATCGTCGAGAACGGCGCGGTCCGTGGCGTGATCACGGTGACCGGAATCGAATTTCGCGCGCGCGCCGTGGTGCTCACCGTCGGCACCTTTCTCGGCGGACGTATTCACGTCGGGCTCGACAACTACAGTGGTGGACGCGCCGGCGATCCGCCGTCTAACAAGCTTGCGGAGCGCTTGCGGGCGCTGCCTTTTCGCGTCGGCCGTCTCAAGACCGGCACGCCGCCACGCATCGACGGCCGCACCATCGACTATTCGCAGCTGCCCGCACAACACTCGGACGAGCCGCGACCGGTGTTCAGCTATCTCGGGCGCGAGAGCGATCATCCGGCGCAGTTACCCTGCCACATCACGGCGACCACGGAGCGCACGCACGAAATCATCCGCGCCGCCACCGATCGCTCGCCCATGTTCACCGGCAAGATCGAGGGCGTCGGCCCGCGCTACTGCCCGTCGGTCGAAGACAAGGTAGTGCGGTTCGCCGACAAGAGCTCGCACCAGATCTTCATCGAGCCCGAAGGACTCAACACCCACGAGGTGTATCCGAACGGTATCTCGACCAGCCTGCCCTATGACGTGCAGTTCGAATTCGTGCGCACCATCAAGGGCTTCGAAAACGCGCACATCACCCGTCCTGGGTACGCCATCGAATACGACTTCTTCGACCCGCGCGATCTCAAGCCCTCGCTCGAGACGAAGGCGCTCGCCGGCCTGTATTTCGCGGGTCAGATCAATGGCACCACCGGCTATGAAGAGGCGGCGGCGCAGGGCCTCATCGCCGGCATCAACGCCTTACGCCATTCGTCCGGCCAGGCAGCCTTCGTCCCCAAGCGCAGCGAGAGCTATGTCGGCGTTCTCATCGACGACCTGGTGACGAGCGGCACGCGCGAGCCGTATCGGATGTTCACCAGCCGCGCCGAACATCGTCTGCTGCTGCGCGAAGACAATGCGGACCTGCGCCTCACGCCCATCGGCCGTGAGATGGGCCTGGTCGATGACGAGCGCTGGAATTTCTTCGAAGCCAAGCGCGCGGGCAGCGAACGTGAGCTCGCGCGATTCAAGACGACGCGTATCAAGACGGCAGAAATACCAGCCGAGTGGTCGGCACGCGTGCTGGGCGACACCGCGACTCGCGATGCGCTTTCCGCGTTCGACCTGCTGCGCCGGCCCGAGGTTTCCTACGAACACGTGGTCGAGCTCATCGGCGCGATGATCGAACCCGCCGACGATCGGCTGCCGGTTCAGATTCGCGCCCAGGTGGAAGTCGCCGCGAAATATTCCGGCTACATCGAGCGACAGGAAGAAGAGATCTCGCGGCAGCGGCGCAACGAGGAAACGCAGCTGCCCGCGGACCTCGACTACGCGCGAGTCACTGGTCTTTCGAACGAAGTCCGGCAGAAGCTCGAGCAGATTCGCCCCGCGACGGTCGGGCAGGCGGCGCGCGTGTCCGGCGTGACGCCCGCCGCGGTCTCCATCCTGTTAGTGCATCTGAAGAAATCCCGCGCGGCCTGATGGGCAACAAGATCACCCGCCGCCATGCGCTGGCCGCGCCGCTGGCGCTGGCACTCGCTGCCTGCGGAAAGAGCGCCGACACCAGCAAACAACCGGCCATCCTGCTGCGCGGTAACGGTCCCGACCCGGATTCGCTCGATCCGCACAAGGCGCGTTCGACGGAGTCCATGGTGGTGCTTCGCGATCTGTTCGAGGGGCTCACGCGTCTCGACAAGGTCGCGGCGACAGTGCCCGCATCGGCGGAGAGCTGGACGGTCAGTGACGACGGCCGCCTCTACACTTTCAAGCTGCGCGCCAATTTGCACTGGTCCAATGGCGAGCCGTTGGTGGCCGAGGATTTCGTCGCGGGTATGCAGCGCCTCGTGAATCCCGCGACTGCCTCGCAGTACGCGCAGGTCATCGAGGTCATCCAGAACGCGCCCGACATCGTGGCGGGCAAAAAGCCGCCGCAGACGCTCGGTGTGGCCGCGCCCGATGCGACGACTGTCGTCATCACGCTCAGCGGCCCCGCTCCCTATCTACCTGGGCTCATGGCGCATCCGTCGATTGCGCCGCTGCACCGGCCATCGTTTGCCAAGTTCGGCGATCGATTTGCACGCCCGGGCGATCAGGTCTCCAACGGCGCCTTCATGCTCACCGCGTGGCTGCAGGGCAGCTACATCCGCCTGGCGCGCAATCCCCACTACTGGAACAACGCGGCCAACAAGATGGACGGCGTGAAATACCTGCAGATCGCCGATGAGAACGCCGAACTGCGCGCCTACCGCGCCGGCGAGCTGCATTGCACGCGCGTAGTGCCACGCGGGCAGTTCGACTGGATCAAGGAAAACCTGGCGGCGGAGTTGCACGTGGCACCGCAGCTCAGCACGTATTACTACGGCTTCAACCTCGATCGCGCGTTATTCAGAAATCCGCAATTGCGCCAGGCGCTGTCGATGGCCATCGATCGCGAGCGATTGGCGAATTCCGTACTGCGCGTGGGCGAGCTGCCCGCGTATGGCTGGGTGCCGCCGGGCGTCAACAACTACAGCTCGCAATCGTTCGACTACGCGGCTACGCCCGTGACTCAACGCATCGAGATTGCGCGCAAGCTCCTGGCCGAAGCCGGATTCACGCGTGAAAAGCCGCTGCGCTTCGAGCTGCGCTACAACTCGGGCGAAGTTCACACCAAGGTGGCCGTGGCGGTCGCCTCGATGTGGAAAGAAGCGCTGGGTGTCGAAGCGAGCCTTGCGGCCGTCGAATTCAAATCGCTGTTCCAGGACATCGACCGTCGTGAGATCGATGTGTATCGCCTGTCCTGGGTTGGCGACTACAACGATGCATACACGTTCCTGCAGTACCTGAAGGGCGGCTTCGGCATCAATCTGCCGCACTACGCCAGCGCCGCTTACGACGCGCTGCTCGATGACGCCTCGCGCCAGACCGACCTCGCCAGGCGCCGCGCGCTGCTCGAACAAGCCGAGCGCACGATGCTGGCGGATCATCCGTTGATTCCCTTGTACTTCTACGTGAACAAGCACCTGGTCAAACCGGTGCTCAAGGGCTGGTACGACAACGTCCTGGATGTGGTGTATTCCAGCGACCTGGAGCTCGTCCGCCCCGCTTGATGTCGTCCGAGGCAGACGCTCACGCATCTGTCTGGCCGTGTCTTACAAGGCGATGGCGATTGTTCCGCGCATCGATGCGTCCGGCGACCGACATTCGCCGGCAACAACATTTCGCGATGATCGCTTCACCCCGGCACATACAGACGGCCGAGGGAACAGGAGTGGTCGTGAGAAATTCTTCAGCGGGTTCTTCGGCAACCGGGGGTTATTCACCCAGCGGGTTCGTCACCACGCAATTCCAGGACGATGTCGACGTCGCCGAATGCGCGCTCGACGAGCAGCTGGAGCAGATGCAGCGGCACTACGCCGCGGCGAGCCGCGCGGCTTCGCGCGCGCGCTTCGAGATCGAGTTGTTAGAGAAGCGCGACGACATTCCGGAGTACCTGATCAACCAGGCCAAGCGGCAGCGCGCGGCAGCGGAGACCCGCTGCACGCGCCTGCTCAGCGCCATCGAAGCTCTGGAAGAGCGCCTGGAGAACGAGTGATGCGCCGCCGTAGCCTGGAAGACTACCGGCGCGCGCTCGTTGCCGCGATCCACTCGCGCATCTGCACTTCCAGCACCGACAAGGGCAACGCGCCCATTCCGAGGAGCTGGTCGTGGAACGCGCGGATATCGAAGCGGGTCCCGAGCGCCTTCTCGGCCTCGGCTCGCAGCGCCTGGATCCTCAGCTGACCTAACTTGTACGCCAGCGCCTGGCCCGGCCAGGAAATGTAGCGGTCGACCTCGTTTTCGATGTCCTGCAGGTTCTTGCCGGTGTTCGTCCGGAAGTAGTAGATGGCCTGCTCGCGCGTCCAGTGGAACTGGTGCATGCCGGTGTCGACCACCAGGCGCACCGCGCGCCACATGTCGTAGTTCAGCTGGCCGAATTTCGAAAAGTCATCTTTATAGAGCCCGAGCTCGGACCCCAGGCCCTCGGAGTACAGCGCCCAACCTTCGACGAACGCCGTGTAATCCGCGTTGCGCCGGAATTCCGGCAGCCCCTGCAGCTCATACGCCAGCGAAACCTGGAGATGATGGCCTGGCACCGCTTCATGGGCCGTCAGCGCGTCTATTTCCCACATCGGGCGCGTCTCAGGCTTGTAGAGATTCACGTAGAACGTGCCCTTGCGCGTGCCATCGAGCGACGGCGGCTGGTAATACGCCGTGGTGGTCGTCGGTGCGCTCGCGGCCGGAATGGGGCGGATGTCGAAGGTGGTCTTCGGCAGCCGTCCGAACAGTTTCGGCAACAGCGGTTCGATGCCACGGGCCGTCTTCTCGTAAGCGGCCATCAATTCTTCCGAGGTCTTGAAATAGAAGCGCGGGTTCACGCGCAGCTCGTTGAGGAACTGGTCGACGGTGCCGAGGAAGTTGATGGGCTCGAGCGCCTTTTCCATCTCGCCGCGGATGCGCTTCACTTCCTCGAGACCGAGGTTGTGAATCTGCGTCGCCGTCATGTTGTCGATGGTGGTGTAGTACTTGATGCGATTGCGGTAGAACAGGTCGCCATCGGGTGTATCCGAAATGCCCACCGAATCGCGCGACGCGGGTAGATAGACCTCGCGGAAGAACTTGTCGAAGCGCTGGAAGGCTGGCACCGCGACGGTCTGCACCGCAAGCTTGCCGGCGGCCGTCAGGCGCGCCTGGGTGGCGGCGTCGATGCTGGCCGGAAATTTCTTGAAGGGCGCGTAGAAGGGGCTGGTTTCCGGGTCGCTGACGAGTTGCGGCTTGATCTGCTCGAGCACCTTGGCGATGGTGACGCGCGGCTGCGTCCGGTGTTCCAGCGCGCTCTGGCCCAACAGCACGATCCACTGGTCGATGTAGATGCCGGTGCCGTTGAGGCGCGCGATCCAGTTGTCGTAGTCCTTGGCGGTCTGGAACGGCAGGATTTCGGTGAGCTGCGGCAGCAGCTGCGGTCCGTCGAAGGTGCGCGTGGCGTACGAGTACGGCTTGAATTGCGCTTCGTCGATGCGGTTCTTGATGTCGCGTTCGAACAGGTCGTAGTTGAGCTGGTCGGGCTTGTCGAGCTTCTCGCGATTGATCTTGCGCAGGGCGGCCAGGCGCATGTACGCGCGTTGATTGCGATGGGCGAGCGCCTCCACCGACATGTCGGTGAGCTTGTCGTCGTAGTGATGGTCGCCGATGGCGCTGGCGGCGATGGGATCGTCGGCCAGGTCCTCCTGCCAGGAGGTTTCGAACAGCTTCAGCAATGGAGCGTTGGCGGCCTTCTTGGCGGCAAACGCGGCATCGACGGTGAGTAAGCCCAGCAGGGGGACCAGGAGAGCAGCTATTTTTCGGCGCATGGCGCCGATTTTCAGCTACCGAGGCGTTGAGCGGCAAGAGGCTCGCTGCGAACGTGCCCCATAGCGGGACGAAATCGCAGTAATTGCACGTGGTCGACGTGGGTATCGCAGGAAACCAGCTTCACATTGGCATCGGCGAGAAATGCCGAGAGAAAACTCTGGATACCGTCGAAGCGTTCGCGCGCGCCCGGCAGGTCCTGGACCTGCCCTACGACCTTGGCCTGCCAGTGCTGCGCGCGCGGTTCGCTCTTGCGCAGCTCGATGAAACATCGGTCGAGCAACAACAGGTCGGTCGATAGCGTGGTGTCGGTGAGATTGGGGTCCTGCACGCGGCCCGGCGGCGCGACGCGCAGATGAATGAGCGCACCGGATTCGAGCACCGCGTCGTACAGACATAACGCGAACGTGGATTCGAGACGCGCGACCATCACCACATCGTTCGTGACGACGTCGAAATGATCGGGCTCAACCAGGATTTCCTTGACCGGGGCTTCTGACACGACGACCTGATACTAAGACTGTTGTCCCCAACAAAGCGTGCCACAGCTTCTATTGGCTGGCTTCCCTCGGCGCGAATCATCGCAGAGTCGGCTGCCCATTCCCATGTCGCAGGCCCGCTACGTGCGGAAACGGCGACCCCGGGCGTATGATCCCGAGCCGCAGAGCGCGGGAATCGTCAGCAGGGAAGACACATGTTTGAGTCCGGTACGATCTGGGTCGTTCTCGCCCTCGTTGGCATCATCGTCGTTGCCGTCAAAACGCTGGTGATAGTGCCTCAGGGTTTCGAGTACACGCGTGAACGCCTGGGCAAGTTCGATCACTCCATGCCACCCGGCCCGCACTGGCTGATCCCGTTCTTCGACAACGTCGGCCAGCGCATCAACATGATGGAGCAGGTGCTCGACGTCCCCCGCCAGGAAGTGATCACCAAGGACAACGCCATGGTGGCCATCGACGCCGTGGTGTTCTACCAGGTGCTCGACGCGCCCAAGGCCGCCTACGAAGTCGCGAACCTGCGTCTGGCCATGGTCAACCTGACCATGACCAATATCCGCACGGTCGTCGGCTCCATGGACCTCGACGAAACGTTGTCCAAACGCGACGAGATCAATCACCGATTGCTGAAAGTCGTCGATGAAGCCACCACCCCCTGGGGCGTGAAGTGCACGCGCATCGAGATCAAGGACATCACGCCGCCGACGAACCTCATCGAAGCCATGGGCCGGCAGATGAAGGCCGAGCGCGAAAAGCGCGCCAACATTCTCGATGCCGAAGGGTTCCGGCAGGCCGCCATCCTCAAGGCTGAAGGCGAGAAACAGGCGGTGGTGCTCGCTGCCGAAGGCAACAAGGAAGCAGCGTTCCGCGAGGCCGAAGCCCGCGAACGCCTGGCCCAGGCCGAAGCGCGCGCCACGCAGATGGTGTCGCAGGCCATCGCCGCGGGCGACGTGCAGGCCATCAACTATTTCGTGGCGCAGAAATACGTCGAAGCCCTGAAGGAATTCGCGAATTCGCCGAACCAGAAAGTGTTCATGATGCCGATGGAGTCCGCGGGCTTGTTAGGAGCGCTGGGCGGCATCGTCGAGCTGGCCAAGGACGCCATGCAGCGCCAGCCGAGCAGCCTGCCGCCGGGGTCGCCCGGCGCGGTGCGCACACCGCCGCGAGTGCCGCAGTCGTGAACGAATTCATCACCCACCTCACCTGGTGGCACTGGATGGTGCTGGCCGTGTTGCTCGCCGCGGCGGAAACACTCATTCCCGGTGCCGTCATCATCTGGTTCGCGGCTTCCGCCGCGGTCATCGGTCTGCTGATGGTCGTGGTCGACATTCCCTGGCAATACCAGCTCATCGGCTTCGGCCTGCTGGGCCTGGCCGCATTGCTGCTCTACCGCAGCTATCGCAAGAAGAATCCCGGCACCTTCGAGCAGCCCAACCTCAACCAGCGCGGCCTGCAGTACGTCGGCAGCGAGCTGGTACTCATCGAGCCCATCGAGCAGGGCAGCGGCAGGGCGAAGCTCGGCGACGGCGTGTGGAAAGTTTCCGGACCCGAGTTACCCGCCGGCGCGCGCGTGCGCGTCACGGGTGTCAACGGCACGATTCTCACGGTGATTCCCGCCTGAACGGAGGTCCCCATGCTTTCCGTGCAACAACTGCTGGATCAGAAGCCGAAAGGCATCTTCTCCGTCGCACCGGCCGATCCGGTGCTCACCGCCATCAAGAAGATGGCCCAGCATCACGTCGGCGCGCTGCTGGTGATGACGGGCGACAAGCTCGTCGGCATCATTTCCGAGCGTGACTATGCGCGCAAGGTCGTGTTGTTAGGCCGCTCTTCCGAGGAAACGCGCGTCGAGGCCATCATGACGGCCAAGGTGGTCACGGTCACCGCCCGGCAGGACGCGCACGATTGCATGCGGCTCATGACCGACATGCGTATCCGCCATCTGCCGGTGGTTGCCGGCGAGCGCGTGATGGGCGTGCTGTCCATCGGCGACCTGGTGCGCGCGGTCATCGAAGAGCAGGAACGCACGATTGCGGATCTCGAGAGCTACATTCGCAGCTGACCTGACCGCCGGATCCGACCCCATTGTCCGATCCAGGCTATGCCATTCACGAGGCCGTGTTTCGCGCTCGCGAAATGCACATCATTTCGGCGTCGATCGAGAACGCTGCCCTGAAACGGTCGCGCGCCGGCGCGCGTCACGTTCTCGGCTTCGAGCCCATCGCACAGCTCGGCAACGACGAGCGCATGATCTATCTCGCCTCGCGCTGGTTGGGCGCGCGCGCGGTTCCCTTCAAGGCGACGCTCTTCGACAAATCACCCGACGCGAACTGGCTGGTCGCCTGGCACCAGGACACCGCGCTGCCGATGATGGCGCGCGTCGAAGCGACTGGCTGGGGACCCTGGTCGGAAAAACATGGCGTCACCTACGCGCACGCTCCCGCGCGCGTGCTGCAAAAAATCGTCGCGCTGCGTGTGCATCTCGACGACTCGACCGCCGACAACGGCCCTCTGCGCGTATTGCCGGGAACGCACGACGCCGGCGTGCTGACCGATGAGCAGGCGCGCGAGCTCGCGAGGCAGATCGCGCCGGTCGACTGCCATGCCGCATCGGGAGGAGTGGTCGTCATGCGGCCGCTGATCGTCCACGCGTCCTCGAAGATCGTCGCTGACACGCCGCGGCGCGTGCTTCATTTCGAATACGCCACGTCGCTCGAGCTGGAGCCGGGGCTGCGCCTGCGCGCTGCGTGACCGGCGGCTACTTCCGCCAGAACGCCCCGGTGAACAGCACCAGCACGCTGAAGATCTCCAGGCGGCCGATGAGCATGGCCAGCGTGCAGATCCAGGTCTGCGCATCGGTGAGCGACGAGAAGTTAGTCGACGGGCCGACGGCACCGAGTCCGGGGCCGACGTTGTTGACCGAACCCACCGCCGCCGAGAACGACGACACCAGGTCGAGGCCCGTCGCGAGCAGCGCGAAGGTCAGCACGAGAATCGTGCCGAAATACAGAAAGATGAAGGCCAGCACCGAATGCACCACGCGCTCGGGGATGGCACTGCCGCCGATGCGGATCGGAATCACGGCGCTCGGATGCACCAGCAGCTTGAGCTCGCGGCGTGCCTGGCGCACGAGCAGCAGCGTGCGGAACATCTTGATGCCGCCGCCGGTGGAGCCGGTGCTGCAGGTGATGCAGCTCAGGAACAACAGCCACACCGGCAGAAACGCCGGCCATTTCTCATAGTCCTCGGTGACGAAGCCGGTGGTGGTGGCGATGGACACCACATTGAAGATGGAGTGGCGCAAACCTTCGCCCATGGTTGGATAAGTGCCGTCCATCCACAGCAGCGCGGACACCAGCACGACCGAGCCGCCGAGCACGATGAGCACCGCCTTGCCTTCCGAATCGGTCGAATACGGTTTGAACGACAGACTGCGGAATGCCAGGAAGTGTCGCGAGAAGTTGAGCGCCGCCACGATCATGATGACGATCAGCACCAGCTCGATGGCGAAGGAGTCGAAGAAGCCGACGCTCACATCGTGCGTGGAGAAGCCGCCGAGCCCGATGGCCGAGAAGCAATGGCAGATCGCGTCGAACCAGTTCATGCCGGCGGCACGCAGGCCGATCACGCCGGCCGCGGTCAGCACGAGGTAGGTGAACCACAACGCCTTGGCCGTCTCGGTGATGCGCGGCGTGAGCTTCTCGTCCTTCACGGGCCCGGGAGTTTCCGCCTTGTAGAGCTGCATGCCGCCCACGCCTAACAAAGGCAGCACGGCGACCACCAGCACGATGATGCCGATGCCGCCGATCCAGTGCAGCGTGCAGCGCCACAG
>DASYKM010000025.1:0-44080 GCA_035995425.1 Steroidobacteraceae bacterium
TAGGGCCCGTTGCGCAGCGAGATGCGGCCCCAGTGATTCGTGCGCCCGCCTAACATGCGCGAACGCCACCAGACGAATTTTCGCGCGGGGTCGTCCGAGGCACTGGTGTACGGCTCGCCCGGCACGTCCCAGCCGCCGTCGATGGTCGCGTCCCAGAAGCCGAACGGCTTTTCGGGCGTGCCGCTGGCCCGCAAAGGCGCGTCGGCATTGGTCTGCATCATCGGAGTTTCGGTGGCCGGGTCGTAATTCCGGCCGGCCTCGAGCATGAGCACCCGGACTCCATCCATGGTCAGCGTGTAGGCCGTCTGTCCGCCCGCGGCGCCCGAGCCTACGACGATGACGTCATAGGAGTTCTTATCGGCTTCGGCGGCTGAAATGAATGACATATTTGCCCCGGATTGTAGGTGCGCTGCCGACCGTGCTCATAGTCGAAAACTATGCGCGCGTGGGCTACGCTGCGGCGCACTCTGTTACCAGACCGGCACAGCCGGCAAGAGAATCTTCACATGGGCGCATACACCGTCGGACGTCGGCAGATCCTGCAGGGCGCGATGGCGGCCGCGTTGCCACTCAGTCTCTACGGCTGCGCCGGTGACAAGGGCGCAAAGCGCGAACCGCTGATCGTGGGCGGCCTGCCGGTGACCTGCAATCTCACGCTGCCCGTGTCCTGCACGGCGAAGCTGGCCATCAACAAGGCGAACCCGGACGGCCCGCAGTTCGAGTTCGAATACAACAAGTACAGCGGCTGGCCGGAGATCAAGGAATCGTTGATGGCCAACCGCATCCAGGCGGGCTACATGCTGGCGCCGCTGGTGATGGACCTGGCCGACAAGAAGATCCCCGTGAAGATCGTTTCGCTGGGCCATCGCTCGGGTGCGGTGATCATGGTGCGCCAGGACTCGACCTATCAACATTTCACCGAGCTTGCGGGCAAGCGCATCGCGATCCCGAGCCGGTTCGCGGTCGACTTCCTGTTCCTGCGCAAGATGCTCGCGCGCGAGAACATGACGCCGAAGGACATCGAGATCGTCGAGATGCCGCCGCCGGACATGCCGGCGGCGCTGTATGCGAGTGCGGTGGATGCCTACTGCACGGGTGAGCCGTTCGGCGCCGCCGCGCAACGCGCGGGTTATGCGCGGCCTTTGAAAATGACGCGCGACGAATGGCGCAACTACATCTGCTGCTGCCTCACCGTGCGTGAAGAGCTCATCCACGAGAATCGCCCGCTGGTGCAGGACCTGGTCAACACGATCCAGGGCGCCGGCATCTGGCTCGACGAAAAGCAGGACAATCGCAACAAGGCGGTCGCCATCGCCTCGGGCAAGGGCTTCTTCAACCAGGACCCGAACATCCTCAAGTTCGTGATGGAGAACCCGACCGATCGGGTGACCTACGGCGACCTGCGCATGATCCGCGAGGAATTCGAGGACCTCATGAAGCTGTCGATGGAGGCCGGCACCATCAAGCACGCGATTCCCTACGAGACCTACATCGACGACAGTTTCGTGCGCGCGGCCAAGGCCACGCCCATTCCGCTGTGAGAATGACGATGCGCGCGCGTGCCCGCGCGGTCGGCGCACTGCTGTTCGCTGCCGCGGCCACAGTGACGCCGGCCAATACTCCCGCCGGTTCCGAGGCTCTGAAGGCCGGCGTACTGAGCCCGGTCATGGCCGCTCCCGATCTCAAGTTGCAGGCAACCGACGGCCAGGCGCTCACCCTCGCGCGGTTTCGCGGCAAGGTCGTGCTGCTGGCGTTCGGCTTCAGCTCCTGTGGCGAAGTGTGTCCGATCACGCTGGCCACGCTCGCCGGCGCGCGCAAGAAGCTGGGCGACGCGGCGACAAACGTGCAGGTGGTTTACGTGACGGTCGATCCGGAACGCGACGACGCGCCGCGCATGAAGAAATTCCTCGCCAGCTTCGATCCGAGTTTCGTCGGCGGCGTGGGCTCGCGCGCCGAGATCGACGTCGCGCAGAAGAGCTACGGCATCAGCTCGACGAAAAACGTGTACCCCGACGGCAACTACACCATCGGGCATTCGTCTTCTATCTACATGATCGACCGAGCCGGCGGCCTGCGGGCGGTGATGCCCTATGGCCACACCGCCGATGACTTCGTTCATGACCTCAAGATCCTGCTGCGCCAGTGACCACGAGCAAGCGTTGGTGGATCGCCGTGCCATGGGTGGCGGTGCTGGCGGTACTCGGATGGGCGGGCTTTGCGCCGCTGCACGCGGCCTCGCACGATCAGCTCTTCGAGATTCCGAAAGGCACTTATGCGCGCCGCATGGCCGGCGACAAGGTGGAGATATTGCCGGCGCAGATACGTCTCACGCTCGGGCTCAACGACGTGCTGCTGCTGCGTAATCTCGACGTGGTGCCGCAGGTGTTCGGACCCACGATCCTGATGCCGGGACAGAGTTTCCGGCTGCCATTCGAGAAGGCCTCCAGCTACCAGTTCGCGTGCACGGCGCATGCGAGCGGGCAGATGACGATATTGGTGGAGCCTGAACCGGTGATGCCCTGGTCGCGGATCCACTGGCGTGTGCGTGATTGGTGGGAGAACAGAAAAAAATGAAGGGTCTCAAACAGGCACTGCCCTCGATCATCGTGATCGCGGTGGTGGTAGGCATCTGGTGGGCCGCCGTGGTGGTCACCAAGAGCGCGATCTTTCCCACGCCCTGGGCGGTGGTCGCCGGCGCGATGGAGCTGGCGCGCGACGGCACGCTCTGGGATCACATCGGCGCGTCGCTGATGCGCGTGGGCCTGGGGTTCGGGCTCGCGGTGGCTTTGGCCATTCCGCTCGGCCTGTGGATGGGCTGGGTGCACGGCGCGTTCGTCACGCTGAACCCGGTGTTCCAGATCCTGCGGCCGATCTCGCCGATCGCGTGGATCCCGCTCGCGATCCTGTGGTTCGGCGTCGGCAACGCCTCGCCGGTCTTCCTCATCTTCATTGCCTCGGTGTTTCCGATGATCGTGCAGACCACGGTGGGCGTGCACACGATCGAAAAACGATACCTGCGCGCCGCGGAAAACTTCGGCGTATCGCGCCGGAAACTCTTCATCCAGGTGGTGTTCCCGGCGACGCTGCCGCAGATCATCGTCGGCATGCGCATCGGGCTCGGCGTCGCCTGGCTGGTGGTGGTGGCGGCCGAGATGATCGCGCTGCACTCGGGCCTGGGGTATCTCATCATCGATTCACGCAACGCCGGCAACCGCTATGACCTGGTCATCGCCGGCATGATCATCATCGGGCTCATCGGCCTGATGCTCGACGGTTTCATGAGGTTGTTAGAGAGCATGAAAGTCGTGCGGTGGCGTTATGCCCACTAAGATCCCCGCCAGGATAAAGATTCAGGACATCCGCAAGAGCTTCACGAACGACAAGGTTCGTCTGCAGGTCATCGAGGGTCTCGACTTCGAGGTGAACGAGGGCGAGTTCGTCGCCATCGTCGGCCCTTCCGGGTGCGGCAAGACCACGCTCATGAACATCATCGCGGGATTCCTGGCTCCCGATTCCGGCGCGGTGAACGTCAACGGTGTCCTGCGCAATGGACCGAATCGCAAGGGCATCATGATCACCCAGCAGGGCTCGGTGTTCCCGTGGCTCACCGTGAAGCAGAACCTGCTGTTCGGATTGCCGGAAGGAATGCCGAACCGTGACGCGCTCGCCGATGAATATGCGGCGCTGGTCGGCCTCAAGGGTTTCGAGAACAACTATCCGCACGAGTTGTCGGGCGGCATGCTGAAGCGCGCCGAGATCGCGCGCGCGCTGGTGGTGAAACCCGAGATTCTCTACATGGACGAGCCGTTCTCCGCGCTCGACGCGCTCATGAGCCTGCGCATGCAGAACGAGCTGCTGCGCATCCTGGGCGTCGAGAAGCATACCGTCATGCTCATCACGCACGACGTCGAGGAGGCGATCCACCTCGCCGATCGCATCCTGGTCTTGAGCCCGCGCCCGGCACGCATCCAGGCGTCGTTCGACGTTCCGTTCGCGCATCCGCGCCGCGTGTCGAGCCCGGAGGCGCAGGCGTTGCGCGTGGCGATCCTGCGGGAGTTAGGCGTCACGGAGACGGTGTGAGCTAACTACTGGGCGTCGCCGGGACCGCGCGTCGCGCGTCGTCGGGCGCACCCGTTTGTCCACGACCAGACATTCCCTGTCTCGCCTGGACGGAATCCAAATAATCACATTAATTAGGCAAAAACCTGCCGCCGCGTGGTAGCGTGGGCCGATGTCGGGAACCATCAATCTCACCCAATCGCTGGTCCAGAAGCTCGGGTCGTCCATCGTTCGCGGCGAATTGCCGGCTGGAAAGCCGCTGCCCATCGAAGCCGAGCTCGGCAAGAAGTTCGGCGCGAGCCGCACCGTGATGCGCGAGGCGGTGAAGATCCTCTCCACGAAAGGACTGATCGGGCAGCGCCCACGCGTCGGCACCTATGTGCATCCCGAGGAAAAGTGGGACTTGCTGGATGCCGAAGTGCTCAAGTGGATTCTCGACCGGCACTTCTCGCACACGCTGGTGCGCGAGTTCCTCGAGGTGCGCATCGGCATCGAGCCGGCCGCGGCGGCGCTTGCGGCCGCCAATGCGACCGACGCCGACAAGGAATTGCTCAAGCAGAAGCTCGAGAAGATGAAGTCGGCGAACGAGGGGCACTTCGACCCGGTGAACGCCGACATCGCCTTCCACGCCACCATTCTCGAGATCAGTCACAACCGCTTCTATCACCAGCTCGCGCCGATCGTGGAAACCGCGCTGCGGTTCTCGATTCGCCTCACCAATAAAGTGAAGGGGCGCCTGCCGGACTACGACGCGCACGAGAAAATCTATCGCATGATCCGCGACGGCAACGCGGAAGGCGCTTCGAAAGCCTGTCGCGAGCTGATCAGGGAAGCGCTCGCCCTGGTCGTGCGCCTCGAAAAGGTCAGGCGCTAGGTCGATGAATCCGCGCGGCGCCACGCAGGGCTGTGTGTTGATGTTCTCCGCCCTGTTTGCGGCAGTGCTCACCGCGCACGCCGCCGCCGCGCCACCGGCCGGAAAAACGGACAACTTCGCCGGCGTCGATCTTTCGTATGTGAATGAGATCGAGGCCTGCGGCGCGCAGTACCGCCTCGGCGGAAAGCTGCGAGACCCTTTCGAATTGTTTGCCGAAAGCGGCGCCAACCTCGTGCGACTGCGACTCTGGAACAACCCGTCCTGGACGAGCTACAGCACCGAGGCCGATGTCACGCGCTCGATCGAGCGCGCCAAGCGTGCCGGCCTGCACGTGCTGCTCGACTTTCACTATTCCGACGACTGGGCCGATCCGCAGAAGCAGACGATTCCGGCGGCGTGGGCCGCGGACATCGACAACCCGGACCTGCTGGCACGCCACGTCTACGAATACACGCGTGATGTTCTCGCGCGCCTGAATGCGCGCGGCCTCGCGCCTTACATGGTGCAGGTTGGCAACGAGATCAATTCGCAGATGTTGCGGCGGGCCGATTCCAGCGGAATCCCGATAGATTGGGAGCGCAACGCGAAGATTCTCAACGCCGGCATCCGCGCGGTACGCGAGACGGTTGCCGCCGATGGTTCGCATTCGCGCGTGATGTTGCACGTCGCACAGCCGGAAAACGTCGAGCCGTGGTTCACCGCCGCGGCGGCGGCCGGCGTGAACGATTTCGACTACATCGGCGTGAGCTACTACCCGAAGTGGTCGAAGCTCGACATCGCCGGGGCGGAACGCGCGCTTGCGCAGGTCAAGGCGCGCTTCAAGGCCGACATCATCATTGTCGAGGTGTCCTATCCGTGGACGCTGCGCGACGCGGGCGACTCGGCGAGCAATCTGCTCGGGGCAGATTCGCTGTTGAAGGGTTATCCCGCGACCAAAGCCGGCCAGCAGCGTTTCATGGGCGACGTCGCGCAAATGACGCTTCGTGCCGGCGGCGTCGGCGTCGTTTACTGGGAGCCGGCCTGGGTCTCGACGCGATGCAAGACTCGCTGGGGAACGGGCTCACACTGGGAAAACGCCACGTTGTTCGACTTCACCAAGCGCAACGAGCTCACACCGGCGGCGGGCTTTCTGAAGACGATCCGCGGCCTTCAGCCCTGATCCTCCCGGACTAGTCCTCCTGGCTGCGGCAGTGCGTGGCGATGAAGACCGTGTGGCTCGGCATCGCCATGACCGTCGAACGCATCAATCCCTTGAGCTCGGACAGGCGGCGCTGCGTTTCCTGGAGCGGGATGAGATCGGCCAGCGGATCGTGACGCCGCGGGTTGATTCCCTGACCTAGCATCACCGAGAGCCAGTTCGACTCGGCGAACAACTCGCGTTCCCCGACCAAGATGCGGCCGCTGCCGGCAAAGAGCTTCATGCGGTACTCGAGCTCATCCGGGACCGGCATCTCGCGGCACTGACGCCACAACGGCGCGTCGTCCCGCGCATTTTTCTTGTAGTGCAGGATGATGAAATCGCGCACCCGCTCGAACTCTTCGAACTGCAGTCGGTTGTATTCGGCGGCGTCGATCGGATCGAAGGACGCGTCGGGAAAGATTGCCGCGAGCTGCGTGATGCCGCTCTGGATCAGGTGGATGCTGGTGGATTCGAGCGGCTCGAGAAAACCGGCGGCGAGCCCGAGCGCGATGCAATTGCGATTCCAGAATTTGCGGCGACGGCCGGTGGTGAAACGCAGCAGGCGCGGCTCGGCGAGCGGTTTGCCGTCGAGATTCGCCACCAGCGTCGCGGTCGCCTCATCGTCGCTCACGAAGCGGCTGCAATAGACATGGCCATTGCCGATCCGGTGTTGCAGCGGGATGCGCCATTGCCAGCCGGCCGCGTGCGCCGTCGAGCGTGTGTAGGGCGTGAGCGGCGCGACGCTTTCGCTCGGCACCGCGACCGCGCGATCGCAGGGCAGCCAGTGAGTCCAGTCCTCGTAACCGGTTTTCAGCGCCTGCTCGATCAGCAAGCCGGAAAAGCCCGAGCAGTCGATGAACAGATCCGCTTCTATGCGCCGCTCACCCTCGAGCCGCAACGCGCGGATGAAACCATCCTCGCCACGCAGCTCCACGTCGAGGACTTTGCCTTCGACGCGCGTGACACCGCGCGCTTCGGCGTAGCGCCGTAGATAGGCCGCATACAACCCGGCGTCGAAATGAAAGGCATAGGAGAGGCTCGACAGGATGAGCCGCGGATCCTCCACCGGCCGGATGAACTTGTCCCGGTATGCCGCACAGGCAGACAGCGAATATTCGTGCAGCGGCGTGGTATCGCCGGCCTCGCGCGCCCGCAGCCAGTGATGATGGAATGCGACGCGATCGATGGTGATGCCGTACTTGCCGAAAGGATGAATGTACCGGTGGCCGGGGGCACCCCAGTTCCGGAACTCGATGCCGAGCTTGAAGGTGGCCTTCGTCTGGCGCACGAAGTCGTTTTCGTCGATGCCCAACAACCCGTTGAAGCTGCGAATGGGCGGAATGGTGGCCTCGCCGACGCCAACCGTGCCGATCTGTTCGGATTCCACCAGCGTGATCGTCGGTGCGCGTTTTTCCAGCACCCGCGCCAGCATGGCCGCCGCCATCCAGCCGGCGGTGCCGCCGCCGACAATGGCAATGCGACTGATCGGTGCCGGCGACATCAGGCCGGACTCGCTTCGGGCAACGGAACAGGTTCAGCGCGGCAGTGGCGCGCGAGATATTCGTCATGCGACACGGCGGAGTCGGCCATCCGCCCGATCGTGGCGCGAATCTGCGCAAGCTCGGCCCCGTGCTCATCCGCGTCGTGGCGCAGGACCAGCGGATCGCCGTTTTCCGGCCAGATCTCCTGGCCCAGCAACACCGCCAGCCAGTTGGGCGCGGCGAACAGGTCGGCCGGATAGCGCAGCACGCGGCCGCTGTTGCGGAAGAACGCGAGCCGGTGCGTGAGCGACTCGGGAATGGACATGTTGCGGCAATCGCGCCAGAGCGGCGCGTCATCGCGAGAGTTCGCCAGGTAGTGCAGCACCACGAAATCGCGGATGTGGTCGTATTCGGCGAGCGCAACGCGGTTGAATTCGTCGCTGAGCACCGGCGAGAAGCCGCGGTCGGGAAACAGGTTGAAGAGGTGCGTGAGGCTTTTCTGGATCAGGTGAATGCTGGTCGATTCGAGCGGCTCGAGAAACCCGGCGGCGAGGCCGAGCGCAACGCAGTTGCGATTCCAGAGTTTTCGCCGGCGGCCGGTCGTGAAATGCAGCACGCGCGGGTCGGCCAGCGGCTTTCCGTCGAGGTTGGCCAACAAGGTCGCGGTCGCCTCGTCGTCGCCGATGTGCCGGCTGCAGAACACATAGCCATTGCCGATCCGGTGTTGCAAGGGAATACGCCACTGCCAGCCGGCGCTGCGCGCGGTGGCGCGCGTGTACGGCGTACGCGCGCCGGCGTTTTCACAGGGAACGGCGACCGCGCGATCGCAGGGCAGCCAGCGCGTCCAGTCTTCGTAGCCGGTCTTCAGCGTGGCCTCGATCAACAGGCCGCGAAAGCCGGAACAATCGATGAAGAAATCCGCTTCGACGCGGCGCCCGTCGGCGAGGCGCAGCGCCTCGATGAACCCGTCCTCGGCGCGCAATTCGGCCTCGACGACCTTGGCGTCGATGCGCCGCACGCCGCGCGCCTCCGAGTAGCGCCGCAGGAATGCCGCATAGAGGCCGGCATCGAAGTGATAGGCATAGGCGTACATGTTCCATGCGCCGCCGGCATTGCCGGCGAGATTCGCGATTCGATCGCGCCGCGCAATGACGGCGTTGAGCGAATAATCTTCGAACGAGCCCGCGTTGCCGCGTTCGCGCAGCCGCAACCAGCGCTGGTGCACGTTCGCTTCGGGATTGAGGCCGGGAATTCCGAAAGGATGCATGTAGCGATGCCCGACGCGCGCCCAGTCCTGAAACTCGATGCCGAGCTTGAACGTCCCCTGGGTGGCGCGCAGAAATTCATTCTCATCGATCCCGAGCGCCTGGTTGAACAGCCGGATCGGCGGGATGGTGGCCTCGCCCACGCCTACGGTGCCGATCTCGGAAGATTCGATCACCGTGATCGCGCACGAGGAGTCGGAAAATTTTCGCGCGCAAACCGCCGCCGCCATCCAGCCCGCCGTTCCGCCGCCGACGATGGCGATACTGCGAATGCGTTCGGGTGCGCGGGTCATTGAGTCGACGCGGACGCGCCGCTCGCCATGATGAAAGCCCGGTGCGTCGGCAGGGCGGTGGCTTGTGCCCGCATCTCGCGCGACAGGTTGGTCAATGCGGCGCGCGCCGTGGCGAGCGAGGTCACATCCGCCAGCGGGTCGTAGGATCCGGGACTCACGCCCTGACCTAACAACACGCTGAGCCAGCCGTCGCCGCCGCAGAATTCGTCCTCACCCACGGTGATGCGCCCGCTGTCCGCGAACAGCGCGATCCTCTGCCGCAGGCTTTCAGGAACGGGTGCCGCACGGCACCTCGCCCAGAATGGCGAGTCGTCGCGCCTGCTCGCGTGGTAGTGCAGCACCAGCAGGTCGCGCAGGCGGTCGTACTCGTGCACGGTCGCGCGGTTGTATTCGGCGGCGTCGACCGGGCTCAGCGAGGACACCGGCAGGTGCGCGAGAAATCGTGAAATTCCCGTCTGTGCCAGGTGCAAACCGGAGCTCTCCAGCGGATCGAGGGTCTCGCCCGGGAGAAGCAGGCAGTTCTTCACCCAGAACTCCTTCGGTCGTCCGCGGGTCAGGCGCTGCGGGCGCGGACTTTCCTCGCCGGTGTCCCGGGGCTTGTTCGGCGCCGTCATCAGGTAAGCATTCGCCGCGTCATCGGTAACGAATTCGCTGCAATAGACGAGCTGGCGCACCGTGCAATCCTGCAGCGGCATGCTGGATTGCCAGCCATGCGCCCAGGCTGAGCACTCCGAATAGGGCGGCAAAGAAGGCGTCGGCGCGCAACGAAGCGTCAGCGCGCGATCGCAGGGAAGCCACGCCGACCAGTCGTCGAGCTGCACACCGAGTGCCGCCCACAACGCACCGGCGCAATCGATGAACTGCCTGCCTTCGAGCCGGCTGCCATCACGAAGGGTCAGCGATCGCAGGAAACGCCGTTCGGGATCGAACTCGACCTCGGCAATCTCGCCGCTCACGGCGACGACGCCGTTCCGCAGCGCCCAGGCGCGCAACTGCGCGGCTAACAAGCGGGCATCGAAGTGCCAGGCATACGAAAACATCGACAGCACCGAACGCGGATCCGATTGGGGAAGCGCGAAGCGCTCGAGGCGCGCCGCCTGTGCCGCCATCGAGAAATCCTCGAACGCGTGGCTCTCGCCCATCGCCGCGAGGCGCAGCCAGTGATGCTGGAAAGGCACGGCGTCGAGCTTTGCGCCGACGGAGCCGAGACCGTGAAAGTAGCGGTCACCGATCGCGGCCCAATCGCGAAACGATGCTCCCAGCCGGAAGGTGGCTTGTGTGGATCGCATGAGTGCCGCTTCATCGATGCCGAGCAGGCGTCGCAGCCGATGCAGGCTTGGGACGCTGGCGATGGCGCCGGTGATAGCGCTCTCATCCGGAATCTCGAGCACGCGCAGCTGGCATGAGGCGCCGAGCACGCGCGCTAGCATGGCCGCCGCCAGCCAGGTCGAAGCGCTGTTTCCCACGATAACGATGCTGCCGAGCGGAAACGCGGACAATCTCCCCCCTTTGTTGTTGGACCCGAGCTACACGCCCTGGCGCGCCGAATGATGGCAGACAGAAGGCTATTGATCGTTAGATATGATTTATAGTACTAATGGGTTTAGGCGAAAAGGCCACAGCCTTTCGCAATCTTGTACTTGGGGGGCAACATGAGAGCGAAGAAATACCTGCCGGTGTACGGAACGGCTGCGCTGGCGATTTTTACGGGAATGACGGCAACGGCTCAGGAGAAGCCAAAAGAGGACGCAGAACAGATCGCCGAGGTCGTGGTCACCGGCGTACGCCAGTCCATGCGCGACTCGGTGATCATGAAACAGAATTCCGCGCTGATCACCGACAACATCGCCAGCGGCGACATTGGTCAGCTGCCGGATGTCACCATCGCCGAAGAGCTCAATCGACTGCCAGGCGTAAATGCCACGCGCGATCGCGGCAATGCCAGCCAAGCCGCGATCCGCGGCCTGGGACCGCGCCTCGTGTTCGGCACGGTCAACGGTCGCGAAGTCGCCTCGTCCGAACCCTCGCAGGACCTGCGTTGGGAGATTTATCCCTCGGAAGTCCTAGCCGGCGTCCAGGTGTACAAGAGCCAGGATGCAACGCTGATACCCGGTGGCATCGCCGGCACGGTCGACATCCGCACATTGTCGCCGCTCGATTACGAAGGCTCGCGCTTCAGCTTTCGCGGCGGCCCTACCTACAATGAAGGTGCGTCGGACCTGCCGCATTACGATCCGCTCGGCTTCCGCGGCAGCGCCGGTTTCGTCGGCCACATCAACGACGACCTGGCCGTATCGATCGCCGTCAGCGCGCAGAACGAGAAAAACGGCTTTCCGGATTTCCGCACCTTCGGCTGGAACACGCCGGACAACGCTGGCGCCGGCAATACCGGCGATCTCAATGGTGACGGCACGCCCGACAACACCACCTGGGGCCTGGTGACCGAGCTCAAGGAAGTGGTGCAGGACCGCCATGCCATCGCCGGCGCGGTCGGCTGGCGCCCCGGCGAAAACCTGAAGATCAAGTTCGATGCGCTGTATTCGCAGTACAAGATCAACGAAGACCAGTTCCAGGCCTGGTATGGCAACAACATCACCGGCAACTGGGCCAATGGCAATTCCGCCACGTACAACGCCCCTGGCAACTCGTACGAGATTGTCGACGGCTCGGTGGTGGCGGCGGATCTGAATAACGCCTTCCCCAACTACCAGAGCTCGATCAACAACTACAACGAAAAGCACACGCTGCTGGTCACCGGTCTCAACGCCGAGTGGACCGCAGGCTCGTGGGTAAACACCTTCGACTTGTCGTACTCGCAGGCGAAGCGCAACAACCGTTGGGAAGCGATCTACCTCGCCGATGTGTTTGCACCGTCGCTGACATTCGATATCCGCGAGGGCCAGACGCCGTTCGCGAGCATGGGCACCTTCAACCCGGCCAATCCCGCCATCCAGTCGGCGGTCGCGGGCCGCAACGGCCAGAGTGACGGTCCGGAGGAAACCCGTGATTCCATCGGTGCCTTCGCTGCGGACTTTTCGCGCGACTTCGAGGGCGCGACACTCAGCAACATCAAGTTCGGCGTACGTGCTTCGACCCGCGAAAAGAAGCATCAGCGCTTCAGGTACGACTTGTGCGCGGGTACCGGTTCAGCGCAGAACGGGGTGTGCCGCGCAGGTACAGGTACCGTGGACCTGTCGAATGCCGGCCTCGAGTCCTTCACCGTGCCGGGCTTCACCGCGCCGCCCATGGTCTGGGGAGACTTCGATCGGGTGCGCGCTCTCGTTTATCCGGACGATTCCGTCCCGGCCGGCTCCGAACAGTTGTTGGTGCATACGACTGTCAAGGAAACCACTTACGACGGTTATGCAAAGGCGACTTTCGAAGGCCATCTCCTCGGCAAAGACCTCACCACGGGATTCGGAGTACGCGTTGCGAACCTGAAGTCGACCAGCAGCGGCTATCAGTCTCTGGGTGGCGTGATCTCACCGGTGTCGATCGACAACAGCACCACCGAGATCCTGCCCAGTCTCAACATGTCGCTGCATGTTGCCGACGACCAGGTCTTGCGGTTCGGCGCGGCGGTCGCGTTGTCCCGTCCGCCGCTCGATGCGCTGGTCACGGGTTTCTCGCTCAATCCGGCCACCACTCCCGGCACTCCGTCGACCGGTGGTGGCGGCAACCCGCTGCTCGAGCCGTACAAGGCGAATCAGTTCGATCTTTCGTACGAATGGTACTTCCACGACGAATCGATGTTCGCGGCGGCGGTCTACTACAAGGACCTGAAGACGCTGATCGGCGCCGGCCAGGAAACGCAGACCATCGACGGCCAGCAATACATCGTCACGTCGGAACAGAACGGGCCCGGAGGCGGCATCAAGGGCCTGGAGCTCACCTACCAGACTCGCTTCCACTTCCTGCCGGGCTTTCTCAGTGATTTCGGCATGTATGCCAATTACGCGTACGCGGATTCCGACGTGCACGAGTTCGCGCCGGCGGCGAATCCGTTCCTGATCGTCGGACTCGCGAAGACCACCTCGCAGCTCGACCTGTTCTACAACAAGGGCGGCTTCGAAGTGCGCGGCGCGTGGAAACACCACAGTCCGTTCACCGTCGCGCCGGGTTGGGTTGGCACGGTTCTCAAGCAGCTCGGTGAAGAAGACCTGTACGACGCCAGCGTGTCGTACTCGTGGAACGACCGCTATTCACTTCGTCTGCAGGGCCACAACCTGAGCGACGAACGCGGACTGCAGCTATCCGACAACATGCCGCAGAATCTGGCCGGCGACGGCGGCTATCAGGTATACGGCAGGTCCTATCTACTGGACTTCGGTATCAAGTTCTAGCGAACCAATGAGGAAACATGCGGCGGGGAAGGATTTTCCCCGCCGCCCCCTTTTCTGGGGAACGATATGCGCAACCTGGATCGCGCGGTAACATCGCCTCACTCACGGACAAGGAGCTCGAGGAATGCGATTGCGCGTTGGACTGGTAGGCATTGGAAAAATTGCACGCGATCAACACATACCTTCGCTGAACGCGAACCCGCGCTTCGAGCTGACGGCGTGTGCCAGTCGCAATGCCACGGTCGATGGCTTGCCGAATTTTCCCGATCTGGAATCGATGCTGGAGGCGGTTCCCGACCTGCACTGCATCTCCATCTGCACACCGCCGCAGGCCCATTTCGACGCGGCACTGGTGGCGCTGCGCGCCGGCAAGCACGTGATGCTCGAAAAGCCGCCGGCCGCCACCACGCGGCAGATCGCGCTGCTGGCCGACGAAGCGGCGCGTCGCGGCCGTACGCTGTTCCAGACCTGGCATTCGCGCTTCGCGGCCGGTGTCGACAGCGCCCGCGAATTCCTGCGTACGCGCAAGGTGATCGGCGCCAGGATCGTCTGGAAGGAAGACGTGCACGTCTGGCATCCCGGCCAGCGCTGGCTCTGGGAGCCGGGCGGTTTCGGCGTATTCGACCCGGGCATCAATGCGCTGTCGGTCCTCACCACGATCCTCCCCGAAGACGTGTGCGTCGAGAGCGCGCTGCTCGAGTTTCCGCAGAACCAGCAATCGCCGATTGCCGCCAGTCTTCGACTGCGCACCGAAAGCGGAGTCGGGATCGACGCCGAATTCGATTTCCGCCAGAAGGGCGAACAGACCTGGGACATCGAAATCACGACCACCACCGGTGTGCTCAAGCTGACGCGCGGCGGCGCCGAGCTCAACATCGGCGGCCGGGCCGTGACCGCGGATGCGAGCATGGCCGGCGAATACCCGCGGCTGTATCAACGCTTTGCCGATTTGTGCGACGCCGGCAAATCGGAAGTCGACTGGCGCCCGTTCCAGCTGGTCGCGGATGCCTTTCTCATCGGTGAGCGCCGCATCGTCGAACCACACGAGATCTGAACCATGAACACCGCACGTTGCATCCTGACCCTGCTGGCTCTGCAACTGTGCGCCACCGCGGCAACGACGGCCGACGCCGCGACCCGCATCGACCTCAACGACGACTGGGCCTTTCGTACTGAAAGGGGCACCGACGGCGTCGCCGCCGGCTGGGCACTAACTACCCCGGCCGGCACACGGAACGTCTCCGTGCCGCACACCTGGAATCGCGTCGGCGCCGACTACGACTACCTGGGTACCGGCTGGTATTTCCGCCGGCTGGATCTGCCGAAGTTTCCCGCCGATGCGACCGTGCAGCTGCATTTCGGCGCCACGTTCTACAAGGCGCGCGTGTGGGTGAACGGCGTCGAGGTGGGCGGGCACGAAGGCGGCTACACCGGGCATTCATACGACATCACGACGCGCCTGCGCGACAGCAATCTCATCGCCGTGGCCATCGACAACCGGCCCGGCATGTTCACCATCCCGGGTTTCGGCGCGCGCGGTGCCGCCGATGCCTGGTATGACTGGTGGGCGTACGGCGGCATCGTGCGCGACGTGTGGCTCAGCGTGCACGGTCCGGTGCGGGTCGACAAACAGTTCATTCGCTCGAAGATCGAGGGCAGTAAAGCCACGGTGACGGATCGCGTCGCGCTCGCGAGCCGCAATGCGCAACGAGTCACCGTGCGCGCCACGGTCACGGATCCCAAGGGCAAGGCGGTGGCAACGCGCCAGCAGTCGGTGGTATTGCGCGAAGGCACCAATGAGGTTTCCCTGGCGCTGCCGCTCGAGCAGATTCAGCGTTGGGACCTCGATCATCCGAACCTGTATCGCATGTCAGTCGAGGTGCTCGATGCGGTCGGCAAGACCATCGAGGAAGCGCACGACGCGTTCGGCTTGCGCGAGATAGTCATCCGCGATCGGCACCTGCTCATCAACGGTCAGCGCGCGCGCCTCTCCGGCATGACGCGCCATGCGGACTCGCCCTGGGAAGGGCTTGCTGAAACCAAGGGCACGCTGCGTCACGACTGGGAAGACATGAAGAGTCTGAACATGACCGTGACGCGCCCCGTGCACTACGCGCCCGATCCCTGGGTGGCGGACTTCGCGGATGCGCGCGGCATCCTGCTGATCCCGGAAATTCCAGTGTGGCAGGCGAGCGAAGCGCAGCTTTCCAATCCGCAATACATCGAGCTCGCCAAGCGGCAGATGCGCGAGCTCATCGAGCAATACGGCAATCATCCGGGCGTGTTCGCCTGGAGCGTGTTCAACGAGAGCGCGGCCGGCACGCCGGGCGGCATCCGGTTCTTCCGCGAGCTGCGCGACTTCATCAAGGGTATCGATCCGGAGCGGCCCGTCACGCTGGCCGACGACAACCTGCCAAAGCTTGGACGCGCGGAGGAATCCGCTGCCAACGATGCGGACTTCCTCATGATGAACCAGTACTTCGGCGCCTGGCATGGCCCGCGCGAAGCGCTCGACCCCGCGCTCGACAAGGTCGACCGGTTGTTCCCCAACAAGATGGTGATCATCTCGGAGTTCGGATTTCCCGGAATCTTCGCGAAGAACCCGGCCGAGGCGGACTCGATGCGGGTGTCCATCCTGCGCGAGCAACTGCCGCTGCTCGCGAAGCGCGACTGGATCGCCGGCGCCATCCTGTGGTGTTACCAGGACTACAAATCGCGGCGCTATTTCTGGCCGGGCCAGGAACAGGGGTATCTCGAACACGGCATCGTCGATCCGGATCGGCAGCGCAAGCCTTCATACTTTGCGTGGGCGGAGCTCAATGCGCCGGCGCACATCGAAGCCGGCTGGACGCGCAACGCGGGCGGTACACCTGCGGCATTCGCCCTCACGCTCAAGCCAAACGGCGAAGCCGAGTTGCCGTCGTATCCGCTGCGCGACTATCGGCTGAGCTGGCAGCTCATCGACGCCGACGGCAAGGCATTCGCTGATGGAGCGGTGCTCGTCAACCCGGAGGCGCTCTCCATCGAGCGCGACGTGCCGGCGCGAACCAGCCAGGGCTCGTTCAAGCTCGTCATCAAACTATTGCGGCCGGACGGCTCGCAGGCGATGGAGCGTTCGCTCGCCTCTCAGTAACATGCACGCATGATAAAAATCGACGACCTGGACGGCAAGCTGGTTCTGATCACGGGTGCCAGCTCCGGCATCGGCGCGGCGTTAGCCAGGGCGTTCGCCGCGCAGGGCGCCTCCCTCGCGCTGCATTTCAACTCGCACGAGCCGGGGGCGGGATCGCCGGAAGCGAAGTGGGTCCGCGGCGATCTGTCGAAGCGCGGCGAAGCAAGGCGGGTGGTGGATGAAGCCGCGGCTGCATTGGGCGGACTCGACATCCTCATCAACAACGCCGGTGGTCTCGGCGAACGCCGGCCCATAGCCGACGTGGACGATGCGCTGTTCGATTTCGTCTACGACCTCAATGTACGTTCGGTGATCGCGGCGTCGCAGGCGGCAATCCCGCACTTCGAAAAACGGGGCGGCGGCAACATCGTCAATGTGGGTTCCATCGCCGGCATCGACGGCGGCGGTGCGGGTGCCAGTGTGTATGCCACCGCCAAGGCGGCGGTCCACAACATCACGCGCCACCTGGCGCGTGACCTCGCGAAGAAAAACATCCGCGTGAACACCGTCGCGCCCGGCGCCATCGCCACTCCTTTCCATGCGCGAACGCCACCGGAGCGCATCGAGGCGATGCGCAATGCCGCGCCGCTCGGCCGCATAGGCGAAGCGCAGGACTGCGTGGGTGCGTTCCTGTTCCTCGCGTCGAATGAGCTGTCGGGATACATCACCGGCAACATGGTTCACGTCAACGGTGGCATGTACATGCCATGACGTATCCGGCCGCATTCATCGCCGGCGACTGGGGCACCAGCAATCTCACGCTCGCGCTCTGCGACGAGGATGGGCAGGCGCTCGAGACGCGCCAGGGCCCCGGAGCCGCGGATTCACGCGGCCGTTTCCCGGATGTGTTCGATGATCTCGCGGCTGGCTGGCGCGCCTCGCACGGCGCGTTGCCGGCGGTGCTCTGCGGAATGGTGGGGTCGGCCTTCGGCTGGCGCGAGGCGCCCTATCTATCCTGTCCCGCCGATCTCTACGAGCTCGCGGATGAACCCATGCTCGCGCGTGCGGGCGTAAGGATCGTGCCGGGAATGCGTTGCACGAATCCGCTCGGCGCGCCCGATGTGATGCGCGGCGAGGAAACGCAGCTGTTCGGCGCGCAGTGCATGGACGCCACGATGAGCGTCGGCAAGCAGCTGGTGTGCATGCCGGGCACGCATACCAAGTGGGTCTCGTTGAACGGCAGCGTCGTGCAGGAATTTCTCACCGCGCCGACCGGCGAATTGTTCGCGATGCTCTGTGAGCACAGCGTGCTGGTGCGCGACAAGGCGACTCCGATCGAACGCAGTGCGCGGGACTTCGAGCGGGGACTTGCGCAGTCGGCGAAGCATCCGGATGCGTCGCTCCTGCACCAGCTGTTCCAGAGTCGAAGTCTGCGGCTGGACAAGCAGCTCTCAGCAGAAGGCGCGGCGTCCTGGATGTCAGGCCTGCTCATCGGTAGCGACGTCGGCGGCGCATTGCCGCTGTTTGCCGGCCACGACGCCGGCGCGCCGGTGTACGTCATCGGTTCGCCGCAGCTCACGGCGTCATATGCACTCGCGCTCGCCAGGCGCGGCCGCAATGCCATCCAGGTCGATGGCGTCAAAGCCGCGCTCGCGGGCCTGGGCTATGTATATCGCGAGCAGGAGCGTCAGAATTCATGAACGACGTAGAGCTCGTGGCGATCCTGCGCGGCCTCACGCCGGCGCGCGCGCCGGAAGTGGGGGCGGCACTGGTCGGCTGCGGCTTTCGAACCATCGAAGTGCCGCTCAATTCACCGCAGCCCTTCGATACCATCGAACTACTGTCGCGGGCCTACGGCGCGAGCTGCCTGATCGGCGCCGGCACGGTGCTGACCGCCGCCGAAGTAGATAGGGTGCACGGCGCCGGCGGCCGCCTGGTGGTCGCGCCGAACTGCGAGGGCGAAGTGATTCGGCGTGCGCTCGATCTCGGCATGCGCGTGCTTCCTGGTATCGCTACCGCGACCGAAGCCTTTGCCGCCGTTCGCCACGGCGCCACCGGCCTCAAACTCTTTCCGGCCAGCACCTACGGCGTCGCGCACCTCAAGGCCCTCAAGTCGGTGCTGCCGCAACACGTCAAGGTCTATCCAGTGGGCGGCATTGGCTCGCAAGACATCGCCGGGTGGCTCGCGTCAGGTGCGGATGGCTTCGGATTTGGCGGTGAATTATTCAAGCCCGCGTATACACTCGCGGAGCTGACGAAACGTGCGCAGGACCTGATGAAGGCGTTGCGCGATGCGATGGAAAAAGACCGGTAAAAAATCATGGGCGTCCATCGACGCCGCAGCAGCAGGGGGTTTACGTGAATCTGGCAACTCTGGATATCGCAATTCTGGCGATCTACGCCGTCGGAATTTTTGTACTGGCGCAGTGGGTGTCGCGCGAAAAAGGCACGCATCAGAAAGACGCGCAGGACTACTTCCTGGCTAGTCGCGCGCTGCCCTGGTGGGCCATCGGCACGTCGCTGATCGCGGCGAACATTTCCGCCGAGCAGATCGTCGGCATGTCGGGGTCCGGTTACGTGATGGGCATGGCGATCGCGTCCTACGAGTGGATGGCGGCGCTCACGCTGATCGTCGTCGGCAAATGGATCCTGCCGGTGTTCCTCAAGAACGGCATCTACACGATGCCCGAGTTTCTCGAGCGGCGGTACAGCCCGGCGGTGCGCAACGTCATGGCGGTCTTCTGGCTCGCGCTGTACATCTTCGTGAATCTCACGTCGATCCTGTGGCTCGGCGCGCTCGCGGTGAACGCGATCGCCGGCCTCGACATCCAGGTTGCGATCACGGCGTTGGCGCTCTTTGCGCTGCTGTATGCGCTGTACGGTGGACTGAAGGCGGTCGCGCTCACGGACATCGTGCAGGTTTCGCTGCTGGTGCTCGGTGGCATCATCATCACGTACATGTCACTGGACAAGGTCAGCGGCGGCGCGGGCGTCATCGCCGGCTTCAAGGCGCTCACGACCCAGTTTCCCGAGAAGTTCGACATGATCCTGTCGAAGGACAACCCGCACTACAAGGATCTGCCGGGACTCGCCGTGTTGTTAGGCGGCATGTGGATGATGAACGTCTCGTACTGGGGCTTCAATCAATACATCATCCAGCGCGGCCTGGCGGCGAAGAGCGTGAACGAGGCGCAGAAGGGCATCGTGCTCGCGGCGTTCCTCAAACTACTGATGCCGGCGATCATCGTGCTGCCCGGCATCGCGGCGCTGGTGCTCGTGCCCGGCCTCGAGAAGACCGACCAGGCCTATCCGAGCCTCATGGCCATGCTGCCGATCGGCATCAAGGGCCTGGTGTTCGCGGCGCTGGTCGCGGCCATCGTTGCGTCGACCGGCTCCAAGATCAATTCGATCGCGACGATCTTCACGATGGACTTGTATCGCGCCGCACGGCCCAACACCGAGCAGAAGAAGCTGGTCCTGGTGGGTCGCATCGTCGCCGTAGTGTCGGTCGTCATAGCGGTCTTCATCACGAAGCCGTTCCTGAGCAATTTCGGCCAGGGCTTTCAGTACATCCAGAACTTCACCGGATTCGTCACGCCGGGCATCTGCGTGATCTTCCTGCTCGGCCTGTTCTGGGCGCGCACCACGGCGACGGCGGCGATGGTCTCGATGCTCGCCACGGTCGTGCTTTCCTGGGTGTTCTACAAATACCTGCCGGACTATCCGTTCATGAACCGCGTGGGCTGGTGCTTCGTCGCGGGCATCGTCATCGCCGTGGCGATCTCGCTGATGTCGCCGAACAAGGCGGCCGCGATGCGCGTCGACATCAACAACGTCGACTTCAAGACGGGCACGTTCTTCAACGTCGCGGCCGTGCTGATCGTCGTGATCCTGGCCGCGCTCTACTACACGTGGTGGTAGTCGGCCGCGTCTATTGAGTCAGCACCTGCTCGGGTACGCGGAATGCGTACTCGAGCAGGACACCGATGAAAATCGACAGCCCGACGTAGTGATTGTTGAGAAAAGCCTGGAAGCAGGAATGCGGCTTGCGCTCGCGGATGCGCCACTGCTGGTAGGCGAACAACACGCCTGCACCGACCAGTCCCATGTTGTACCAATAGCCGAACTCCATGCTTTGTCCGGCCAGATAGAGCGCGTAGAGCATCAGTACCTGCAGCGTGCCGATGATGACGCGGTCCATGTCGCCGAAGACGATGGCGCTCGATTTCACGCCGATCTTGAGGTCGTCATCGCGATCGACCATGGCGTACATGGTGTCGTAGACGGCGGCCCAGATGATGCCGGCGAAGAAGATGATCCACGCCACGCGCGGGATCCCGCCGGTCTGCGCCATGAACACCATCGGCACGCCCCAGCTGAAGGCGAGACCGAGATAGAACTGCGGCAGCGGAAAGAAGCGCTTGAAGAACGGATAGCTCACGGCGAGGCCGGCGCCGATCACCGACATGCGGATGGTGGCCTGGTCGAGCTGCAGCACCAGGGCGAGCGCCGCCGCGATGAGCACCAGGAACCACGCCACCGCTTCGTATGGCGCGAGGCGGCGCGAGGCGATCGGCCGATCGCGCGTGCGCTTCACGAAAGGATCGAAGTCGCGGTCGGCAAGATCGTTGACCACACAGCCCGCCGAACGCATGGCGATCGTGCCCAACACGAAGATGATCAGCACCTTGGGTGTGGGATGCGAGGCGCCGGCAATCCAGACCGCCCACAACACCGGCCATAGCAGCAGCCAGATGCCGATGGGACGATGCAGGCGCGCGACTTCGATGAGGTCGCGAACGCGGCGTCCATATCGCAGGTAGTTGAGCCGCGCGTTCGAAGGGGGCGCGGAGAGATCGAAGTCGGGCACGGACTGGTTAGCCATTGCCGCCGATCATATACGCCGTGCGGAGTTCAGGCGGGCGGGTCGAATCCCACCGGAATCAGGACCTGCGCGGGTTGCGCGACTCCGTTGACTTCATGAGGACGGAAGCGGAACTGTTCGACGCAACGAAGAGCGGCGTTGTCGAGGCGTTCGTAGCCGCTGGTGCGTTCGATCTGAAGTTGCGCGGGCCGGCCCAGGATGTCGACCAACACGCGCACGAGCACCGTGCCGTACTCGTGCTTGCGCTGCGATTCGCGCGGAAACACCGGTTTGACGGCGTGCAGATATTCGATCGACTCGACCAGCGGAGGCGTGATGGTTTGCGCAGCTGTCGGCGTTGCGATCGCGGTGGTGATCTCGGGTGCGATCGGATCGCTTTCGAAACTGAGGTCCGGTGGTGCCGGCAGCGCATACACGACGTTGTCGATGGGCGGATCCGCCAGTGGCGGTGCCTCGGCTTCCGCCTGGGGTGCCTCGAACATCGTCGCCACGATCGGCTCGGGTTCGGTGGCGACGCGTTCGTCGTGGCGCATGTTCATGAGTGCCACGGCGGCGATCAGGTGAACCGCGACGGTCGCCGCCACGAAGCCCGCGCGACCGGAAAAGCGCGACGTCTTGCGCGGCGCGTTCAGCTCCCGCAGAAGGTCGTAATCCGGGTCGCCGCGGTGAACCGCGACGTCGGGCATGTCGTTGAAGATTTGAACGGCCATGGTGGTCGGCTACGAATGTAAATGATTCGCATTTGGACCTCAACAGCCCATTCTTATCTATGTGCTCAAGACCACACTTCGACCGCCAGCTAGCCGATGCGGCCGTAGCGTTCGCCCGAGCCGACCCAGCGGTTCGTAAGTGCTTGAACAGCTTCGGGATTACTCTTCAGGAGCGTCTCGGCACTGGCCTGCACGGCCGGAAGCAGGTCCGAGTCGCGGATGAGATCGGCGACCCGCATTTCGGCGAGACCGGTCTGGCGCGTGCCCAGCAACTCGCCGGGGCCGCGCAGCTCGAGGTCGCGCCGGGCGATGACGAAGCCGTCATTCGTTTCGCGAATGGCCGCCAGTCGCGCGCGCGCCATCTCGCTCAGCTTGCCGCCATACAACAGCACGCAGTGACTCTCGTGTGCGCCGCGCCCGACACGGCCGCGCAACTGATGCAGCTGCGCGAGTCCCATTCGTTCCGCGTTCTCGATGACCATGAGCGTGGCGTTCGGCACGTCGACGCCAACTTCGATGACCGTGGTTGCGACTAACAACCCGATCTTGCCTTCCTTGAAGGCATACATGCCGCGCTCCTTTTCGCGCGGCGGCATGCGGCCGTGCACCAGTCCTACCCGCACTTCGGGCAAGGCTTCCGCCAGCGCCGCCGCGGTTTCCTCGGCGGCCTGGTAGCGCAGCTCTTCGGATTCCTCGATGAGCGGACAGACCCAGTACGCTTGCCGTCCCTCGAGCACCGCCTTGTGAATGCGCTCGACGATCTCATCGCGCCGTGTTTCGGGAAGCACTACGGTCTTGACCGGTGTGCGGCCGGGCGGCAATTCGTCGATCACCGAGACGTCGAGGTCCGCGTACGCCGTCATCGCCAGCGTGCGCGGGATTGGCGTGGCGGTCATGATCAGTTGATGCGGCAGTTTGCCGCCGCGCGCGCCTTTGTCGCGCAACGACAGACGCTGGTGCACGCCGAAGCGATGCTGCTCGTCCACGATCACCAGGCCGAGCTTTTCGAATTCCATGGATTCCTGGAACAGCGCGTGCGTGCCGACGACGAGCTTGATCTCGCCGCTGGCCACCGCGGCGAGCGCGCTGCGGCGCGTACGCGCGGGCAGCGAGCCCGTAACGAGTGCCACCGGCACATCGAGCGCACGAAACCAGCGTTCGAAGTTTCTTGCGTGTTGCTCGGCCAGCAATTCCGTGGGGGCCATGAGCGCGGCCTGCAACCCGCTGCCGACCGCGCGCGCCGCGGCCGCGGCCGCCACCACCGTCTTTCCGCAGCCCACGTCCCCTTGCACCAGCCGCGCCATCGGCTGCGCCGCGGCGAGATCGCGATCGACGTCGGCGAGTGCGCGCGCCTGCGCGCCGGTGAGCGAGAACGGCAGCGACTGGAGGAAACGACGCTCGAGGCCGGCGTCGTCGCCCAGTCGCCAGGCCGGATCGCCACGCGTCTCCTGGCGCAGCAGCCGCAGGGAAAGCTGGTGCGCCAACAGTTCTTCGAACGAAAGCCGGCGTTGCGCCGGGTGACGGCCGCTCAGCAGTTCGCTCAAGTTCGCCTCGCGCGCGGGGCGATGCATCATGGTCAACGCCTCGAGCAGCGAAGGCAGCTCGAGGTCCGCGAGCATGGCGGGCGGAATCCAGTCCCGCACCCCGGAGCGCTCGGTCTCGCGCAGCGCGAGCTCGATCAACGAGCGCAGCCGCGCCTGCGGCACGCCCTCGGTGGTCGGGTAGATAGGTGTCAGCACTTCCTCGAGAGGCGCGGCTGCCTCGGCCTCGCCGACTCGCCGATATTCGGGGTGCACAATCTCGAGGCCGAGCGGGCCGCGGCGCGCTTCGCCGAAGCAGCGAATGCGCGTGCCGCGCGCGAGGTTGGCCTGCTGCGCGCCCGAAAAATAGAAGAAACGAAGCGTCAGCGAGCCGGTGCCGTCGGCGATTCGGCACAGGAGCTGGCGCCGGCGGCGATAAGCCACCTCGGTGAGCTGGATTTCCCCCTCCACCACCACGCGCGTACCGGATCGCACGCTGCCGATTTCGGAAATCTGGGTGCGATCCTCGTAGCGAGAGGGCAGCACGAACAGCAGGTCTTGTACCTGGGTGACGCCGAGCTTCGCGAGTTTTTCGGCGAGCGCCGGTCCTACGCCGCGAAGCCCCGAGACCGGGCGCTGTTCATAGGCGATTTGTGGCGCGGGTGTTGCCACGTTCGTCGGGACTTCAGCCCAGGTGCAGCGTGCACTCGATTTCGACGCGCGCGTTTCGCGGCAACGCCGCGACCGCCACCGTCGAGCGGGCCGGATACGGCTCTGTGAAATACTGCGCCATGAGCTCGTTGACCTTGGCGAAGTTGGCGAAGTCGGTGAGGAAGATGGTGACCTTCACCACCTGTTCGAACTTGCCACCCGAAGCGGCGATGACCGCCTTGATGTTCTCGAACACGCGGCGCGCTTCCTTTTCGAAGTCGCCCTCCACCATCTGCATGGTGACCGGGTCGAGCGGAATCTGGCCCGCCATGTACACGGTGTCGCCGACGCGCACGGCCTGTGAATACGGCCCGATGGCTTTCGGTGCCTGATCGGTGTGAATAGCCTGACGTGCGGTTGTCACTGCGAAATCCCGGCCATCGCGAATCTCCTGTGGGTGCTAGTCGCGCGAGTTGCCGCGACCGTGGCTGGCGATTGTACGCGTGACCTTGAGCACTTCGGGCATGCGTCGAATCACTTTCACCACGCGCGCCAGGTGCTCGCGGTTGCGCACGCGCAGCTCGAATACCAGTGAGGAACTGTCGGCGTCCTTCTCCTCGACGGCCACGCGCTCGATGTTGGTGTCACCCGAGGAAATCGCCGCGGCCACGGCCGCGAGCACGCCCATCTTGTTGGCGACATCGACGCGGATCTCCGAGCTGAACACCTTGTCGGTGGTGGCCTGCCACGCGACCGGCAGCCAGTTCTCCGGATGCTTGCGGTAGTCCTCGACGTTCACGCAGTTCTCGCGGTGCACGACCACGCCGCGGCCGGCAGACAGGAACGCGAAGATCGGATCATCGGGAATGGGGAAGCAGCAGCGCGCGTAGGCAACCAGCAGTCCCTCGGTGCCCGCGATGGCGAGCGGCGCCGGCGCGCCCGAGAAGGATTCCTCGCTGGCCTTCGTCGGCAGCAGGCGGCGTGCGACCAGCGGCGCGAGCCGCTCGCCGAGGCCAACCTTTTCATAGAGCTCGTCCACGTCGTGCATGCCGAGCTCGACCACGGCGGCGTTGAGCGTGTCCGCGGACACTTCCTCGAGTGACAGGCGGAATTCGCCCAGCGCCTGGTTGATGAGGCGTGCGCCGAGCTCGATGGCTTCCTGGCGACGCAGACCCTTGAGGTAGTGCCGCACGGCGGCACGCGCCTTGGCGGTCACCACGAAATTCACCCACGACGGATTCGGCATCGCGCCCTTGGCGGTGATGATTTCGACCGTCTGGCCATTGCGCAGCGGCGTGCGCAGCGGCGTCAGGCGTCTATCTACCTTGGCGGCCACGCAGCGGTTGCCCACGTCCGTGTGCACGGCGTAGGCGAAGTCGACCACCGTGGCACCGCGCGGCAGGCGCAGGATTTCGCCCTTGGGCGTGAACACGTACACCTTGTCGGGGAACAGGTCGACCTTGACGCTCTCGAGGAAATCCTCGGAGCTGCCGCCTTCCTGCATGTCGACCAGGTTCGCCAGCCATTCGCGCGCGCGCGCGTCCTGGTCGCCTTCCGATTCGCTGGCTTTGTATTTCCAGTGCGCGGCGATGCCAGCCTCGGCCACGCGATGCATGTCCTCGGTGCGGATCTGCACTTCGATGGGGATGCCGTTCGGACCGAACAGCGTGGTGTGCAGCGACTGGTAGCCGTTGACGCGCGGGATCGCGATGTAGTCCTTGAAGCGGCCCGGCATGGGCTTGTAGGCCGCGTGCACGACGCCCAGCGCGCGATAGCAGGAGTCGGCCTTGTCGACCACCACGCGCAGGCCGAACACGTCGACGATCTCGGACAAGGGCGCCGCCTTGCGCAGCATCTTGCTGTAGATGCTGTACAGATGCTTCTCGCGCGTGCTGACGTCGGCCTTGAGATCGGCCTTCAAGAGAGCGACGCGCATGGTTTCGGCGATCTTGTTGAGGAACTGCTTCTGGTTGCCGCGGGCTTTCTTGAGCGCGCGGTCGAGCACCTTGTAGCGATGCGGAAACGCAGCCTTGAAGCCGAGATCTTCGAGCTCGAGCTTCATGTTGTAGAGCCCGAGACGTCCGGCGATCGGCGCGTAGATGTCGAGCGTTTCGCGCGCCACGGCGCGGCGGCGCGCCGGTGCCATCGCGTCGAGCGTGCGCATGTTGTGGGTGCGGTCGGCCAACTTCACCAGGATGACGCGCAGGTCGCGCACCATCGCCAGCACCATCTTGCGGAAGGACTCCGCCTGCGCTTCGGCGCGTGACTTGAACTGGATCTGGTCGAGCTTGGTGACGCCGTCGACGATCTCGGCCACCGGCGCGCCGAACTTCTCGGCGAGAACCTCTTTCGAGATCGGCGTGTCTTCGATGACGTCGTGCAGGATCGCCGCGATGATCGTGTCGGGGTCGAGGTGCAGGTCGGCGAGGATTTGCGCGGCCGCGAGCGGGTGGGCGATGTAAGGCTCGCCGGAAAGCCGCTTCTGCCCCTCGTGCGCTTCAGCGCCGAATTCAGCCGCCGAACGTACGCGCTCGACCTGCTCGGCAGGAAGATAGGCCTCGACGCTGTTGATCAGCTCGCGCAGGCCCGGCAGGCGCCGGGCACTGGGCAAAAGCTGAAGGAGCGTCGACGCGTAATCCACGGGGCGCGAGCTCCTTTAAGGAAGGATCAGGCGGACGATTTATTCCTGTACGTCACGATCGCCTTGCAGGCCGAATTGCGGCGCACGGAACAGGGATTGATTGTCGGCATCGGGCAGCGGCGCTTCCGGCGGCGGCGGCTCGGGCTCGCGCAGCATCTCGGGCGTGATGTTGCCTTCGGCGATCTCGCGTAACGCGACCACGGTGGGCTTGTCGTTTTCCCAGGGAACGGTCGGCTCGGCTCCGTTGGCAAGGCGGCGCGCGCGCGCAGCGGCCAGCAACACGAGCTGGAATATGTTTTCGACGTTCGGGAGACAGTCTTCGACGGTAATGCGGGCCATAGTGCCTTTCGGGAAACAAACTGCGGGGGGAGGAAAGTCTACTGAAAAACGCTTGGCTTTGCCGGGATTTGCACCGAATCAGGCCAGCAGGTCCTTGATAAGCGGCTTCAGCGTCGCCCTGCCGGCCTCGAATCCGGTGCCCCCGCGAAGGAAGGCGAGCAACTGGGCCACGGCGGTTTCGAAATCGTCGTTGACGATCACGCAGTCGAATTCCTCGTAATGCGACATATCGGCGATGGAATCGCGCAGGCGCCGCTCGATCACCTGGTCGCTGTCGGTCTTGCGGTTGCGCAGCCGGCCTTCCAGCTCGGCGCGCGAGGGCGGCAGGATGAACACCGACTTGCAGTCAGGCTGGGCCTTGCGCACCTGCTGGGCGCCCTGCCAGTCGATCTCGAGGATCACGTCGTGCCCCGCGCTGCGCAGCGCTTCGACTTGCGCGCGGCCAGTGCCGTAGAAGTTGTCGAACACCTGCGCGTGCTCGAGGAATTCGCCGGCATCCCGCTGTCGTTTGAATTCGTCGACGGTCACGAAGTTGTAGTCGCGGCCGGGGATTTCCTTTTCCCGCTGTTTGCGCGTGGTGTGCGACACGGAGACGCGCAACGAAGGATCGCGCGCGAGAACTGCTTTCACCAGGCTGGTTTTGCCGGCGCCGGAAGGCGCGGCGATCACGAACAGGGCGCCGCGTCGCGGCTTTCCGGATTGCATCGCGTGGATTGTATCCCGGCTATTTCACTGCGGCCGCCGCCTCGAGCAGCGGCAGCAGGCCAGTCCATTTCTTTTCGGTGGCCGTGGCGATCATGGCATTCAGTCTCGCCGGACTCGAAGGCAGCTTTGCGCCCGCCGCCAGCAGTGCCGAGGTGCCGCTCTCGGAATTCATCTGCTCGATCGCGGAGAGCCCTTCCAGATCCAACGCATTGAGATTGGCGCCGCCGTCGAGCAGCACTTTTATCGAAGCCGGATCGTCCTGGCAGAAGAGCGCCGTGCGGCCGAGTTTGTCGCGTGCATCGACCTCGGCTCCTGCTGCGAGCAACGCGCCCTTCGGTTCGTCGAAGTAATGATCGAACAGTGCCGTCTGCCCCTCGTTGTCGCGCGCGTTGGGATCCGCACCGCGTCTGAGGAGTGCAGCCGCAACGGCCGCGTCGTTGGCTTCGAAGATCGGCGTCTTTCCGTCCTCGTCGCGCGCGTTGGGATCCGCGCCGGCGTCGATGAGAATTTCAACGACCCTCGCCGAATCGAACGTGGTCACCCCGGGATCGCCTTCGCTGACGTAGCTGCCGGCGGCTTGTGTCAGCAGCGGGGTACCGTCTTCGTCCTTCGAATTGACGTTCCGGTAGCGCGTCAACGCGAGCGCGACCATGCCGGGATAGCCGCTGCCGACGCTCGACCAGAGAAAGGATTTCGCCTCAGACCTGCGATTCAAGGCGCCCTTCGCAATCATCGCGCGGACGAGGTCGACATCGGCGCAGCGCGCCGCGAAAGCGACCGGCAGCCCGGCGCCGAACCCATCGCCGATGACATTCACGGGCGCCCCGGCGCGAATGAATTCGTGCGCGAGCGCGGTCTTGCAGTTGGACAACAGGATCCACAGGCCGTAGCCCGCGTCTTGCGAGCGGAAGTTCCAGCGCTCCGCGCGGAGCCGTTGAAGAGTGGTTTCATCTCCCCTTACGTAACTCGCGGCGCCAGAGATCTCGTCGATGGCGTTTTCTATCTCGGTGACGACCGGCGGCATGTCCGGAACCTCGCCCGGCATTCGGGTGGATGCGAACGCGCCACCGAAACTGCTGCCGCCGTAGTTCAGCACGAACTTGTGCTGGTCGCCGATGCTGAGTCGCGTGGTGTAGGTAGGTAGATCGGAGACTGGAAATTCGTAGTAGCCGCCGAGCGCGAAGTAGTTGGCGCGCCGGAAGAGCTCGAGCAGTGGCGCGATTTTCGCCGGATCGACGCGCCAGCGATGCGAACCTCTCACGAGGACGTCGCTGTCGCCCCGATAGAAAACCTCTCCGTCGCCGTGCAGCTCGACGCGGTAGGAAGGGCACGTTCCGTAACAGCCGGTCCGGTTGATCGCGATGATCGTGGTCGAGGGAGCCGGAGTTGCCGGAAAAGCGCGCCCGGCGGGGCCCGCGTAATCGATGGGTCGGGACCGGACCGTATAGTTCAATCGAACCGCGACCGGGCGACCGTCGCGAACGAAAGGATGGAAGCGAACCGCCTGGGCGGCGCGGACCGCCTCATCGCGATATTCGCGGGCGCCGGACTTCATCCGCGCCGCAGCCACCGCCCCACTTTCGTCGACCATGAGCTCGAAGTCCCACCCCGGCGCGCGACGGTCTTCGGTCAGATCGGTCCACTGCGTCGCGACCATGGGAAGCGGCTCAATGAAGTGCTTGTAGATTTCACCGTAGTCGTCGATTTCCGGCGGGCTGGATTTTGGTGGCGCCGCCAGTGCCGGGAGTACCGCTAAAAGGAGCGACGCGACAGCCTGCCAGGCCTGGAGCCGCGGACGCGCCCGGCCCGTCATTCGATGTTCTGCACCTGTTCGCGCATCTGCTCGATCAGCACTTTCATGTCGACCGTGAGGCGCGTGGTGTCCAGGTCCTGCGATTTCGAAGCCAGCGTATTCGCCTCGCGGTTGAGCTCCTGCATGAGGAAATCGAGGCGTCGGCCCGCCGCTTCGCCGCCGCCCATCACGCGCCGGGTTTCCTCGATGTGCCCGGTGAGGCGGTCGAGCTCTTCGGCGACGTCGAGACGTTGCAACTGCAGCACGATTTCCTGCTCCACGCGTTCGCGATCGACCGTGGCCAACAATTCCGCGACGCGTTCATGCAGGCGCGTGCGCACGCGAGCCTGGATTTCCGGCAGACGCGCGCGCACCTGCGTGACCAGCATGCCGAGCCCCGCGCAACGCTGCTCGAGAAGCTCTCCCAGGCGCTTGCCTTCGCGCAGCCGCATGGCGCCGAGGTCGTCGAGCGTCTGCTGGAACAGCGTGCGGCCGGCGCCTAACAAGGCTTCGGAGTCTTGCGTCGCGGTCTCGATGACTCCGGGCCAGCGCAGGACTTCGACCGCGTCGACACTGCTGCCCGGCACGATGCGGGTCACCTGGTTCACCGCCGCCGCCACGCGGGCGAGCGCGGCCGCGTCGATGCGCAATTCACGTTCGGCCGCCTGGACACTGCGCAGGTGCACGGTGCAGTCGACCTTGCCGCGCTTGAGGTTCTTGCTCAGCTGTTGTCTTAAGTCCGACTCGAGCGGGCGCAGTTCTTCGGGCAGGCGAAAACCTGGTTCCAGATAACGGTGGTTCACGCTGCGCAGCTCGCAGGTGAGCGTCCCCCAGCTGCCCGCAAGCTCGCGTCGTGCGAATCCGGTCATGCTGGCGATCATGGCGTGTGAAGTTCTCGGCTTAAGGGGAGCGGGGTGCGGTAAAGTGCGCGGGAGTTTATCAGACGCCTCAACCCGCCTTGCGCATCGAATACGCCGAAGTCAGCCTGCTAGGTTGTCGTACCGACAATCAGGACCGCGTGTCGGTGGCAGTCTCCGAGCACTCGGCCCTGCTCGTGGTCATCGACGGGATGGGCGGCCATTCCGATGGCGCGAAGGCCGCCGAGACCGCCATCAAGGCATTGGTCGAAGGATTCTGGCACACGCCGCAACCCATTCTCGATCCCCTGGGCTTTCTGCATCTCACCCTCGGCCGGGCGCATGAGGAAGTCGCGAAACTCGGTGCCAACCTGCCGATCGAGCTACGACCGCGTGCCACCTGTGCCATCTGCCTGGTGCAGAACGGCAGCGCATTCTGGGCGCACATCGGCGACAGCCGCGTCTATCTTTTACGGCGCGGAAAGGTCTTCAAACGCACGCGCGATCACAGCCACGTCGAGTTTCTGCTGCGCGAGGGTGTCATCACCGCCGAACAGGCGTTGACGCACCCCATGCGCAACTTCGTCGAGTGCTGTCTCGGCGGCGAGCCTTTCATTCCGGAGATGTCACTCGGGCTGCGCGAGCCGCTCGAGGCCAACGACATCTTGTTAGTGTGCTCGGACGGGTTGTGGGGCGGGCTCGACGACGGCGAGATCGGCGGTGCCTTTCCGCCGGCACGTGCGCCGTTGCGCGACGAGCTGGTGCGGCTCGCCGAGCGCTCCGTCAGCGTGGTCGGCGCCGGCAGCGACAATACTTCGGCAGCGGTGGTGCGCTGGATCGGGAACGCCTGATGGCCGGTCGCCCGAGTGGCCGCGCGCCCGATGCGCTGCGCGTCGTCAAATTCACGCGTCGCTTCACAGAACACGCCGAAGGTTCGGTGCTCGTCGAGTTTGGCGGCACGCGCGTGCTGTGCACGGCCACGGTCGAAGAAGGCGTGCCGGGATTTCTGCGCGGCAAGAACCAGGGCTGGGTCACCGCCGAATACGGCATGCTGCCGCGCGCCACGCATACACGCTCGCCGCGCGAAGCTGCCAAGGGCAAGCAGAGCGGGCGCACGCAGGAAATCCAGCGTCTGATAGGCCGCTCGCTGCGCGCCATCACCAATCTCGCCGCGCTCGGCGAACGCACCGTCACGCTCGACTGCGATGTATTGCAGGCGGACGGCGGCACGCGCACCGCGGCTATCACCGGCAGCTACGTCGCGCTGGCCGATGCCTGCGATGCCCTCATCGCCAAGCGGCTGATCGCCTCCTCGCCACTTCATGGACAGGTGGCTGCCGTGTCGGTGGGCATTTGCGCGGGAGTCGCGGTCCTCGATCTCGACTATGCCGAGGATTCGGGCGCCGAAACCGACATGAACGTGGTCATGAACAATGGTGGTGGCTTCATCGAGGTTCAGGGCACGGCCGAGGGTCATGCCTTCCGTCGGCATGAGCTCGATGCGCTGCTCAATCTCGCCGCCGGAGGGATCGCGCAGTTGTTCCAGCTGCAGACCGAGGTGCGGGCGGCCGCCTGAGGCGGTCGACGCGTGTGCGCATGCAGGGCCAGCGCGTGGTGCTCGCCACCGGCAATCCGGGAAAGCTGCGCCAGTTTTCAGAGTTGTTAGAAGCTTCCGGCCTCGCACTCGTGCGCCAGTCGGATTTCGGCATCGCGCCGCCACCGGAAACCGGCAGGACCTTTCTGGAAAATTCCCTGATCAAGGCGCGCAATGCCGCGCGACGCACGGCCTTGCCTGCCATTGCTGACGATTCGGGCCTGGAAGTGGACGCACTGGATGGCCGCCCCGGGTTGTACTCGGCGCGTTACGCAGGCGAAAACGCCAGCGATGAAGAAAATCTTCGCAAGATGTTGGTGGAGCTCGATGGCGTAGCGGCCGAACGACGTACGGCGCGCTACCGCAGCGTCATCGTATTCGTCACCAGCGCCGACGATCCGGCGCCGCTGGTCGGCGAAGGCGTGTGGGAGGGAACGATCGCGGAGCGGCCGCGCGGCACGAGTGGTTTCGGCTATGACCCGATCTTCATTCCGCGCGGCGAAACGAGCACCGCCGCCGAAATGCCGGCGCAATTGCGCAACGAGCGGTGTCATCGCGGACAGGCAGCGCGCGCGTTCCTCGCTCTGCTTCGCGCACGGGCATGAAATCGCCGCCGCTCGCGTTGTACGCGCACTTCCCCTGGTGCGTGCAGAAATGCCCATATTGCGACTTCAATTCGCACACGCTGCGCGATGAATTGCCCGAGCAACGATACGTCGATGCGTTGCTGTCCGATCTGGATGCCCAGCTGGCGCAATTCGAGTCTCGTCCATTGACCAGCATCTTTCTCGGTGGCGGAACGCCCAGCCTCTTTTCACCGGCGGCGATCGGCCGGCTCATCGAACACGCGCGTACAGCGCTTGGATTCGAGGGCGCGATCGAGATCACGATGGAGGCGAACCCAGGAACCATCGAGCGCGGCAAGTTCGCCGAATATCGCGCCGCCGGCGTTACGCGCGTGTCGCTGGGCGCCCAGAGCTTCGATGCGCGTCAGCTGAAATTGCTCGGCCGCATTCATTCCGCCGACGAGACACGCCGTGCCGCTGAAGAACTGCACGCCGCTGGCATCGAAAACTTCAATCTCGACCTGATGTACGCACTTCCGGGACAAACAGCCGAGGAAGCGGATGCAGATGTCCGCGCGGCGCTCGCGCTCGAACCCGCGCACTTGTCGCACTACCACCTGACCATCGAGCCGGGCACGCTGTTCGCAGCTGCGCCTCCGGTGCAGCCGGCGGACGAAATCGTCGAGGACATGCTGGACCTGAGCCTTCGCACGCTGGTGGAAGCTGGCTTCGAGCAGTACGAAGTCTCCGGCTATGCGCGTGCAGGCGCGCAATGTGTTCACAATCTCAACTATTGGCAGTTCGGCGATTACCTCGGGATTGGTGCCGGGGCGCACGGGAAACTTTCGTATCCCGGGCAGGGCCTGGCGGTGCGCACACAGCGGACGCGTGAGCCCAGGCGCTATCTCGCCGCCGATCCGCGCGAGCTCGTTCGAAAAGCGATCTCGATCCGTGAATTGCCTTTTGAGTTCGCGATGAACGGGTTTCGGCTGGTCGCGGGGTTTGCGGACGACTTGTTCGAGAGCCGCACCGGCCTCCCGAATGCCGTGCTCGAGCAGGCACTATCGAGTCTGACCGCCCGCGGTTTGGTGGAACGGGGGCAAAAGCGCTGGCGCGCGACACCCAAAGGCTTCCAATTTCTCAACGAGATACTGGTCGAACTGCTTCCGGACGCCGAACCCCCGGCGATGGCTGCGCAAATTTTGCCCTGAGTCAGAGCGTTTTTATGCACAGACGCCCATCGGGGAGCACGTAAACAATGGGATTACGGCACGTTTCAATCCTGTTGCAGGATAAAGTGGTCGCAACACGATGATTAATAATGGTTTAATGCGATGATCATTATTTGACCAAGCTAACGGTTTCGCGCGGAACGCAGCGGTTTGGGCCGCGCACAGAGCCAATACTCACAGAGTTATCCACAAATTCTGTGGATAAGCCGTCTTGGTTTTTGCGCTTGAGAACCCACAAATGGCCCGCTAGACTGCGCGCCCTTTTTCTTGTGACCCGCCGGCAAAGACCGCCGGGATAGAGAGAACCCATGAAAGCCGATACGCATCCCGAATACAAAGAAATCGCCGTGACCTGCACCTGCGGGAACGCCTTCAAGACGCGGTCGACTCTGGGACACGACCTTGCGGTCGAAGTCTGCGCGAACTGCCATCCGTTCTACACCGGCAAGCAGAAAATCCTCGACACCGCCGGCCGCGTCGACAAATTCCGCAAGAAATACGCTGCCGCGGCGACACGCTGACGAACTTTCCGGGCACTCAATGCCACTCATAAAGGCGCCTCCGGGCGCCTTTATGCGTTGTCGGGACGCGCCTGCCGGAACTTGTGGTGGCAGTGCGATATCGTAGTTAAATACGCGCTCGGCCCGCCCGCGGAGACCTACATAAAATGAAGCGCATTCCACTACTTCCGCTACTCATCGCGGCCACGTGCGTATTTATCTCTGGCTGCGCGAGCAATCCGGCCACCGGTGGAAAGAACGTCGTTCTCGGTTCGATGGAGGGCGAGAAGAAGACCGTCCAGAAGAATCACCAGGAAATCGTCAAGGGTCTCGGCCTCTACGATGACCAGGCCATGCAGGAATATGTGAATCTGGTCGGCCGGCGCGTCGCGCTCGTGAGCGATCTGCCGAACGAGGAATTCAAGTTTTTCGTCATCGACGACGAAGCCATCAATGCTTTCACCACCGGCTGCTGCAACGTCTATGTGAATCGCGGTCTGCTGGTGAGTCTCAATTCCGAAGCGGAGCTCGCGGGCGTGCTTGGCCATGAAATCGGCCACGTCACGGCGCGCCATCCCGCGCGACGCAAGACGCAAGGCGTCGCTGCCTCGCTCGGCGCGTTGGCCGCGGCAGTCCTCACGGGCTCCAATGCGATCGGCCAGCTCGCCAACATCGGCGCTCAGGCGTGGATGCAGGGCTATGGGCGCGACAATGAAATGGAGGCGGATCGTCTCGGCCTCAAATACATGGTCAAGGCCGGGTACAACCCGGAATCGATCGGCAAGGTGTTCAACGTTTTCCAGGCAGGTGAGAAATTCGAGCGTCAGCGGGCGACCGAAGAAGGGCGCGAACCGCGCTTGTACCACGGTGTGTTTTCCAGCCATCCGAGTCCTGATGAGCGTGCAGTTCAGGCTGCCAAAGGCGCGGCCAACATCAAGGAAACACCGCCCGGCGGCTGGATCGAGCGTCACGACGAATACCTGACCACCATCAACGGCATCGCATACGGTTCGAGCAAGGCGCAAGGCATCGTGCGCGACAACCGCTTCTATCACTCGGAGATGGGAATCACGGTCGCGTTCCCGCGCGGCTGGACGATTGAAAACCTGCGCGATCGTTTGCTGGCTTTCACACCCAAGAAGGACGCGATCATGCAGGTCATGATCGACGCCAAACCTGAGAAGCAGGCGCCGCGTGAATTCCTGCTCAGTAAACTGAAAGGTGCTTCCGTATTGAAAGGCGAGCCCCTCACTACCGTCGACGGTGAGGGCTACACCATCGTTACGCGCAGCGGATCGCCGATCGACAACGGCGCGGGGCCGGTGCGCTGGGCGGTGATCTATCGCAATCAGAACGCATTCATTTTCGCCGGTGCGAGCCGCTCGGCGCTCGATGGCGTGCCAGAAGTCGACGGCCTCATCAAGTCGACGGCGCTGACATTGCGCGGGCTCAAGCCGTCGGAGTTTCCGCTCGCCGAGCCATATCGCATCAAAGTGGTGAAGGCCACGCCAGCGACGCAGCTTTCTGACTATGCCGCGGATATGCCCGAGGACAAGTTCAAGCAAGAAACTCTCGAGCTCATCAATGCGATGTATCCGAAAAAGCGGCCGCAAACCGGTCAGCTGTTCAAGATAGTCGAGTAGCGGTTCGCAACGCACCGAGCCGCGGTCGTTGCCTTGATTCCGTTGCCGGACCGTGTAAGGCTCGTCTCGAATCGCTTGTTCCACTAGACGCGCCTTGCAGGGCTTCTTCAGTCATGCCTGATAAAACACTCGAGCTGCTCGATACCGCCACCGGCAAGAAAACTGCGCTCCCCGTGCGTTCCGGCACGATGGGCCCATCGGTGGTGGACATCGCGCCGCTCGCCAAGGAATTCGGAGCGTTCACTTACGATCCCGGTTACGGCGCGACCGCGGCGGTCGAGAGCAAGATCACCTACATCGACGGCGACGCCGGCGTGCTCATGCATCGCGGTTATCCCATCGAACAGCTCGCCGCGAAGAGCTCGTTCATCGAGGTCTGCTATCTACTGCTGAACGGCAACCTGCCGACCAAGCCGCAACTCGACGAGTTCAGCCACAGCATCCGCAATCACACGATGATCAACGAATCGCTGCTGCGGTTCTTTGGCGGGTTTCATCACAACGCGCACCCCATGGCGATGGTGTCTGCGGTCGTCGCCTCGATGTCGGCGTTCTATCACGACTCGATGGACATCCATAATCCGCGCCATCGCGAGATTTTCGCGCATCGCATCGTCGCCAAACTTCCGACCATCGCGGCAGCGGCCTACAAGCATTCACTCGGCCAGCCGTTCATCTATCCGCGCAACGATCTCGATTACTGCTCGAACATGCTGCACATGTTCTTCGCAGTGCCGTGCGAACCTTACAAGGTGGATCCGGTGGCTGCCGAGGCGCTCGACTTGCTGTTCATCCTGCATGCCGACCACGAGCAGAACGCCAGCACCTCAACCGTGCGACTCGCGGGTTCGACGGGTGCCAATCCGTACGCGGCGATTTCCGCCGGCGTCTCGGCGTTGTGGGGGCCGGCGCATGGCGGGGCCAACGAAGCCGTTCTGCAGATGCTGGAAGAAATCGGCACCGCCGATCAGATTCCGAAATACCTGGCGATGGCCAAGGACAAGTCCAGCCATTTCCGCCTGATGGGCTTCGGACATCGCGTCTACAAGAACTTCGATCCGCGCGCCAAAATCATCCGCGATATGTGCCACAAGGTGCTGCAGAAGCTGGGCAAGCAGGACAACCCGCTGCTGGAGCTCGCGCAGCGGCTCGAAGAGGTCGCGCTCAAGGACGAGTACTTCGTCGCCCGCAAGCTCTATCCAAACGTCGATTTCTATTCCGGCATCATCTATTCGGCGCTCGGAATTCCGCGCTCGATGTTCACGGTGATGTTCGCGATCGCGCGCACGGTCGGCTGGGTGGCGCACTGGCAGGAGATGATTTCCGATCCGGCCATGCGCATCGGACGTCCGCGCCAGTTGTACACGGGCCCGACGCGACGCGATTACCAGGATATCGGCACGCGCTAGCAGCGCTACGCCGGCAGCTGCGTCGAAGACGGTTACTGCGCCGTCGCCGCGTCGGCGTCCAACAGCACTTCCAGTTCTTCCGCGTCGATGCGACGCATCGGCTTGCCGTCCACCGGGCTCACCGGCGCCTGGCGAATGCCGTCGACCGGAAACACGGTCGCGTCGACGATGTGGTCGTCGAACTCGAAATGCACTCCGGGGTAGGCAACCACGCGATCCACGCCGTAACGCACGCGCCGTTCCACCACCTCGTGTTCGATGCCGAGATCCATGAGACGAAAGGTGATCGATTCGGCACGCTCGGCGAACAGGTGCAGCTGTATGTCGTTGTGCTCAGTGGCCGTGCCCGCGAGCACCGAGCCGACGAGACGCGGCTCGAACTCCGCCAGCATCTGCATGGCTGACAACGCGGCGCTGCGTTGCCCCGTCAGAACTTCGCCGTGTTTGGCGCCACCAAACAGCCGGTGGTATTCGGCCAGCGCATCTTCGATCTCGCGATTCTTCGGCAGCACCGAACCGTCGGTAACCCCGAAACGTTCGGCGGCCTTGCGCTTGGCGGTAAGGAAATCACGGATGCCATGCTCCGACATGATGCGCGCGGCTTCCTGCGCGAGCGCGCGCCGCAGATTTTCGGCACGTGGAGGCAGTTTCTTCATAGTTCAGAAGATGGGGTCGGTACCACTCTGCGGAGTGTCGGGCGAAGCGGAGTCGATGTCCTGCGGGCCGACTCCCGGATCGCCCAGATAACCTTCCTCGGTCGGTAGTTTGTCGGCGCGGAAGTATTCAAACACCGGATCGAGATCTGCATCCTTGGTGCCGCCGGTGCGAGCGTTGATCTTGAGCTCGACGATTCCTTCGGGAATGGAGCGCTGCTTCTCGGGCACGCCGCGCAGCGCTTCGCGCATGTAGTCGACCCAGATCGGCACGGCAGTGCGCGCACCTTCTTCGCCCTCTCCAAGCGTCCCAGGATCGTCCAGACCGACCCACACGCTGGCAACGAGGTTGTCATTGAATCCGTTGAACCAGGTGTCGACGTATTCATTGGTGGTTCCAGTTTTGCCACGCAGGTCCGTGCGACCCAACGCAAGGGCTCGTCGGCCGGTACCGCGCGTGATCACGTCCTTCATGATGTCGTTCATGAGAAACGACACCTGCGGCGATATCACCCGCTCGGCCGGCTGCATGCGCTGCGCGCCGACCGTCAGGGGCGTCGGCGGCACGACCGTGGCACTGATCTCCGCAGTCTTCGCCCGCTCAGCATCGGACACGGTTTTCACTGGTTGTATGCATTCCGCGCACACCGTGTGTGGCTCGGCTGCGTAGACGATCTGACCCCCGGGACCTTCGATTCGATCGATGTAGTACGGCTCGACCTTGTAGCCGCCGTTGGCGAACACCGTAAAGCCGGTCGCCACCTGAAGCGGGGTGGCCGGCATGCTGCCGAGCGCGAGCGTCAGGTTGTTAGGCATCTGCTCCTTCGTAAAGCCGAAGTTCTGCACATAGTCGATGACCGGGCGTACGCCCATTGCCTGCAGAAGGCGAATGGAGACCAGGTTGCGCGACGCTACCAGCGCTTCGCGCAGCCGCATCGGACCGCGGAATCCGCCGCCGGAGTTCTCCGGGCGCCAGACTTCTTCGAGGTTCGGATCGTCCATGATGATGGGAGCATCGAGGATCATCGTAGCCGGAGTGAATTCTCCGGCCATTGCCGCCGCGTACATGAAAGGCTTGAAGCCCGAGCCGGGCTGGCGCTTCGCCTGAGTGACGCGATTGAACATGCCCCCCTCGAAATAGTCGAACCCGCCGACCAGCGACATGATGGCGCCGTTGTTGGGGTCGATGGCGACCAGCGCGCTTTCGGCCTCGGGAATCTGCGCGAGCTCGGCGGGGGCGCCGGGCTTCTCGTGGATCACGTACACCACGTCGCCGCGCGCGACGATCTCTGCCGCGCTCTTCGGCTCCGGGCCTGGCGTGAGCGCGGATGCGCGACGCCGGGCCCACGACATACCCGTCCATTCGACGCTCGCCATGCCCGCGCCCTTGACGAATAACTGCGCCTGCTTGTCACCCACCGAAATCACCAGCGCGGGCTGCAGCATGCCGACGGTCGCGTATTCATCGAGAAGCATGTCGAGCGCTTCCGGATTCTCGTTGCCGGTGAGCTCAACCTTGTTAGTGGCGCCGCGCCAGCCGTGCCGGCGCGTGTAGTCGACGAGCCCGATGCGTAGCGCATGATTGGCTGCCTTCTGCAGTCGGGCGTCGATGGTCGTATAGACCTTGTACCCGGCGCTCTGGGCCGCCTCACCAAATCGCTTGATGATTTCGAGTCGCACCATCTCCGCGACATACGGGGCCTCGACATCTGCCAGCGCCCGATGTGCTTTGGCCTTGATCACTTCCTTTGAAGCCGCTTCGGCCGCAGCGGCGTCGATGTAGCCGAGCTCGCGCATTCGGCGCAGTACGTAGCCACGGCGCTCGGCAGCGCCGGCCGGGTTGGTGATCGGATTGAAATTCGAAGGTGACTGCGGCACGCGCGCCAGCGTGGCCGCCTCCCCGAGCGTGAGCTCTTCGAGCGGCTTGCCGAAGTAGGTTTCAGCCGCTGCTGCCACTCCGTAGGAGCGTTGCCCGAAGAAGATCACGTTGAGATACAGCGCGAGAATCTCCTGTTTGGTGAATTCGCGCTCCAACCGGTTCGTGACGAAAGTTTCCTGCAGCTTGCGTCGCACCGTACGCTCCTGCGTGAAAAATGCGCTGCGTGCCGCCTGCATGGTGATGGTGCTTGCACCCTGCGTTTCCGCCGAGGTGACATTGACGAACATGCTGCGCAGGACGCCCTTCCAATCGAACCCGTGGTGCTGGAAGAACTGATCGTCCTCGGCCGCGATGAATGCGTTCTTGACCACATCCGGGATCTGTTCGTACTTGACCGGATTGCGGCGCTCCGCGCCGATCTGTGCAATCAGCTCGCCGCTGTTCGCATAGACGCGCAACGGAACCTGCAGCTCGTTGTTCTTCATCGCCGACACCGATGGCAGCGTCGGTTCGAGATAGATGTAGCTGCAGACGAATCCATATACGGCCGCAAGTGTGATCGCCGTCACACCCATCGCCAGCTTGGCGGCCAATCGAATGTAGTTTGGCTTCACAGAATGCGGGTCTCGTCGGTTGCGAAGGCTCAAGACGCTATGCATAGTAACCGCCGTCGATATGCATACTCATCGAAAGGTGGGGACGCAAAGCTTCCGGTCTAAGGGCATGTATTGGCCTACGACAGCGGGGTTGCCGGCTCGAATACGTCACAGTTCGAGTTGATACGGACAACCACCGTCTGGTTCCCATGCCCGTCCCGCCGGACTCTATGAGTTCCCACCCGAAGTGGCCTTCCGACGGGTATCCCGCGGAATCAGCCAGTTTCGTGAGGAGCGTCTCGTTCAATTTAACTTCACGCTGATATATAGTGTCTTGGGATTAAGGCTGGTCGCTCGATTCTCGTTCTAACACTCTGAAAGGACTGCGAAAGTGCTGTTCTTAACGCGCAAGTATCGTCCGTTGCTCGGGCTTGACATAACGACTTCATCGGTCAAATTGATCGAGCTCGTGATGAGCGGTGGCACCTATCGCGTCGAATCGTACGCGGCAGAACCGACTCCTCAGAACGCGATGAACGAAAAGGCAATCGTCGACGCGGAAGCCGTCGGCGAGGCCATTCGTCGTGCCGTCAAACGCTCAGGCGCCGGTGCCAAAGAGGTCGCGATCGCGATTTCCGGTGATGCCGCCATTACCAAAGTGATCCAGATGCCGCGCTCATTGCGCGAGCGTGATCTCGAAGCCCAGGTCGAGATGCAGGCGGATCAATACATCCCATTTCCGATGGACGAAGTCAGCTACGACTTCGAAGTGTTAGGTCCTTCCGAGAAGGATCCGGAGACCAACGACGTGTTGTTGGTCGCGACGCGCACGGAAAACGTCGAGCAGCGGCAGGCCGCGGTGAATGCCGCCGGACTCACGGCGAAGATCGTCGACGTCGAAGCCTTCGCGCTCGAGAACGCATGCCGCCTCATGACGCACCAGATGCCCGACGGCGGCATCGATCGCACGATCGCGGTCGTGGACTTCGGCGCAAGCAGCACCACGTTCAGCGTCCTGCGCAATCTCAAGGTTGTTTACACGCGCGATTTCGCATTCGGCGGCCAGCAGCTCACCGAAGAAATCATGCGCACCTATGGCCTCTCGATGGAAGAAGCCGGCCGCGCCAAGAAAGAAGGCGGCTTGCCGGGTAATTTCCAGGCCGAAGTGCTCGATCCGTTCATCGACGACATGACCCAACAGGTCAGTCGCTCGCTGCAGTTCTATCTCGCTTCGGGTTCGGGCCGTGATCAGCCGGAAAAGATCCTGATCTGCGGCGGCTGCGCCAACATTTCCGGCGTCTCGGACGTGATTTCGAGCCGCGTTGGAATTTCGGCCGAGAAGGGTGACCCCCTCGGTCAGATGAAACTTTCGTCTCGCGCCAAGGCGCAGGCGGTTGCGCGTGACGCTACCGCACTGCTCACGGCATGTGGTCTCGCACTGCGGAGCTTCGACAACTAATGCCTCGCATAAACCTACTTCCCTGGCGCGACGAAGAACGCAAGGAGCGCAAGCTCAAGTTCCTCGTTGCGCTCGGCGGCGCAGCGATCGGCGCGTGTCTCACGGCATTCGTCGGTTACCTGATGATGGACTCGATGGTCAGTGCCCAGGAGGCGCGCAACGAGAAACTCAAGGACCAGATCTCAGAGCTCGACAAGCAGATCGAGAAGATCAACAGCCTCGAAGCTGACAAGGCGCGGTTCATTGCGCGTATGGAAGTCATCGAGAAGCTGCAGCGCTCGCGTCCCGAGATCGTGCACATCTTCGACGAGATCGCGAAGCAGCTGCCGGATGGCGTGTACCTCACGGGTATCACGCAGACCGGGCCGCGTCTGAAATTCGAAGGCATCGCGCAGTCTTCCACGCGCGTCTCGGCCTTCATGCGCAACATCGACGGTTCCAGCTACCTCAAGAATCCCGAGCTCGACATCGTCGAGACCAAGAAGAACAACGTCACCGGTGCAACGTTCATCCTTTTCGCCGAGCAGGCGGGCGCCACCGCGCCGGCTGATGCCGAGCCGACCAAACCGAAGCGACGCGTCGCGTCGTCCGGGGGCTAACAAATGAGCATTCTCGACGACCTCAAATCACTGGATCCAAACGATCCAGGCCGCTGGCCGCTGCCGGTCCGCGCTGGCTCGGTGATCCTGTGCTTCGTGATTCTCTCCGCGGTGCTTTTCTACTTCCTGGTGTGGAGCGACCAAAAGCCTGTTCTCGACAGCGTTGCTGCCGAAGAACTGACGCTGCGCGACACCTTCAAGAGGAAGCATTCCAAGGCCGTAAATCTCGAGGTCTACCAGCAGCAGCTCGCGGACATCGAGCGTTCGTTCGGTGCCCTGCTGCGCCAGCTGCCTGGCAGAACCGAGGTTCCGAACCTGCTCGTCGACATTTCGCAGGTAGGCGTGGGCGCCGGTCTCGAAGAGAAACTCTTCCAGCCGAGTGCCGAGGTGAAGAAAGATTTCTACGCCGAGCTGCCGATCAAGATCAAGCTCACCGGCTCGTATCACCAGATGGGTGAATTCGTCAGTGGCATTGCGGCACTACCGCGCATCGTCACGCTGCACGAAATAACGATCAAGCCGGAAAACAAGGATGTCTACGACAACCTTTCCCTGGAACTGACGGCCAAGACTTTCCGCTATCTGGACGACGCCGAAGTGGCGGCCGCCGAGAAGGCGAAGACGCCCGCGGCGCAGCCCGGCACGTAACGCACGGCGAAAACACAGGTAATGGATATGTTTTCGAAACAGAAAAGCAGTTGGCGTCTCATCGGTGCGCTGTGCGTCCTCGCGGGCACGCTCTCCGGTTGTTCAAGCAAGGACGATGAGCTGGAACAGTTCATCGCCGAGACAAAGAAAGAGCCGGGCGGCCGCGTTGAGCCGTTGCCCGAACTCAAGCCGTACGAGAGCTACGGCTATGAATCGGCGAACATGCGTTCGCCTTTCATGCCCGGCGGTTCCGGTGGGAATACCAACGGAACGTTGCGCCCCGACAGTCGCCGCAATCGTGAATTTCTCGAGCAGTTCTCGCTCGACACGTTGCGCATGGTCGGCACGCTGCGTCTGTCCGACCGCACATACGGCTTGATCAAAACAAAAGATGGCCTCGTTCACCGTGTGTTGCCGGGTAACTACCTGGGCCAGGCGGATGGCAGGGTCACCGAGATATCGCCTTCGAAGATTAGTGTCGTGGAAATAGTTCCAGACGGGCTTGGCGGCTACATGGAACGGCCTGCCTCGCTTGCCTTGAATTGAAGATCCACGCCAGGGAGTAGATGCGAATGAACAAGATCACCATCCGTCA
>DASYKM010000026.1:0-12918 GCA_035995425.1 Steroidobacteraceae bacterium
AGCGCATAGAGCGTCTTCTGTTCTTCGGTCATTGGGGCTTGTTCCTTCGCCTTTGACTTGGCCGCGTCAGCGGAGCAAACGGTGAGGGACAGGGTGCAGAGCAGCGCCGCAAGGGCAGTTAGCTTTTTCATAGGGCGCAGAGAATAGCGTGCCGGAAGGCCTGCGCACAGGTTTTTTGTGAATTACGGCCTCTTCTCCCACACCTCGAATGTCATGGCATGGACATGTCGCTCATCGGCTTCATGCCGCTCGCTCCCGATCCGCTTCCATACGCCGGCATCCAGTGCCGGCCACGTCACGTCGCCGGCAACTTCGCCATGCACGCGCGTCAGGTGGACACGCGCGGCACGCGGCAGGAACAGGCGAAACAGCTCTGCGCCGCCAATGACCATGATCTCGGGCTGGCCCACCGCGGCCCGCACCGCCGCGTCGATGTCGTGAACCACGGTGATGCCTTCGCGCCGGTAGTTAGTATCGCGCGTGACGACGATGTTCTGCCGGCCGGGCAGCGGCTTGCCGATGGATTCGAAGGTCTTGCGGCCCATGACCACGGGCTTGCCGAGCGTCAGCTGCTTGAAACGCTTGAGGTCGTCGGGCAGATGCCAGGGCAAGGCGTTGTCGCGGCCGATCACGCCGTTGTCCGCGACGGCCACCATCAACGTGACCAGCGGAGTGTTCAGACGAAGCCTTCCAGCGGCCGGCGCCGGAACCAGCCGGTGAAACTCAGTCGCTCGCGGCGCGCCGGCAGCACTTCATGTTCGAAGCGGTCCGACTGAAACGCGACCAGCCTGCCGCCCTGCGGCAGCACGTCCACGCTCGCGCCGCCGCCGGTGTACAGGCGCAACTGCCCGCCGTCGTCGGCCTGCCATTCGTCATTGAGATACAGCACCGCCGATATCGCACGCACGTCGCTGCCGACGAGCCGGTCGAAATGACGCGCGTATCCGGCACCGCGCGGATACAACGCGAAATGGCCCTGAAAGTCTTCGAGGCCGGCCATGAGGCCGCGATTGAGCGCGGCGCGCAGCTCATCGAGGCGCGCCAGCACGCGCTGCTCGGCGTCGCGCTCGGGTTGTTGCAACCAGGAAATCATGTCGCCGCGCACTTCCGGCACCTGCTGCTCCCGGTCGCCGCGCCCGATGCGCGCCGGCCGCAATGCGCCGGCCGCATGCAGCTCGACGCAGCGCGCGCGAAGCTCCGCCAGCAACTTCGCATCAACGAAATCGTCAGCCATGCCGAAACCGCGCTCGGCAAGCTGATCGATCAGGCGCGCCGGCGTGGCCGTTCTCCACGACGCTTGGCTTCCGGGCGACGGCTCTTGCGCGTCTTGACTGGCTTGCGGCGATTGGCGGCCTTCTTGCCGCCGGCGTTTTTCGGCGCGGCCTCGAGCATGGAGCCGCGGCACTTCGGCGAACCGCAGCGGCAGGCGTAGATCTCATCGACATTCGGCGGATCGTCCTTGTCACGGCCGATTTCGTAGTCGTATCCCAGCTCTTCGCCGGGCGCGATGGCGCGCGTGGCGTCGATGAACACGCGGCGGTTCTCGATGACCGAGGTGCAATTGCCATCGCAGTGATGATTGATGAAGCGCGCGGCATTGCCGCCCACGGCGGCGTCGATCACCGTGTTCCTGTTCACGATGAACAAGAAGGTGTGATTGTCGTTCTCGTCGTGATCTTCATAGCGCGCGTCGGCTGCTGCGTGCGAAACGCGATCGCCGAGGTATTCGACTATGCGCGCGCCCTTGCGAATGTCGGCCACGGCAAATACTCCGCGCCCGTGCACCTCGGAATCCCGCACTTCGATGAGCGGCGAACTGACGATGGGCGGACCACCGCGCTTGGGTTGCGACTGGTCGAATGCCTTGGTTTTCTTTGCTGACTTCGTTTTCTTGGTCGACTTTTTTGTCATACGGCGACAGGGGCCTTGATGGCTGGATGGTGTTGATAGTTCACGATCTGAAAATCTTCAAAGTTGTAATCGAAAATGGTCGGCGGTCGGCGCGCCATGACGAGCTTCGGTGGCGTCAACGGCACGCGCGACAACTGCTCGTCGGCTTCCTTTAGATGGTTGGCGTACAAATGGCAGTCGCCGCCGGTCCAGATGAACTCGCCCACTTCGAGGTTGCATTGCTGCGCGAGCATGTGGGTGAGCAACGCGTACGAGGCGATGTTGAATGGCACGCCGAGGAAAATGTCCGCGCTGCGCTGGTAGAGCTGACAGCTCAGGCGCTTGTCCGACACGTAGAACTGAAAGAATGCGTGGCAGGGCATGAGCTTCATCTGGTCGAGCTCGCCGACGTTCCAGGCGCTGACGATGATGCGGCGTGAGTCCGGGTTGGTGCGCAACTGCTCGACGACTTGCGAGATCTGGTCGATCTCGCGTCCATCGCGCCCAGGCCAGGAACGCCACTGCTTGCCGTACACCGGGCCGAGCTCGCCATTCGCATCGGCCCATTCGTCCCAGATGCTGACGCCGTGCTCGCGCAGGAATCGGGTGTTGGTTTCGCCGCGCAGGAACCACAGGAGCTCGTAGGCGATGGATTTGAAATGCACGCGCTTGGTGGTGACCAGGGGAAATCCCGCGGCGAGATCGAAACGCATCTGGTAACCGAACACCGAGAGCGTGCCGGTACCGGTGCGATCGGCCTTGACGGCGCCGTTCTTGCGGACGTGCCGCATGAAATCGAGAAATTGCTTCATGTCAGGCCGGAGCCGCGGCGAAATTCCCGGAAGGCTCGCGGCGGCGATACGCCATGAAGATGAGGGTTGCACCGATGAGCAGCATCGGTATCGACAGCAGCATGCCCATCGTAAACCAGTGACCGATCAGATAGCCGCCGGTGGATTCGTTCAGGTGCGAATCGGGCAGGCGCCAGAACTCGACCGTGATGCGCGCCAGCGAATAGATGATGAGGAACAGGCCCGTGGGCGCCATGCGTGGCCTGGGCTTGGAGGTGTAGATCCAGAGGATGATGAACAACAGCACGCCCTCGAGCGCCGCCTCGTAGAGCTGGGTGGCATGGCGCGCTTCGTCGTTGACGACGAAGGCCCAGCGGACGTCGGTGGGCTTGCCCCACAACTCGCCATTGATGAAATTGCCGATGCGCACCGCGCAGATGCCGATGCCCGGCAGGGGCGCGGCGAAATCGAACACGTCGGCTATCCGGCGCTTGCGCCGCACGGCAAAAATCGCGAACGCGATGAGCACGCCTAACAAACCGCCATGGAACGACATGCCGCCGTCCCACACCTTGAAGGGGTACCAGGGATCCGTGCTCCAGAACGACAGGCCGTAGAAAAACACGTATCCCAGGCGCCCGCCGAGGATGGTGCCGAGCATGCCGAAGAACATGAAGTCGTCGATGTCCGCGGGCTTCCAGGTGGAGCCTGGCTTGTTCGCGCGCACGCGCCCCAGCCACCAGGCGGCGGCGAACGCCACCAGGTACATGATTCCGTACCAATGCACCTTCAGCGACACGGTACCGAAATACCAGACGTCGAACGGGCCGATTTCGAACGCGATTTTTTGAAAGCTGGGATACGGAATCATGAGGGGCGTATTTTAGTTATTCGCGCGTGACGCGACAGAAAAATGATTTCAGGTACCTGGTTTCGGGAATCGCCGGGTGAACCGGATGATCCGGCGATTGACCGCCGAGCTCCAGTATCTGCACGAATCGGCTGGAGTGGCGCGCCGCGGTCTGAATCGAGCTCACGAGGTCGTCCGCGGCGACGTGGTACGAACACGAGCAGGAGACCAGCAGGCCGTCGCGATCGATGAGCGGCAATGCGAGTTGATTCAGTTTGCGATACGCGGCCGCTGCCTGTGGCGCGTCTTTCTTGCGCTTGGCGAAGGCCGGCGGATCGAGGATCACCACGTCGAATTTCGCGCCGCTCTCCTGCAGCGCTTTCAATGCATCGAAAGCGTCGCCCTTCACCGCCTCGATGTTCACGCCGTTCGCCAGTGCATTGCGCGCGGCATATTCGAGGGCGATTGCCGACGAATCGATGCAGGTTGCGCTGGCCGCGCCGCCCTTGAGCGCGGTTACCGCCCAGGCACCCACGTAACTGCACACATCGAGCACGCGGGCGCCGGCGGGGAGATAACGACGCAACCGTTCGCGATTGGCGGCCTGGTCGTAGAACCAGCCGGTTTTCTGCCCTTCGGCCAGTGGCGCGACGAAGTCGACGCCCTGCTCCCGCACGGAAATCTCGGCGGGCAACTCGCCTTCCCCCGCCAGGGTCACGCCTCGTTCGAGACCCTCGAGTTCGCGTGCGCCGGAATCGTTTTTCCAGACGATGGCCTTGGGATGGACCACCTTGATCACCGCGGCCTCGATCTCGGCGCGCAGGCGATCGATGCCGGCCGTGCCGCTCTGCGCAACGACCAGCTCGCCGTAGCGGTCGAGCACCAGTCCCGGCAGTCCGTCGGATTCGCCGTACACCAGGCGATAAAAAGGCTCGCGGTACAGCCGCTCGCGCAGGCTCAGCGCGACGCGCAGGCGATGCACCAGCAGCGAAGCGTCGAGTGGATAGGCGGGATCGCGTCCAACAATGCGCGCCGCGATCAGCGTGCGCGGATTGACATAGCCGTGCCCGAGAAACTGGTCCTTGTCCGAATGCACCTGCACCGCGGCGCCGGGTTCGAACTGGGTCAGCGGGCTGGCGGCGGTGTCGACCTCATTGCTGAAGATCCACAGATGGCCGGCGCGCAGGCGGCGGTCTTCGCCGCGCTTGAGTTTGAGGACGGGGATTGGCACGGGCTGTATTCTAGCGGTCCATGGACGCACCCAATAAAAACATGAGCAGTAACCGATTGGCTCGTGAAACCAGCCCCTACCTCAAGCAGCACGCGACGAATCCCGTGGACTGGTATCCCTGGGGCAAAGAGGCCTTCGACGCCGCCCGCGCCAGCGGCAAGCCGGTGCTGCTGTCGGTCGGCTATTCCGCCTGCCACTGGTGCCACGTCATGGCACATGAGTCATTCGAAGATGCGGCCACGGCAACGCTCATGAACGAGCTGTACGTGAACATCAAGGTCGATCGCGAAGAACGGCCGGATGTCGACAAGATCTACCAGTTCGCGCACCAGGTGCTCACGCAGCGCGGCGGCGGCTGGCCGCTCACGATGTTCCTCACGCACGACGACCAGAAGCCGTTCTTCGGCGGCACCTATTTCCCCGACCAGGCGCGCTACGGAATGCCGGCGTTTTCCACGCTTCTCAAGCGCGTCGCGGAGTACTACCGCGAACAGCGCGATGAGCTGCGCGCGCAGAACGACACGCTCATGGACGTATTCGGCGATCTCACGCCCATGCCGGTCGAAGGCAATGTCGCCCTTACATCCGCGCCGCTCGACGGTGCCCGCGAACAGCTGAACGCCACTTTCGACAAGCGTTACGGCGGTTTCGGCGAAGCGCCCAAATTTCCGCACCCCGGATCCATCGACCGGCTGATGCATCACTGGCATTCCACCTCGGTCACGCAGCAACCCGACCTGCACGCGCTCTTCATGGCCACGCTCACGCTCACGCGCATGGGCGAAGGCGGCATCTACGACCAGCTCGGCGGCGGCTTCTCGCGTTACTCCGTCGACCAGTTCTGGATGATTCCGCACTTCGAGAAGATGCTGTACGACAACGGCGCGCTGCTCGCGACCTACGCCGAAGCCGCGCTCGCCACCGGCGATGCGCTGTTCAAACGCATCGCCTCGGAAACGGGTGACTGGTTGCTGCGCGAGATGCAGGACAAGTCGTCCAAAAATGGCGGCGGCTTCTATTCAGCCTATGACGCCGATTCCGAAGGGCATGAAGGCAAGTTCTACGTGTGGACGCGCACCGAGGTGCGTGCCGCGTTGACGCCGCTCGAGTGGAGCGTGTTCAGCCGCCGCTTTGGATTGGATGAGGAACCGAATTTCGAAGGCGCCTGGCATGCGCACGTGTTCGTGTCTTTCGAGCAGGTTGCCAAGGAGCTCCAGCTTCCGCGCGACGAAGTCGAAAAGCACATCGACTCCGCGCGCGCCAAGTTGCTCGCGATCCGCGCCAGGCGCGTGTGGCCGGGGCTCGACGACAAGCTGCTCGGCAGCTGGAACGCGCTGGCCATTCGTGGTCTCGCCATCGCGGCGCGCGTCCTCGACAAGGCCGGGTTCGCCGCCGCCGCGGAGCGCTCGCTCGCGTTCATCCGCGGCAGCCTGTGGCTCCCGGCTCCCAATGGCGGTGGCCGCCTGCTGGCCACGGCGAAAGACGGCGTGGCGCACCTCAACGCCTACCTGGACGATTACGCCTATCTAGCCAACGCGTTGCTCGAGATGCTGCAGCTTCGCTGGCGCAATGAAGACGCCGCCTGGCTGCGTGAAATCCTCGACGCCATGCTCGCGCATTTCGAAGACACGGAGCTCGGCGGTTTCTTCTTCACTTCCGACGATCACGAGGCGCTGATCCACCGCAGCAAGAGCTTCAGCGACGACGCCATCCCGGCGGGCAATGGCATCGCCGCGCGCGCGTTGATCCGCGCCGGCTACCTGTTGGGCGAAACGCGCTGGTTGGACGCCGCGGAGCGCACGCTGCGCGCCGCGTGGCTGGCGATCAATCGCTTCCCGCACGGCCACATGAGCCTGCTCGAAGCGCTGGCGGAATACCTGGACCCGCCCGAGATCGTGATCATTCGCGAAACCGCCGCTGCCGGCGCGTGGCAGCGCGAGCTCGGCAAGCTCTACGCGCCGCATCGCCTGGTGTTTTCGATCCCGGCCGCGCTCGAAGGACTGGATCCCGCCATTGCCGACAAGAAGGCCGGCGGTGGCAACCGTGCCTATGTCTGCCGCGGCTCGACGTGTTCGGCGCCGGTGGATTCGCTCGCGGATCTGGTTCGCACGGCGCAGGCGAGAGTCTAGGGAATTCCTAACTACTTCGCGTCTTGCGGCGCTTCACGCGCCGCGCCGTCTTCTTCTTCGCTGCCTTCTGGCGGCCGGTGACCCGGCCCTTCGGCCGCGCTTTCGCCGCACGCGATGCCAGTGCCACGGCCACCGATTTGCGCGCCCAGCTGCCGATGGCCTCGATGTCTTCGATGATGTCCGCCGGCACCTGGTAGTACGCCATCACGGCCTCGGGCCGCGCGGGAAACGGCATGAATCGCGGCATGTTGCGCGCGATGTATTCGGCGCTGTTGCTGCCATCGGTCTTGAAGAACAGCGTGTCATCGTCGATGAGCCCGAAAAACAGCTCGCCGCTATATAGGCCCACGGCGCCGAACATGCGGCGCGAATGCACTTCGCCGACACTCTCGAGTTGCTCGAGAATGTAGGCGAGATACTGTGGTTGCACGGCCATGCGGATTCATGGTGTGCGCAAGACCCCGAATTGCGCAAGCTCGGCACGAAGCGCGCCGATGAGGGGTGCCGCGGCAACCGGGTCGAACGACGGCGCGGCATTCCAGTCGTACGCCCACGGCTGCTGCGTCTGCAGATGTTCGGGCTCGCTTCGATAACGCGGAATCACGTGCGCGTGCAGCGCCGGTTCGACGTTGCCGAAGATGGCGTAGTTGATGCGCACCGGCGAGGTGGTACGCAGCAGCGCATCGCCGAGCCGCGACATGTCGAGCAGGAACTGCGAGCGGCGATCGGGGGTCAGCGCATTGAGATCGGGCACCACCGGATCGGGCAGCAACAGCAGGTAACCCTGTACGAACTGCTGCTGGCCGAACACGGCCCAGCCTGAGGCGCAGCGACCGAGCACGGCCTGGTCACGACCGGCGCGCGCGTCGTTCACACGACGATGAATCGCGGTTTCGCCCTGCAATGAATTCCCTTTAAATTGTTGTTCCATACTATGTGTCCCCAGAGGCAACATTCTTCCTCATGAACTTCGCCCGATTCGTTCTCGTGGGTCTGCTCGCGGCAAATGATGCGTCGGCCGTCGATGCATTGCTATGGACCCATGGCGGAAACCTCACTTCGAGCGCCACCGCCGTGCTCGCGGAGATGCGCGACGCCGGGAAATACGGGCTGCTCGCCCGCGACTATGACGCCGACGCGCTCATCGCGCGCGCGGCCGCGATTGCGCAGAATCCGGGTGCGGACCGCGCCCAGGCGCTCGACTCGGACATCAGCCGGGCGGTGGCCCGCTTCGTCACGCATCTGCACAGCGGCCGGGTTTCGCCGCGCGCCGTCGGCCACGATCTCGACGTGCCCCATGCTGCGCTCGACAGCGCCGTCGCCGTACGCGCGCTCGCGCAGAGCCAGGCGCCACTGGCCGTACTTGCCGACTATGAACCCGCCTTCCACCACTACGAGTTGTTGCGAGCCGCGCTGATGCGCTATCGCACGCTCGCGGCGCAGGGGGACGGCACACCGCTCCCGCCTTCGGGCAAGGCCAGCGTCAAGCCGGGTGAGGCGTATGCGGGCATGGCCGCCCTGCGCGCCCGGCTGGTGCAACTCGGAGACCTGGAGAAATCCGCGCTCGACAGCCAATCGGGCGAGTTGTTAGACGCGGTCACCTCGATGGCGCTGGTGCGCTTCCAGGTGCGCCACCGGCTCGAGGTGGACGGCGCACTCGGTCGTGCCACCATCGACGCGCTCAACGTACCGCTGACGAGGCGCGTGCGCCAGATCGAGTTCGCGCTCGAGCGCTCGCGCTGGCTGCCGTCGCGCCTCGCGAGCCCGCCGATCATCGTGAACATCCCGCAGTTCGAGCTGTTCGCGTTTCGCACCACCGAGGATCGCGAGGCGGACATCCTCATCATGGACGTGGTGGTCGGCAAGGTCTTCCCGCAGAACAACACGCCGGTGTTCGTCTCCGACATGAAGCAGGTGGTGCTGCGGCCGTACTGGGATGTGCCACGAAGCATCGTGCTCGGCGAGCTGCTGCCGAAGATCAAGGCCAATCCGAACTGGGTCGACAGCAATGACTTCGAGATTGTGCGCGGCCAGGGCGACGACGGCACGGTGGTGCCCCAGAGCGAGGCAAGCGTCGCGGCGCTGGAAGCCGGCTCGTTGCGCCTGCGCCAGAAACCGGGACCGCGCAACGCGCTCGGCAATGCCAAGTTCCTGTTCCCGAACCGCTACAACGTCTATCTACACGACACGCCCTCGCAAGGCGCGTTCGCGCAGGCCAGCCGCGCGGCGAGTCATGGGTGCGTGCGCGTGATCGATCCGCCGGCGCTGGCGCGCCACGTGCTGCGCAACAATCCCGAGTGGCCCGCGGCGCGCATCGACGCCGCGATGAACGCCGCAACCGGCACGCGCATCAACCTGGCGCAGCCGATACGCGTGTTCCTGATCTACGCCACGGCGCTGGCGCTGGAGGACGGGCGCGTCCTCTTCTTCGAGGACATCTACCACCATGACGAGAAGCTGGCGAAGGTGTGGTAGGTCGGGACGCGGCTCGATCGGAGTGCGCGCCTCTGCCCGTCAGCCCACCCAGGTGCGGAAGGCGCCGGTGTCGATGTGCACGAAGTCCGAACGCTGGTAGTACCCCACTCCACCCTGCTTCGCCGCCAGCGCCAGGTCTCGCAGCCGGGCGCAGTCGCAGTGTTTGAGACGCACGTCGAGCGCGCGGCCCTGCATGTGCAGCGACTTCTTGGCGACGCCGCTGCCAGGCCGCGACGACATCTTGTCGTTGCTCTCGGGTGATCGATATCCGGAAATGATTTGGTAGTGCGGCTCGCAATGAGCGGCGAGCGCGAGATCGTACAGCTGGTCGTAGAGCCGCGGGTCCATGTCGTGGCTTTCGCCATTGCGGTGATCGCGCAAGAGCTTCTTGAGGCCGGCGAGTGTATCCGCGTCGTATTCGGTGCCGCGCTTGAACACCACGTTCAACGTTTCGCTGGTGTGCGTGTTGAACAATTCGATCGAGCGTTCCGCAATCTTCGTTGTTTCAGCTTGCGCCTGAACCGCTTCCTCGGCCGACGCGAATCGCGCAAGCGACAGGCCCGCGCCTCCAGCGAGGACGCTCTGCATGACGCGTCGACGGGTCCAGGAACTGCTCATCGGAATTTCCGGGCTATGGGGGCGTCGCGGCTTTGACCACGAAGACGGTGGCCTCGTACGCAGAGAGCGGAACGGGTGCCGTTCCATTCAGGACGGCCGCCGTGGGGTGAGGTTCCAGCTTGCGCAGCTCGACCCCGTAATAATCGAAGAGCGCGCTGTCGGGCAAATTGACATTCGTATTGACCCGCACGGTTCCCGTGCCGCGCGGCGTGAAATAGGTCAGGAGGACGCGCGCATTGCCTTCTGATACGCACTGCGCGTCCACCGGACAACGCGAGTCTTCCTCGAGCGCCGTGAACTCGATCGAGACGCTCTCGGCGAGATTGATGGTCTCTTTATAGCCGACCACGTACTCGTTCCAGAGCGGCGGGTCGTCCATGAAGTTTTGCGGCGCCGGTTGATCCCCGCCGCCGCAGGCAGCGAGCGTCAATACGAGCAATGAGACGGCTGTGCGCATGGCGGCTATCTTGCGCCCGCGCAAACAAGCCCCGCAAGGCTCAAAACGGAAGCGGAATCACAGAGCCGGTGTCACCGGGCTGGCGGTTGACCGAAACCACGGTCGCCTTAGGGAAGAAGTTGAATTCCGAGGCGCTCGCCCAGGTGTAGGCGCCCATCGCGCGCCCCACCACCAGGTCGCCTGCTTTCAACGCCGGCAGCATGAGGTTTTCAGCGATGACGTCGATGCTGTCGCAGGTGGGGCCCGCGAGTACCGACGGAAATTTCTCGTCGCTCTGTCGCAGCGACTCCACCGGGTATTTCGCGTGGTCGAACAACTGGCCGCTGTAGGAGCCATACAGGCCGTCGTCGAGGTAGTACCACCAATGGCCCTCGCGCCGGGCGCGACCCATGACCGACGAGACGCCGATGGCCGCGGGCCCGGAAATGTAGCGCCCGGGCTCGGCGATGACCCGCAACCTCTTCGGCAGCCTGGCAAGTGCCGCCCGGATCGGCGCGCAGAAGCGGCCGATGTCGGCAACCTTCTGCGCATATTCGATCGGGAAGCCGCCGCCGATGTCGAGCGTGTCGAACACGCCTAACTTCTCGCGCTTGGCCGCGGCGATCAGCTTGCCGCAGGCCTCGATGGCCTCGACGTGCTTGCCGGCATCCGCCGCCTGCGAGCCGACGTGGAACGACAGTCCGCGCACCGGAATGGCGAGCTTGCGCGCGAGGCGCGCGAGCTCGAGCAGGTCTTCGGGATCCACGCCGAATTTGCGCGACAGGTCGCACACCGCGCCAGGCGATCGAAACGAGACGCGCAACAGCAGTTCGCACTGATCGCGATACGGCTCGAACTTGCGCACTTCGTCCGGATTGTCCGCCACGAAAATCCTGACGCCGAGGTGCAGCGCGTTGCGGATGTCGATGTGCCGCTTGATCGGGTGCGTGTGGATGCAACGCGCCGGGTCGATGCCGAGCTGCGTGACGAGCTGCGTTTCGCCGGTGGTCGCCAGGTCTAACCAGCCGCCGAGCTCGACGATGGTCTGCACCACCGCCGGATGCGGCAGTGGCTTCAGCGCGTAATGCAGGTCGACGCCCGGCAGCGCCTTGTGCAGCTTGCGGTACTGCTCGCGCACGCGCTGACAGTCGATGATGAGCAGCGGCGAGCCGAACTCCGCCACCAGCCGTTTGATTTCCGTCGCGGTGAACGGATCGATGTACGAACGGGTGGTGCGCGAATTGCGCCTGCGGGTTGACAAAGCCGTGAGCTCCGGGCGGAAAAGGGGCGAATTGTAGGCGCGCGGGGTGGCTGTGTCATGGCAAAACACGAACCGGTACGCGCTCCGTCGACGAGGCGTTTTGCTAAAGTGCGCCCGCCCATGAAGCTCCTGGCCCCCGACACCTCCCCCGCTGGCGAACTACAGACCCTGCTCGCCTCCCGCGTGGCGCTGCTGGTCATCGAAAGCCGCGAAGAAGCGCGTGTCATCGAGGTGGTACGCGAAGCGGCACTGAAAGCCCAGCGTGGCAAGAACTGGGGCGTGTTCCAGTGGACGGTCACCGAAGGACTGCTGCGTGTCGATGTGGATCTCGGCGGAGCGCAGAAAACACTGGCGCAGCCCGAACAGCTGCTGAGGCACATCAAGGCCACCACCATGGCCGGCATCTACGTGCTGCTGGATTTCCATCCGTATCTCGACAACCCGATGTTCGTGCGTACGCTGAAGGACATCGCGCAGGACTACAACAAGTGCGCGCGCACCATCGTGCTCATCAGCCATGAGATCAAGCTGCCGCAGGAGCTCGATCATCTCGCCGCGCGTTTCACGCTGCGCATGCCGGACAAGCAGGAACGGCAGGTCATCGTGATGCAGATGGCGCGCGAATGGGCGCAGGGCAACGGCAACATGCCGCGGGTCGATCTGAAGGTGGTGGAAAGGCTGGTCGACAACCTCGCCGGCCTGCCGCTGCACGACTGCGAACGGCTCACGCGCCAGGCCATCTTCAACGACGGCGCGCTCACTGAGGACGACCTCACGCCGATGCTGACGGCGAAGTACCAGCTGCTGAATCGCGGCGGCACGCTGTCATTCGAGCCCGACTCGGCGCGGTTCGCCGAAGTCGGCGGCTTGAAGAACCTGCGGCGCTGGATCCTGCAACGCAAGGCGGCATTCGACGGCAGTGCACCCGAGCTCGATGCGCCCAAGGGCGTGTTGTTGTTAGGTGTGCAGGGTTGCGGCAAGAGCCTGGCGGCGCGCGCCGCCGCCGGCGTGCTCGGCGTGCCGCTGGTGCGGCTCGATTTCGGGGCGCTGTTCTCGAAATGGCACGGCGAGTCCGAGAAGAACCTGCGTGAATCGCTCGAGTCGGCCGAGGCACTGGCGCCGTGCGTGCTGTGGCTCGACGAAATCGAAAAAGCCCTGGCCACCGGCGACGGCGACAGTGGCACATCGCGGCGCGTGCTCGGCGCGTTCCTCACCTGGCTCGCCGAACAACGTGCGC
>DASYKM010000027.1:0-33954 GCA_035995425.1 Steroidobacteraceae bacterium
CGTGCGCGCGGCGTCCGCATCTTCGAGCGCGTTGGCGAGGTCCGTGCCGTCGACGTTGGAAACGAAGAGCACGCGCGGCGCATTGGCCGTCAGCTGGTGCAGCGCCTTGACCGCCATCGCCGGCCCCAGGTCCGAGCCACCAATGCCGATATTGATGACCGTGGTGAAGCGCGCGCCGCCCGAACCGCGCACCACACCGGCGCGCACATTCTCGGCGAAGGTCAGCATGCGCTCGCGCTCGGCCAGCACCTGGTGCGCGATGTCTTCTCCGCCGGGACCGTCGGCTGACACGCCCGGTACGCGCAGCGCCGTGTGCAGCACCGCGCGGCCTTCCGTGGTGTTGATGGACTCGCCGCGCCACATCGCCTCGATGCGGGCGCGCAGGCCGGCTGCGTCGGCGAGACCGGCGAGCAGGTGCAGCCCGTCATCGTCGATGCGCTGGCGCGAGAAATCGAGATACAGGTCGGCGGCCTCGCGCGCGAAGCGGCTGCCGCGATCCGGATCCGCATCACGCAAGGCGCGCAAGCTCACTCCGCGGATTTCGGTGGCGCGAGCCTGTAAGGCACGCCAGGCAGCGTTCAGATTGTCATGGACCATAAGGCCGCCGATGGTATCAGCGCGGCCTCGAGAGTTCGATGACGATCGGCAGCAGGTCGACATTCGAGCTCGGTACACGATGCGCCACCGCGCCGCCGCGCGTGGCGATGATGAATGGCACTCCGGCGCTGCGCATCGCCGCCGGCAGGTCGCAGTCATGACTCGCATAAGGTTGTTTCGTGCACCACATCTCGCTGCGAAGATGGTGATCGGAAACGATAACTAGTGAGAAGTCGTCGCTGAATGGCGTTTGATCGAATCGATCGGCCACACCCGACACCACCCGGCCGGCGCGCTCGAGGTTCGCGGCGTACGCATCAGCCAACCGTAATTCGCCGCCAGCGCCCGGCGGATGCGGGATGAGAAGGTGGGCGTAGAGCAATCCGCCCCGCGACCAGAATGGCGCCGCATACAGCTCGCGTTTTGCCGCGACGAAATAATCATGACTTAAGGCATCGTAGCCGGGGCAGTCGAAATACGTGCTGAACAAGTCTCGCACTGGCAACGCACAAAAAAACGCGATCAAAAGCGGAACTTCAGAGCCGACTTCCGGGTTTACGCAGTGGCGCAAGCCGTGGATGACGCAGTACCGATGATACGCACCAACGATGTCGACATCATCGCGGGCGACACTCATGCGTGCGAAGTCTACGACGCGACTGTGACCACAAATCGCGGTACTCGTGCACGGCCGCGCACCCGGGAGTGCAGATCCGCTGAAGATCGCAGGTATCACATCGAGGGTATTTTGGCCGATCGAGGGCACCTCCCACGACTCCACTTGCAATTGGCGACGTTTGAGTTCGGCAACCATGTCATGGGCGGTGCCACCACTCATCTCGTCGAGAAGCAACACAACCACTGGCCGGTGATGCGCCCCGGCCTCCCCGAATATTTCAATACGGTTGGCAAATATTGCGACCATAGCGAACACGGAAGCGGTTCCGATCACAGTCGCAGCCAGCAGTGCGGCACGCAGCCGCGGCCAGATGGGGACGAGTCGCGAGGCGCCGAGCGTGGCGAGCACAAGACATACGGACACCACGAGCATTCGCATGGCCACGCTCATATCAGAGGCGGTGATCAGATCGTGTCTCAGCTGAATCCAGAGCAGGAACAAGAAAGCGCCAAGCACCGCGGAGCGTGCCAGAAATGCGAAAATTCGCGGATTGATCACGCAGGCCAGCGCGTAACCAGCCAGGATCACCAGGAGCGATATGGCAAGCGAAAGAAATATCGCCTCGTTCGCCCGCGAATCCGCGTGGTAGTAGAACGGGACGATCCATTGCACTCGCGAAAAGAAGGAAGCGGTGCCAAGCAGCCACAGATCGGCATGAGGAATGCGGCTCATCGTCGATGCGGTCCGCGTGCTCATGCAACCTTCTTGATCAACAGAAGCAATGTGCGGTTTGAGCCAGGGAGCGGACTGCGGTCCACAATATCGAAATGCCTCGCGAAAGCGGCGAGCTGCGCCGCTTGTCCGCAAACGCGTGCTGCGTCCGAAGTTCGATCATATTGGGCCGCAAGCGTTTGGAACATCGGGTCGTGCTCCGAAACAGTTTCAAGAATGAGCCACTCGCGAGTGAGTATGGCTGCGAACTCAGCGACTTCGGCAACGGGGATCGCGCAGGCGATCATCAGATGATGAAGCAGTCCGAGCATCATCACGAGGTCGCAATGGCCGGCCAACCGAGCATCGAGGCCTTGCACTTCGCGCCCCCGCCACCCGCGTCCGGCGCAAAGATCGTCGAGTTGCGCTATCACCGGAAAAATAGCGCTGGCGTACGCTGAATGGTGGTGTGCGTGGAGATACAGTCGCTGCATGCAATCGTGGTCGGAGTCCAACGCAATCACTCGCGCGCCACCCTGCACCGCGAGCAAAGAAAACTCGCCAGTATTCGCCCCGAGGTCCAGCACCCATGATGGAGCTGTGCGCTCGATCCACGCGCGCACCTGCTGTAACTTGAGATCTATTGCGCTCGCGCCATAGTGTTCGCGTTCCTGTACGTAGTTTGACCATTCACGGGCGGACCCGCGCGCGCTGGATTCTTGACGCGATTGCATACGCGCGCGTGAAGGCAGTGAAAAGCGGCAGTAACGCAACAGGTTGGCATGAAGCGTAGTGCTTATCGCGCTTGCGGTTTCGAGCGGCGGGTCGGGGGCGCGGGCGGCGCCAGGCGACGCAGCGAGCATCAGCGGAGCCGCACGCGAGAACAACATGCGCCAGCCACAGATTTTGCGCGCCAGCTGCGGCGTTATTCCATCGCGGAACATGCTGAACTGCGCGTGAGTTTGCAAACCCGTGCGAGCCGCCACTAACAGCGGAAGAATGAAGTGACGCGCGAACTGCCCGAGTGCGCGCCACTCGCGGCGGCAGATCCGCTGGAACGACAGGTGATCACAAAATACAGGCACGGACCCGTCGAATATCACGTTCCAGGCAGAGGCGTCCTTGAGCTCGAAGCCGGCCGTCAGCGAGCGTTCCGCGACGTCGAGAGACAGCTGCGCGGCGTCGAGCAATTGCGCGCCACACCATTCCGTGGGTTGGGACACCCACGCGACGCGTGGCGCGGTAACTTGCAGATCATCAGGAACTTCGAAGTCGACCAGGAGGCCGTCTCGCACCAATTCCCTCGCAACCGCCTGGAACAGGAAATCCTCGGATTTCAGGCGATCATGGAGCTTGCGTACAACCCGGCCTTTCTCGATAGCGAGATTGCCGCGGGGATCCCTCATTGACCCGGAGGTCTGGGTTTCGAAAGGAGGCGTGCCCACCATCGCTTGAAGGTCGCGACTGGACTCTTGAAGAAAACGATGGTTCCGCCGATGACGGCGAGCACTCCCTGGATGAGCAGTAGCCCCGAACCGGGATCCACATACGCAAATGCGTCTTGCGGTGCCCCGCAGACAAGCAATATTGCGATCAGCATTCGCGACGCAGAATGAGAGCGACGTCCTGTCAGCCGTTCAGGATGAATTGGTTGCATCGCGGCGATTCTAGGAGCCCCGGCTGCGAACGTTCAATGAGGGCAACTAGCAGGTTCAGGCATCGCACTATGCCGATAGTCCTGTCCGCGGAAAAAATTCCGCAACGGAGTCGACAACGTACTGGAGTTGCGACTCGGTCAGCTCCGGATAGATCGGCAGCGCCAGGGTCTCCTGCGACGCGCGCAGACTCTCCGGAAAATCCTCCGGCTTGTGGCCGAGATAAGCGAAGCACTGCTGCATGTGCAGCGGCAGCGGATAGTAGATTTCCGCACCCACCTCATGTTTCGTGAGCCAGGCACGCAGCTCGTCGCGCCGTTTCACGCGGATGCAATACTGGTTGTAGATATGCCGCGCACCGGCTGGCGCAGCAGGGGGCGTGAGCACTTTGCCACCGAGTCCGGCGCGCGCGAATGCCGCATCGTAGAACGCCGCGTTGCGCTGGCGCGCCTCGCTCCAGGAATCGAGGTGCGGCAGTTTCACATTGAGCACCGCAGCCTGGATTTCATCGAGGCGGAAGTTGCCGCCGATGAGCTCGTGGTAGTACTTCGGCTCCATGCCGTGCACGCGCAGTTTCATGAGCTTCGTGGCGAGCGTCGCATCGTTGGTCACGCAGGCACCCGCGTCACCGAACGCGCCGAGATTCTTGGTCGGAAAGAACGACAGACAGCCGATGTCACCGATGGAGCAGGCGCGCCGGCCCTGCTCGTCTTCCGCGCCAATCGCCTGTGCCGCATCTTCGATGATGGAGAGCTGGTGGCGTTCGGCGATCGCCCTGATGCGCGTCAGGTCAGCCATCTGGCCGTACAAGTGCACGGGCATGATGGAGCGCACGCGCCCGCCCGTGACGCGATTGACTAATTCACCGCCGCGCGTCTCGCATTGGGTGGCGATGAAATGCTCGATGGCGGCCGGCGAAATGTTGAAAGTCGCGGGCTCGATATCGACGAACAATGGGCGGGCGCCGGCGCGGGCTATGGTGCCGGCAGTGGCGAAGAAGGTATATGGACTGGTGATGACCTCATCGCCAATGCCGAGGTCGAGCGCCATGAGCGCGACCAGCAGCGCGTCGGTGCCCGATGAAATTCCGATGCCGAATCTGCAGCCCGAATAGGCCGCGGCCGCGGCCTCGAATGCCTTCACTTCCGGACCGAGTATGAAGTACTGGGATTCGCTGACGCGCAGCAGTGCGGCGTCGAGCTCGGGTTTGAGCGCGCGATATTGCGGCTTGAGATCGAGGAGTGGGACTTTCACGGCCCGCACTTTACCCGAGGTTGGTCACCTTCGTGGGCAACGGCGCGTTGTTCTTGTAGTACTCCAGGTACCAGTCGACGAAGCGGCGGATACCTACTTCGACGGGCGTCGCCGGCTTGTAGCCGACATCGCGCACCAGGTCTTCGACGTCGGCGAAGGTATCGGGCACGTCGCCGGGCTGCAGCGGCAGCATGTTCTTGACGGCCTTCCTGCCGAGACAGTCTTCGAGCACTTCGATATAGCGCGACAGCTCCACCGGCGCGTTGTTGCCGATGTTGTAGATGCGGAACGGCGCACTGCTGGTGGCCGGGTCCGGGTTGTCGCCGCTCCAGTCGTTGTTAGGCGTGGCGATGCGATCGCAGGCCCGCACCACCCCCTCGGCGATGTCGTCGACGAAGGTGAAGTCGCGCTTGTGATGACCGTGGTTGAACACGTCGATGGGCTTGCCCTCGAGGATGTTCTTGGTGAACAGGAACAGCGCCATGTCGGGACGGCCCCAGGGCCCGTACACCGTGAAAAAACGCAGGCCGGTCACCGGTAGTTTGAACAGCGCGGCGTAGTTGTGCGCCATGAGCTCGTTGGCGCGCTTGGTGGTGGCATACAACGACAGCGGGTGATCGACGCCGCGATGCGGCGTGAACGGCATGTTGGTGTTGAGGCCGTACACCGAGCTGGTGGAGGCGAACACCAGATGCTCGGCGTTGTTGTGACGGCAGCCCTCGAGCACGTTCAACGTGCCGGTGACGTTGCTGTCGATGTACGCCTGCGGATTCTCCAGCGAATAACGCACCCCGGCCTGCGCGGCCAGATGGATGACGCGCGGAAATTTCTCGCGCGCGAACAACGCCTTCATGCCGCCCTTGTCGGCGAGGTCCATCTTCACGAAACGGAATTTTGGCTGGCGTTCGATGATGGCGAGCCGCGCCCGCTTGAGGTTCGGGTCGTAGTAATCGTTGAGGTTGTCGAGCCCGACGACTTCATCGCCTCGTGCGAGCAGCTTCTGCGCCACGTGCGAACCAATGAACCCGGCGGCGCCGGTCAACAGGATTTTCATTTGCCCTCTCTAACGCAGTGCTTCACAGCCGCCCATCGACCTGGTCGGCCGGGAAAAGATACTTGATGTCGTAGACCACGTGGTTCTTCTTGCAGGCCCTGCGCACGCTTTCGATGCCGCTATCGCGGAATTCCTTGTGGCCCACTGCGAGCACCGCGGCATCGTAGGTGCCGTCGCGCATCTTGCCGATCGGACGGATGCCGTATTCATGCTCGGCTTCCTTGCGATCGATCCACGGATCGTAAACGTCGACCTTGGCGCCGTAGTTCTTGAGCTCGCGCACCACGTCCGCGACCTTGGAATTGCGCAGGTCCGGGCAGTTCTCCTTGAACGTGAGGCCGAGCACGAGGATGCGCGAACCCTTGACCAGTATTCTCTTGCCCGACATGAGCTTCACGACCTGGCCGGCGACGTAGTTAGCCATGCTGTCGTTGAGGCGGCGGCCGGCGAGGATCATCTCGGGGTGAAAGCCGATCTCCTGCGCCTTGTGCGTCAGGTAGTACGGATCCACGCCGATGCAGTGGCCGCCGACCAGGCCTGGGCGGAAAGGCAGGAAGTTCCACTTGCTGCCGGCGGCCAGCAGGACTTCCTCGGTGTCGATACCGAGGCGATTGAAGATGAGCGCCAGCTCGTTGATGAGCGCGATGTTCACGTCACGCTGGGTGTTTTCGATGACCTTGGCGGCTTCGGCCACGCGGATGCTCGAGGCTTTGTGAGTGCCGGCCCGAACCACCGTCCGGTACAGCTTGTCGACGAACTCGGCAACCTCGGGCGTCGAGCCCGAGGTGACTTTCTTGATCGACGGCAGGCGATGTTCCTTGTCGCCCGGATTGATTCGCTCGGGGCTGTAGCCAGCGAAAAAATCCTTGTTGAACTTGAGCCCCGATTCGCGCTCGAGAATCGGGATGCACACTTCCTCGGTGCAGCCCGGATACACGGTGGACTCATAGACCACCACGTCACCCTTCTTGAGCACCTTGCCCACCGTCTCGCTGGAGCGTTCGAGCGGAGTCAGGTCGGGCCGGTTGTAGCGATCGATCGGCGTCGGCACCGTGATGATGAATACGCGACACCGGCCGAGGTCCTTCAGGCTCGTGGAAAACTTGAGCTTGCGCGCCTCGCGCAACTCCGCCGTGGTGCATTCGAGCGTGCTGTCGCGGCCCTTCTTGAGCTGTGCGATGCGGTCGGCCTTGATGTCGAATCCGACGGTGTCGAATTGCTTCCCGAACTCCACCGCCAACGGCAGCCCCACGTAGCCGAGGCCCACGACGCCGATGCGACACTCCCGCATGTTCAATTCCATGACTTTTCCGTTCTCTTTTAAGCTCTTGCGCGCGATTGCGGCAGCGATCTTGCCGTTGCGAGGGGGCCGAAAGCGAGGGCCGGTCACCCAGGTTCAGTGATTTCTGTGCGTTCCGTCGACATCCGGCGTGGCTGAAGCCCGCCAGACCGCCTTTCCGCCACTCGACTTGTGGACGAGGTCGAGCATCGCCTCGTGTTGACGCAATTCGTCGGCATCCGCGGCGGGCACCGCCAACGCGATACCCGCGGCGCGAACCTGCGCGGCCGCGTTGCTGCGGGTCGACTCGCCGCGTCCCCCGCTCGTATCGAGCGCCAAGGCGCTCTGCCCGCCGGTCATGGCGAGATAGACGTCGACGAGAATTCCCGCGTCGAGCAGCGCACCGTGAAGCTCGCGCTTGGTGTTGTCGACGCTGTAGCGCTTGCACAGCGCATCGAGACTGTTGCGCTGCCCCGGATGCAGACTGCGCGCCAGTGCCAGCGTATCGAGCACCTTGCAGACGCTGGCGACGGTGCGCGATTCGCCCAGGCGCGCAAACTCGGCATCGAGAAATCCGACGTCGAATGGCGCGTTGTGAATGATGAGCTCGGCGCCGGTGATGAAAGCGAGCAACTCGGCGGCGATTTGCGCGAACTTCGGCTGCTGCACCAGTCGGGCGAGATCGATGCCATGCACGGCCTGCGCACCGGCGTCGATTTCGCGTTCGGGATTCAGGAACCGGTGAAATTTCTGCCCGCTCGGGCGACGGTTGAAAATCTCGACGCAGCCGATCTCGATGATGCGGTGTCCGGCGCTCGCTTCGAGACCGGTGGTTTCGACGTCAAGAACGATTTGGCGCATGGCGCGCGAGTCTACCGGATCGCCGCCGCGCTCAGGACGTCGATGGCGCGATTCGCAGGAGCATCGATCATCGGGAACTGGAGCGGGTCGAGCTGGGCTCAACCAGGCCACCGATGGTTTGCGGACGCTCGCGTACTTTCGGGCGGATCGGCGTGAGCGTGTAAACGCGCTTGCGCGCCTTGATGAGATAAGCGCCCGCCGGCCACGGCTTGATCCAGCCACGGCGCAACAGCGCCGACGACACACCAGGACGCGGCATGCTCCCGCCCCACGGTGGCGTGAATAGATAGTTGCGCGTCAGCGATACGTCGTAGCCCAGCAGCTCGAGCCAGTCGGCGATGCGCCGCGCGCCCAACATGCGTTTCAGGCCCGGTGGATAGCCGCGGCTGATCGCGCGGCTGCGGAATCCCCAGAGACTGAAGGGCCGAAAGCCGAGCACCAGCAACTGGCCTTCGCCGGCCAGCACGCGATCTGCTTCGCGCACCACGGCATACGGATCGGTTTCGAACTCGAGCGTGTGCGGCAACACGACCGCGTCGACCGCGCCGTTGGAAATCGGCAATTGTGAAAGCCGCGCGCCGATGTCGGCAGCGGCGTTTTTCAACCTGCCGCTTGAGATAACGGCGTGACGTCGCGTCCGACAACCGGCCAACAACGCTTCCCGAGGTCCCCAGATCCCAAGTTGAAGCAACTCCCAGCCGAAAACATCGTCCAATGCCTCTGACATGAGTTCAGATTCCGCCTGCAGGACGGCCTGTCCCAGTCCGGATTCGAGCCAGGATTCAAAGGGAGCAAATGTGGTGGAGTGCGTCACAAACGGCGTGAATTACATCACAAAAAAGGTAGCAATCCTGTGAACTTACGGCTTAAATACCCGCCCTCGAAGAAGTACCGTCATATTTCGAAAAGACGGTCCTGCGACGTTCCCCATGGGGGTGTGAATTGACTGGTGGATTCACGAGAAGGCGCTCCATTGCGCCACTGATAGTTTTTGTCGCGGCCCTCATGGGCTGCGCGACTGCTCCCAAGAAGCCCGCGGAAACCCCTGCCCCAGTAACGGTGGCCACGGAGGCGCCCGCTGCGCCTGCCTCCCAGGCACCCCTGGCGGCTACCCCGAAACCCGTCCGCGCCTCGCCTGCGGGTGCCGCAAAGCCGGTCGTGGTCATCGCCGCCGCCGAGCTTCCCGCGGAACTCCTGGCCGAGGATGCGTCCGCGGCCCCTGGCGATCTGCCCGTGGATGCAGTCGATTCCTCGCACACCATCGCCGGACTCACGCCCGAACAGTACCCGGACGTTTTCGATCGTATTCGCGCCGGCTTCAAGCTCGAAGACCTCGACTCGCGCCAGATCGATCAGCAGCTCGCTTTCTACGCCAACAATCCGCAGTACCTCGAACGGGTTTTCGGACGCGCGATTCCGTACATGCATCACATCGTCAAGGAAATCGAATCGCGCGGCATGCCGCTCGAGCTGGCGTTGCTGCCGGTGGTCGAAAGCGCGTTCGAGCCCTATGCACTGTCCTGGGTACGCGCCAACGGTCTGTGGCAATTCATGCCCGGTACCGGCGAGCGATTCGGACTCAAGCAGGACTGGTGGTACGACGGCCGCCGTGACGTCATCGCTTCGACGCGCGCCGCGCTCGATTACCTGCAGTACATGCACGACGAATTCTTCGACGACTGGTTGTTAGCCATCGCCGCGTACAACTGCGGCGAGTTCCGCGTGCAGCGCGAAGTGAACGCGAATCGAGCCAAGGGCTTGCCGGTCGATTTCTTCAGCCTGCACCTGCCAGCCGAAACACGCGCCTATGTGCCGAAGCTGCTCGCCATGCGACGACTGGTCGCCAATCCCGAGGACTATGGCATCGCGTTCAGCCCGATCCCAAACGAGCCCTACTTCGTGCGCGTGGAAACCGGCGGGCAGCTCGACCTGACGCTGGCGGCCGAGCTCGCCGGCATCACGCTCGACGAAGTGTATGAGCTCAACCCGGGCTTCCATCGCTGGGCGACGGATCCCGCCGGCCCGCACTTCCTCTTGCTGCCGCGCGATACCGCGGACGCGTTCAGCAGGAATCTCGAATTGCTGAGCCCGGACGAGCGCGTGCGCGTTTCGCTGCACAAAGTGAAGAACGGCGAGTCGGTGGCCTCCATCGCCAAGAAGTACAAGACCCAGGCCATCGTCGTGCGCGACATGAACAGCCTGGAGAACGGCACTCCGCTCATCGTCGGCAGCGAACTGCGCGTGCCCACCGCCGTGGTCAATCTACCCGCCAAGGTCATGCTCGCCGCGGCGCGTGTCGATGGTGGCGCTGGACGCACCGGCCGCCGTCCGTCGGTGCACGTGGTGCGCGGCGGCGATTCGCTGTGGCGCATCGCCAAGAAGAATCGAATGGACGTCGCGACGCTTGCACGCCTGAATGGCATGGGGCCAGGCGACACGCTGCGCGCCGGCCAGAAGCTCGTGCTGAACACGCGTGCTCCGGCGTCGGGAGGCAGGACCGCTTCGTCGGGCAGTGCACGGCAGGTCTCTTACAAGGTGCGCAGCGGCGACACCCTGTCGCGCATCGCACAGGTGTTCGGCGTGACGGTGTCCGATCTCGTCAACTGGAATGGCATCAGCAAGCAGACCACGCTGCGGCCCGGCCAGAAGCTCACCGTAAACGTTCGCCGTCACTGATTTCGTCCCCGGCTCGGGGTGAGGCTGGCAGAATGCCGGGCTCATCACTCGTAAGGGGATACACATGGGTTTCCTGAGCGGAAAGCGCGCGCTCATCGTCGGCGTCGCGTCCGATCGTTCGATTGCGTGGGGCATCGCGCAGGCAATGCACCGCGAGGGCGCCGAGCTGGCGTTCTCGTACGTCAACGAAAAATTCAAGGAGCGCGTCCAACCGCTGGCCGATTCGCTCGGCTCCAAACTCACCATGCAACTCGACGTCACCAATGACGCCGAGATCGACGCGGCGTTCGCCGCCGTCAAACAGGCCTGGGGCTCGCTCGACATCGTGGTGCACGCGGTTGCCTATGCGCCGCGCGAAGCGCTGGCCGGCGGCTTCGTCGAGAGCACTTCGCGCGAGGCCTTCAAGGTCGCGCACGATGTATCGAGCTACAGCCTCACCGCGCTCGCGCGCGCCGCCAAACCGTTGATGGAAGGCCGGGCCGGCGCGCTGCTGACGCTTTCCTATCTCGGCGCCGTGAAGTCGATCCCCAGCTACAACGTGATGGGGCTCGCCAAGGCGAGTCTCGAGGCGAACGTGCGCTTCCTCGCGGCGGACATGGGCCCCAACAACATTCGCGTGAATGGAATTTCGGCGGGCCCGATCAAGACGCTCGCCGCCGCCGGCATCGCCGGCTTCCGCAAAATGCTGAGCCGCGTCGCCGATGTGGCGCCGATGCGCCGCAATGTCACGCTCGAGGACGTCGGCAATGCCGCAGCGTTCCTGTGCTCGGATCTCGCCAATGGAATCACCGGCGAGATTCTCTACGTCGACGGTGGGTTCAGTACGGTGGGGATGAGCTTTCCGCAGGAGGCGGAAGGGTAAGAGGAAGGTCCCCCAGCACTTCCGTCTCACCCTCGAGCCTCGCCACGATCACGGCGCAGGCGGCATCGGCGAGCACGTTGATGGCCGTGCGCGCCATGTCGAGCAGGCGATCGAGAACGAGCAGCACGCCGATTGCCTCGGCGGGCAGACCGACGGCGGCGAGGATGACGGCGATGCCCACCAGCGAGGCTGCGGGAATGCCTGCCATCCCCATCGATGTAACCAGCGCGAGGATGACCACCGCGAATTGGGTGCCAAACGACAGGTGCAGTCCGTATGCCTGCGCGATGAACATGGCCGCGGCACATTCATAGAGCGCACTGCCGGCGTGATTCATCGATGCACCGAGCGGCATGACGAAGCCGGCGACTCGCTCGGACACCTTGGCACGCCGCTCCAGGCATTCGAGCGACAGCGGTAGCGTCGCCGAAGAAGATGCCGTGGAAAATGCTGTCAGCAGCGCGGGCGCCATGGCCGGATAGAGCCGCCAGGGATTCACGCGCGCCACGGTGGCGAGCAGCACCGGCAAGGCTACGAATCCGAACAATGCGAGGCCCGCAACCACGCAGCCACCAAACAACAGCAGCGGACCCGCGCCTTCGAGACCCGAGACCGCCACCACTTTGGCGATCAGCGCAAACACACCGATCGGCGCGAGCTGCATGACGAAGCCGGTCATGCGCATCATGACCTGGAATACACCCTGCCAGAATCCGAACACCAGGCCGTGCTGCGGTTGCGGAATGCGTGCCAGGAAAAAGCCGAACAGTATCGAGAACAGCACCAGGCCTAACATCTTGGTATTGGCCGCGGCTTCGACGATGTTGGCCGGCACGACGCCGCGAATCGAATCGAGCACGCTGGTGTCGGCGCGGTGCATGACCCCTTGGGTCACCTCCGCGGCGTCGGCGGTCAACGCCAGCAGGTTGCGCACCGGCAGGCCGTCCCGGACACCGGGCTCGATCACATTGACGAGCATGAGCGCGATGAGCACGGCGATCAGCGTCGTGGTCAGGTAGAACGCCAGCGTCTTGCCACCGAGCCGTCCGAGGTCGGGACCAGTCCCGAGTCCCGCGACACCGGTGATCACCGACGCGAGGATCAATGGCACGATCAACATCTTCAGCAGGTTGATGAACAACGTGCCGATGAGATCGAAGACCGGCAGCAGATCGATCGAGCCCAGGCTCGGATTGTGCCGGAGCAACCAGCCGGTGAGCCCGCCCAGAACAATGGCGATCAGGATCGGGACGACGGGAGCAGGCTTCGAATCCGTGCCGGTCGTGCCCATGATGTTTTACTCGAACACGGCCGGATTCTTGACGATCTTGGCCTTGCGCTTCGCCTCGTTCACGTAGGCGGCGATCTCGCCCTGCGCCGAACGCTGTTGCAGCTGTTCGTTCATCTGCTGGGTGATCGCCGGGTTGGCGCCGACGTCGGCTATGCGCGTGCGCGTGACGACGAACAAAGCGGTTGAGCCGTTGTCGAGCGTCGCGGTCTTGATGACCGGCGTGGCCGCCGGACGCGGCGCCTCGAATATTGCGGTACGCAACGCCGCCGGAATCGACGGATCGCCGCGACTCATGAAACGCGCTGGTTCGCTGGCGATGCCGAGCGTTTTCGCCAGCTCATCGAGCTTCTCGCCGGCAACGAGCCTGGCGACCGCCGCGTCGGCGGCGGCCTTCGCGGCAGCGACGCCGCGTTCAAGCTTGAGCAAACCGACAATTTCATCGTGAACGACGGCAAGTGGTTTGACCTCGGCCTTGTGATGCGCCTTGACCTTCACCAGCACCATGCGGTCTTCGCCGAGGCCCACGGGCCCACCGATTTTGCCCTGGTTGAGCGTCGCGTCACTGAACACCGTTTGCTGCAGGTCGACACTGGAGCCGAGCGGCTCCGCGCCGCCGCCACGCAAGAATGTCGGGATGAAGCCTCGCGTGAGACCAAGGTCCTGCGCGAGCTTGTCGAGGTCGGAGACCCCTTTCTGCAGTCGCTCCGACATATCGTCCTGGCGCGCGCTGAACAGGTCGGTGGCACGTTCCTGCCGATACTGCGAGTCGAGTTCCGCGCGCACGTCGGCGAATGGTTTCGCCTCACCAACTTGAATCTGCTCGAGCTTCAAGATGTGATAACCAAACTGCGACTTCACGGGCGCCGAGACGTCGCCGACCTTCATCGAGAAAAGCGTGTCGCCGATGGGGCCCTGGAAGTCTCTCTTCAGCACGAAGCCAAGATCGCCGCCCTGCGCCGCGGTCGCGTCGGCGGAATACTTCTTCGCGAGCTCGCCAAAGTCCTTGCCGGCCCGCGCTTCGGCGGCCACGCCCTCGGCTTTCTTGAGCGCGGCTGCGTCATCGTCGCCGGTGACGCTGATGACGATGTGACGGGCGCGACGCCGCTCGTCGAGCACATAGCTCGCGCGATTGTCGTCGTAGAGTTTTTGCAGTTCGGCGTCGGTCGGTACGACTTGCGCCGCGAGCTGCTCGAGCCGCAGCTCGGCGTATTCCAACTCCACCGACTCGGTGGTCATGAAGCGATCGCTGTTCTTGTCGTAGAAGGCCTTGACGGCGGTATCGTCGATTGGTTCGACGCCGGCGAACTTGTCGGCCGGGAGCTGCGCGTATTGCACTTCGCGCTCTTCGTTCTCCAGATTGAACAGCCGCTGCTTTTCGCCGCTGGTCAGGAAATACGAGCCGCCGATTCCCTGCTGCAACTGGTTGACGAGCATTTGCGATCGCGTTTCGGTGAAAAACTCGGCTTCCGTCTTGTTGTTTTGCGCCAGCACAGAACGCGCCGTGGCGACATCGAACTTGCCATCCGGACCCTTGAAGTCCGGAATCTTGTGGAATTCACCAAACACCATCGCGTTGCTGACGCGGTAGTGCGCGTCGTCGAGACGTTTGTCCACGAGCTTGCGCAGCACCAGACCATCGAGGATGTTCTGCTGCATCGCTTCGCGCTGCTCGGGCGGGATGTCGGTGCCGAACTGGCGCGACCAGCGTGCCTGCTGTTCGCTCCAGGCGCGCGTCGCTTCACTCGCGGGAATCTCGATGCCATCCACCTCGGCGGCGGTGGTTTTCGAAACGCCGGTGAAGTCGAGGGAATTGGCGCCGCCCCAGAAAATAAACGTCGCGCCTATGAGGCCGAGCACGACCCAGCCAAGCCATTTCTGACGCTGCAGGCCATCACGAATTCGTAGCAGCATTCCCTGTCCTGAAAACGAGCCTAAAAAGATTGGCGGAGCGGACGGGACTCGAACCCGCGACCCCCGGCGTGACAGGCCGGTATTCTAACCAACTGAACTACCGCTCCAATTTTGATGAGTGACAAGGTCTTGAGACCCCCACCCTCGCCCGTACGGACGATCCTTGCCGGTGTGCCGAACCTGTGCCGGCTCCAGAAGGCCGCGAAGTTTAGCGGAAGAATCGGATTTGTGCAGTTTAGATGCGCTGCCTGCGAACTAGGGCTCGATGAGGCGCGCAACTTCCCGGGCCATCAGCCGATGCGCGGCAGGATTCCAGTGAGCATCGACCGGGGAACGATCGAGGGGGCCCAGGCCCGCAGCGAAGTGCCGCTGGAACACCGGATAACTGTCGACGACATTCATCCCGCCTTGCAGCGCCAGCTCTTTGAGCCGGTCGTTCGCCAGTGCCGCGCGATTCCGGCACTCCTGCGCCTGGGCCTGCGTCTTGCCCGCGTAGATGGCCCTGCGGTCGGAGTCGAACACCAGGATCACGCGCTTGGGGGCGAGCCCTACCGCCCCGGGCAATTCGTGCGCAAATGCAGCGAGCAGTGCTTCGTCCGCTTTTGACAAAACCTCGGGCGCACATCTGCGCGTGGCGTCCACCGATGCGGCGCCGCGCCGCAGGCTGATGAGCGCCCCCGGCTGCACCGACAGGTTGCCGCGCACATAACGGATCAGCGCCACGGTACGCAACCACTTGCTCCTCGCGGAACGATGGATCTCCGGGATGAGACGCACCGGCGGCACGTGATCTGGTTGCCATTCGAAATATCCGGGCGTTGCCGAAAAGCCGCGCGTGAAATCGCCGACGGTGATCACGAATACCGCCCAGGAGGGTGAGAACTGCTCCCGCACCAGCGGCGCGACGCCGAGGTAATCCGGCATTTCGGAACCCGCCATGCCGAAGTTCATGACCGTGTGTGGCGTCTTCAGGTATTCGCTCAACGAACCTTGCAGTGTGTCCGCGTAGTCGTTCATCAAGGACTCGACATAGCTGTCACCGAAGACGGCGATGCCGCCGCTTCCCGGAGTCTTGGACGGCAAGTAGTCGAACGGCGCCGCATATCCGAAATTGTTGATGCGGCCGTGGTGAATGTTCAGCAGGTTCCAACCGGTCGAGTACGTGAACCGGGTGTCAGGAATCATGGTGTGCGCCGGCCACGAGGCGCGCGGATCGGCGGCGAACGTGCCATTCAAGACCGGCAAGAGTCGCAGGACCATCTCGAGCACGAGCAGCGTGCCGCCGACGCCTGCCAGGATGGCCAGTGTTCGCGTGACGAAGGCGCTCGGCTTCATGGGTTGTTAGAAGTTGAAATAGATGAATTCGGTGACGGTGCGCGACGCCGCGGCGATGGCCATCAGCACCACGCCGACGCACAGTGCGCCGACCAGCGATCCGAGTCGTTCGGGGTGCCAGGTACCAGCGGCGGCGCGATCGAGCCAGCGCGTCATGTGCCCATCGATGAGCTGCTGCGAGTTGCGGCCGAACAGCGCCAGCAGTGAAAACCCGGCGATCCACACCACCGTGTCCGGTGAATATCCGGCGAGCGACGCAGGCGACACCCCGCCATCGCCCATGCCGAACATGGCGCGCAGGATGCCGGACGCGGACGCAATGTCTGGCGCCCTGAAGAACACCCAGCCGATCATCACGCACAGCAGCGTGAGCGCGACGCCGGCAATTCGCGCCAACCCGCCTGGCGCGCCGGTGCCACCGCGGAAGCCCAGTCGCTCGCGCAACCATTGCCAGCCGTGATTGATGACTAGATAGGCACCGTGCAGCCCTCCCCAGACGACGAAAGTCCAGGACGCGCCATGCCAGAGGCCGCCCAGCAGCATCGTCAACATCAGGTTGACGTACCGGCGCGCGCGCCCGTGGCGATTTCCGCCGAGCGGCACATACAGGTAGTCGCGTAGAAATCGCGACAGCGTCATGTGCCAGCGGCGCCAGAACTCAGTGATGCTCCAGGCCTGGTAGGGCGAATTGAAGTTGTATGGAAGGCGCACACCGAACAGCAGGCTCAGTCCGACGGCCATGTCCGAATAGCCGGAAAAATCAAAATAGATCTGCAGGGTGTACGCGGTCACCCCGAGCCAGGCGGCCTCGGCGGACAACGGGAGATCCGCGCCGCCGCCGAAAACGGCGTTGGCCAGCGGGGCGACGCTGTCGGCGATCAGCACTTTCTTCGCAAGGCCCACGAGCAGGAAGGTGAGCCCGATGGTGAAATTGCGCAGTTGCGGCCGGTAGATTTCCGCGAGCCGGAACTGCGGCATCATCTCCGCGTGATGCAGCACGGGACCCGCGATCAGATGCGGGAAATATGTGACGAACAAAGCGTAGTGAACCGGATTGCGCTCGATCACCTTGCCCGCGTGGACGTCCACCAGGTACGCAATCTGCGTGAACGTGAAGAACGAGATACCGAGGGGCAGGACGACGCCGAGCAGCGGCACATCCGCACCGGTCAGGTTGGCGGCGGTGCGCAGGAAGAAATCCGCGTACTTGAAGTAAGCGAGCGCGGCCAGATTCGCCGCCACCGCAATGAACAGCAACCCGCGCGCGGAGCTTTTCCCGGCGGCACGGGCCCGCAGGATCCATTCGCCGAAGGTGTAATTGAAGACGACGGACGCCAGCAGGAGCAGGGTATGCTCGATTCGCCAGTATCCGTAGAACACCAGCGAAGCAACCGCCAGCCAGGCCGCCGCGGCCCCCTTGCCCACCAGGCGTGCGACCGCGAAGAACACCAGCAGCGTGATCGGCAGAAAGACAAAGAGAAACTCGCCGCTCGTGAACAGCAAACCGAGACCCGATTGCTAGCTACTGGATCGCCACTATGCAGCCGGAGCCGTGGCCGGAATTCTCGACTTGCTGTAAGGACCATCCGACGGTGGTCGGGAGGTGGTGGGTGCTGAGGGTTTCGAACCCCCGACCCTCGCCTTGTAAGGGCGATGCTCTACCGCTGAGCTAAGCACCCGTTCGGCGGTTGCAGGAAAGGGCGCGCAGTCTAGCGAATCGCCACGGGGGACGGAAGAAGCCGGGGTCCCCAACGAAAACGGGCTCCGCGGAAGTCCGGGGAGCCCGTCGTCAGCCTGGCGCGGATGCTCAGTGTGCCTGCACCTGCTTCGTGGCGCGGCGCCCGGCACGGCGCGGGCGTTTCTCAGCAACCGGAGGCGGTGTCGGCAGACGCGGCACGGGCCGGCTGGCGAGCGCGATCTCGAACACTTCGTCGATCCACTTCACCGGGCGGATATCGAGTTTGCCCTTGATGTTGTCCGGGATCTCGGCGAGGTCTTTCTCGTTGTCGACCGGGATCATCACCGTGGTGATTCCGCCGCGATGCGCCGCGAGCAGTTTTTCCTTCAAGCCGCCGATCGGCAGTACTTCACCACGCAGGGTGATCTCGCCCGTCATGGCGACGTCCGAGCGCACCGGAATCTTGGTGAGCGCCGAAACCAGCGCCGTGCACATTCCGATACCCGCGGACGGACCGTCTTTCGGCGTCGCGCCTTCGGGCATGTGCAGATGCACGTCATGCTTCTGGTAGAAGTCGGGATCGATGCCGAGCACGTTGGCGCGGCTGCGCACCACCGTCATCGCGGCCTGGATCGACTCCTGCATGACTTCGCCGAGCTGACCGGTGTGCTGCAGCTTGCCCTTGCCGGGCACCACTGCCGCTTCGATGGTCAGCAACTCACCGCCGACTTCCGTCCACGCGAGTCCGGTGACATGACCGATGCGGTTTTCCTCTTCGGCCTTGCCGTAGCGGAAGCGACGTACGCCCAGGAACTTGTCGAGGTTCTTCGAGCTGACGCTGATCTGCTTGTCGGTGGCCTTCTCGGCTTTCTCCGACTTTTCCGATTTCTTCGGCTCGGTCTTCTTCGCCGACATCAGCAACTGCTTGACCGCCTTGCGGCAGATGCGCGCCAGCTCGCGCTCGAGATTACGGACACCCGCTTCGCGCGTGTAGTACCGGATGATGTCGAGAATGACGTCGTCGTGAACCTTCAGCTCTTCGGGCGCAAGACCGTTCTGCTTGACCTGCTTCGGCAGCAGATATTTCTTCGCGATGTTGAGTTTTTCGTCTTCCGTGTAACCGGGCAGACGAATCACTTCCATGCGATCGAGCAGCGGCGCCGGAATGTTCAAGGTGTTCGCCGTGCAGACGAACATCACCTGCGAAAGGTCGAGGTCGACTTCGAGGTAATGGTCAGCGAACGTGGAGTTCTGCTCCGGGTCGAGCACTTCGAGCAGCGCCGAGGACGGATCGCCGCGGAAGTCCATCGACATCTTGTCGATCTCGTCGAGCAGGAACAGCGGATTGTGCACGGCGGTCTTCGCCATGTTCTGCACGATCTTGCCGGGCATGGAGCCGATATAGGTGCGGCGATGGCCGCGAATCTCGGCTTCGTCACGCACGCCGCCCAGCGACATGCGCACGAACTTGCGGTTCGTGGCGCGCGCAATGCTCTGGCCTAACGAGGTCTTGCCCACGCCCGGGGGACCCACGAGGCACAGGATGGGACCTTTGATTTTGTCGACGCGCTGCTGGACGGCCAGGTACTCGACGATGCGTTCCTTGACCTTCTCCAGCCCAAAGTGATCTTCCTCGAGCACCTTCTCGGCTTTCGCGATGTCCTTGAGGATCTTGGTGCGTTTCTTCCACGGCACTTTGACCAGCCAGTCGATGTAGTTGCGCACCACGGTGGCTTCCGCCGACATGGGCGACATCATCTTCAGTTTGTTGAGCTCCGCGTTGGCCTTCTCGAGCGCCTCTTTCGGCATGCCCGCTTTCTTGATGCGGTTCTCGAGGTCGGAGAGTTCGTTGCCGCCCTCTTCCATCTCGCCGAGTTCTTTCTGAATGGCCTTCATCTGCTCATTCAGGTAGTACTCGCGCTGGCTCTTTTCCATCTGCGCCTTCACGCGGCCACGGATGCGCTTCTCGATCTGCAGCACGTCCATCTCGCCTTCGATGGCGACCAGCACGTGCTCGAGGCGTTTGCGCACATCGAGAATCTCGAGAACCTTCTGCTTCTCGGGAAGCTTGAGCGCCATGTGCGCGGCCACGGTATCCGCGAGTCGACCGGGCTGTTCGATGCCGGCGAGCGCAGTCAGCACTTCGGGCGGCACCTTCTTGTTGAGCTTCACATACTGCTCGAACTGCGAGATGACCGAGCGTGCCAGCACGTCGAGCTCTTTCTCGTCGTAGGTATCGGCGTCCGGCTCGGTGGTGACGTCCGAGGTGTAGTGCTCGCCGGTGTGCATGGCTTCGATGCGCGCGCGATCGACGCCTTCGACCAGCACCTTGACGGTGCCGTCAGGTAGTTTGAGGAGCTGGAGGATCGAAGCGACGGTGCCGATGCGATAGAGGTCATCGGCCTTCGGATCGTCGACGTCCGGCTGCTTCTGCGCGATCAGCATGATGCGCTTGTCCGCCTTCATGGCGACGTCGAGCGCGTGAATGGACTTTTCGCGTCCAACGAACAGAGGGATGACCATGTGCGGGTACACCACTACGTCGCGTAGCGGCAGAACCGGCAGGCCCTGGATGGAGACGGACTTGGAAACAGAAGCGGATTCAGTCACGCGCTGGGCCCTCAACGCACCGTCGAGCTGCAAAATGCAGCGCCGCCGGGCTGGATTTAGTCAAAGTGTAACGCGGGAGATGGGGCTACGCGGGGGCGTTTCAACGCTTGCGACGCAGTTCGCGATCCCGTGCAGGACAGTACGGCAAGAAACAGCCGGCGAAGAACGCCGGCGTCAGCGGAATCCCTAGCTCAAACCCGAGCCGGACACGCGTCGCGGCGTGGCATCGTCAGTAGTCACGGCCGTATCGGATTTGTAGACGATGTAGGGCTTCTGATGCCCTTCGATCACCGTATCGTCGACCACGACCTTCGAAACGTTCTTCAAGCCTGGCAACTCGTACATGGTGTCGAGCAGCACGTTCTCGAGAATGGTGCGCAGGCCGCGCGCGCCGGTCTTGCGCTGCATGGCTTTCTTCGCCACGGCGCTCAGCGCCTCGTCGCGGAACTCGAGCTCGGCGCCTTCCATGTCGAACAGGCGGCGATACTGCTTGGTCAGCGCATTCTTCGGGTCGGTCAGGATGGAAATGAGCGCCTTCTCATCGAGCTCTTCGAGCGTCGCGACCACCGGCAAACGGCCGACGAACTCAGGGATGAGGCCGAACTTGATGAGATCTTCCGGTTCGACTTCCTTGAAGATGTCGGTGCCGTGCGGGCGTGTATTCACATCGCGCACTTCGGAAGTGAAACCGATGCCGCCCTTCTGCGTGCGGTTCATCACGATCTTTTCGAGACCGGCGAACGCGCCACCGCAAATGAACAGGATGTTCGAGGTGTCGACCTGCAGGAACTCCTGTTGCGGATGTTTGCGACCACCCTGCGGCGGAACCGAAGCGATCGTGCCTTCGATGAGCTTGAGCAACGCCTGCTGTACGCCTTCACCCGACACGTCACGCGTGATCGAGGGGTTATCCGACTTGCGGGAAATCTTGTCGATTTCGTCGATGTAGACGATGCCGGTCTGTGCCTTCTCGACGTCGTAGTCGCACTTCTGCAGCAGCTTCTGAATGATGTTTTCGACGTCTTCACCCACGTAGCCCGCTTCCGTGAGCGTGGTGGCGTCCGCAATGGTGAACGGCACGTTGAGCAAACGCGCCAGTGTTTCGGCAAGCAGGGTCTTGCCGCAGCCGGTAGGGCCGATCAGCAGGATGTTGCTCTTGGAGATTTCGACGTCGTCCTTGCCACGACCCGCGGTGCCACCGCGCGTCTGCAGGCGCTTGTAGTGGTTGTACACCGCGACTGAGAGCGTTTTCTTCGCGCGCTCCTGGCCGATGACGTACTCGTCGAGAACCTTCTTGATCTCGGAGGGCTTCGGTAGTTTGTCGCGCGCGCGTTCGGCGCGATCTTCGAGCTCCTCACGAATGATGTCGTTGCAGAGCTCGACGCATTCATCGCAGACAAAAACCGACGGACCGGCGATCAGCTTACGAACTTCGTGCTGACTCTTGCCGCAGAAGGAGCAGTACAACAACTTGCCGTCGTCATGCCGTCCGCGAGTGTCCTCGGTCATCGTTGCTCCGTGTGGCGCTTGCAGGCGACGCCTGCATGCTTTGGGAATCTATATATCACGGCGTCCGCGCGAAACCCAAGGGGCGCGCAACTGGAAGCCGTTGTTTATACGGGATTTGTCGAGAACTGCGAGCCGGCTCGCAATTGCGGCCCGGCAGGGGCAAAACGCCGGGAATCTTACGGAGTTGCCGGGGTCGGAGTTCCCACGCGCTTGTCGAGTAACTTATCTACAAGCCCGTAAGCAATGGCCTCGGTCGGGCTCATGAAATTGTCGCGTTCCGAATCCAGCGCGATCTTTTCGACCGTCTGCCCAGTGTGGCGGGCGAGGATTTCGTTCAATCGAACACGAATCTTGAGGATTTCCTGCGCCTGGATGTGGATGTCGCTGGCCTGGCCCTGGTAGCCGCCCGAAGGCTGGTGAATCATGGCGCGGGAGTTCGGCAGCATGAAACGCTTGCCCTTGGCGCCACCCGCCAGCAGCGTGGCGCCCATGGAAGCCGCCATGCCGATGCAAATGGTGCTGACGTCGGGTTTCACGAACTGCATCGTGTCGTAGATCGCGAGACCGGAGCTAACCGAGCCACCGGGCGAGTTGATATACAGCGCGATGTCCTTGTCGGGATTCTCGGATTCCAGGAACAGCAGCTGGGCGACGATGACGTTGGCCATGTAATCCTCGACCGGACCCACCGCGAACACCACGCGTTCTTTCAGGAGGCGCGAGTAGATGTCGTAAGAACGCTCACCGCGTGCGGTTTGCTCCACGACTATCGGCACCAGATTCAAAGCGCGCTCGTTCATCTTCGACTCCTGTTTTCTTAAGCCCTGCCCGTCAAGAATTCGCCTGGCCGAACTGCGTGAGTTCGGTGAAGGTCGCGGGCTTATCGGTCACTTTCGCCTGGCTCAGCACCCAATCGATGGCCTGGGTCTCGAGCACCTGCGACTCTATTTGTCGCATCATGTCCGCGTTTTGCAAGTAGGCGCGTCGCACTTCCTCCGGATTGGAGTACGAGGCGGCAAGTTCGATCAGTTTTTCCTGAACCGCCTCGCGGCTCACTTTCAGATTCGCCTGGCGCACCAGTTCGCTCATGAGCAAGCCCAACGCCACGCGGCGCCGTGCAGGCTGTTCGAACGGCTCGCGCGGCGGCAACTGTTTGGCATCGCGGACACCCGCGCGTCGCAGCATCTCGACCTGCAATTCCTGGATCTGCTCTTCGACCAGCTGGCGCGGCAATTCGAGCGGATTCTGCACGTAGAGGCCTTCGAGCACCTGTGCGCGCACCTTCTGGCGGATCGCCTCGGCGAGCTCGCGCGCCATGTTGGCACGCACTTCGGAGCGCAGGCTTTCAAGGCTGCCATCGGCAATACCGAAACCCTTGGCGAAATCTTCATTGAGCGGCGCCGGCGCCTGCTCTTCCACCTTGACGATCTTGACGTCGAATGACGCTGTCTTGCCGGCGAGCTTCTTGTTGGTGTGTTCAGCACCGAAGGTTGCGTCGAATTGACGCGCATCGGAAGCACCAGCACCCAGCAACGCGTCCTCGAATTCCTTCATGACCTGGTTGGCGCCGATGACGATCGGAACTGCGTTGCCGCTTCCGCCCTCGAACTCCGCGCCGTCGATCTTGCCGACGAAGTCGACCACGACTCTGTCGTTCGCGGCCGCGACACGGCTCACTTCATTGAAGGCCGGACGCTGCTTGCGCAACGTGTCGAGCATGGCATCGAGGTCCGCGTCGGCAACTTCCGCCACCGGTCGGTCGATTTTCAGTTCACTCACCGGATGCAACTTCACTTCCGGCAGAACTTCGAAAACCGCGGCGTACTTCAAGTCGGCGCCGGGGTTCATGGCAATCGGTTCGATGCGCGGGCCACCGGCCGGATTCAGCTTCTCGCGCGCCACGGCCTCGGAGAACGATGCGCGCATGAGGTCATTGATGACCTCGCCGTGCACCTGGTCGCCGTATTGCTGGCGGATCACCGCCAGCGGTGCCTTGCCGGGCCGAAAACCCTTGAGCCGCGCCGTGCGCGAAATCTTGTTCAGGCGTTGCGCCACTTCGCCGTCGACTTGCGACGCCGGAATCGCCACTTCTAAGCGGCGTTCGAGTCCGCCCGTGGCGGTCAGAGAAACCTGCATATCAATTCCTTCTCATCCGTCTTGTTAACGTCGCGAATGGTGCGAAAGGAGAGACTCGAACTCTCACGGGTTACCCCACTGGAACCTAAATCCAGCGCGTCTACCAGTTCCGCCACTTTCGCTTAGGCCCCAATGCCCGATCCCTCGAAAAGGCTGGCCATGCGCGAGGGGCGCGGATTATAGCGAAACCCGCCGCCATGACCTACGCGTTACGCGCCTTGGGGCGGGCAACACGGGATTTGGCTATGCTTCGGCCGCCACGGAAATGGGGAATGGATGGGGGACATAAGATGGGGCAGCTCGGAAATCTCTTCGTAGCGGGGGCTCTTACCGTCGCCTCCGGCGTGCTGGACGCACGTGGCTTCGTATACGCCTCTCGTACCTGGCCGGACGGCCAGCTGGACGTGAAAATGGGGCTGGCGTCACTGCTGTCCTTCATCGGCGGTGTGTCGGTGTATGTCCTGGCGGTGCGCTTCATGCAAAGCGCGGGGATTCTCGGAGTCGCGCTGCAAAGCGCCATCTGGTTCGTGATCACCGCCGTCGGCATAGCCGCGATGGATGGCACACTGGTTCAGTGGAGCCGCACACAGCAGGTGGTGGGTGTAGCAGTGGCGGTTGCGCTGGGCTGGCTCATTTCAACGACGCGCGCCGGCGCCGGCTGATCAAACAAATTCGGGACTAACCATGGACTCCAGACTCATTGAAATGCTCGCCTGCCCGGTTTCCAAGGCGCCGGTGTTTTTCTCCGAGGCGCGCCAGCTGATCGTCTGTCCGACGAGCAAACTCGCCTACCCGATCAAGGACGGAATTCCGGCCATGCTTCCGGAAGACGCCATCAAGCTCGAAGACAACGATCCGCTGCTGACGAAACCGAGCTGACCGGTCCGGGCTGCCGTTCAGGCCCGCGAGGTGCCCGGAGTCGAGCCTGACTTGTAGAACTTGAGCAGCTTGCGCTCCACGCGATCGTAGTTGTTGAAGCGCTTGAGTTTGCGCAGATCGCGCGACTCACGTCCTAACAATCCCAGCTTGAGTGCGAGCCCGATGAAGGGATTCTGCGGTCGCTCGGTGAATGGGATCTGATTGAAGTCGAACAGCTTCGGCGTGCCCGCTTGACGGTCGACCATCACGTTCATGGCGTGCAGGTCGATGTCGTAGAGCTTTGCCGCGTGGCTCAAGGATACGAGCTCGGTGAGATCATCCATGAATCGCGGTGAGATGAACTCGGCGTGATCGCGCTGCGCGAAGTAGTAGACCTCGCCGTCGAGGCATTCCTGCAGCGACATTTGAAACCCGGGTTCGACCACGAAACCGAGCGGTTCGGCCACGTACTTCGCCATGCCGCGAGCTTCGAAGAAGGCCTTGTTGCGGCGATTCTCGAACTCGGCGAGCGGCAGCTTGTGCTTGCGCGCATGGTTGGCGATCGCCGCGGGTTTATAAACCTTGAGGCCGATATCCCGGCCGCGCCAGCGGGCGCGATACACCACCGAACGCTTGCCCTCGCCCAGTTTTTCCGTGACCTGAAGATCGGCGTAGTCGGTGCCCTTGAGTTTTACCGCGAGGCTCGCCGGATCGACATGCCCGGCTTCCGCCAGCACCACCCATTTGTCGGAGAGCCAGCGACGCACCGCGATGATCTTTTCCACGCGCAGGCCCGCGTCCTCGAACTCGGACTTCATGCTCTTGACCGATACGCGCTCGAACGGCCGCTTGGTGAGACCGAGCGCGCTCGATACCTTCCACATCCCGTAGCGGAACGAGTACTTGTGGCGGTAGTCGGCGATGATCCAGCGACGAGACACGCGCCCGAACTCGCGCAACATGCGCCGCCGCGTTTCGCTGTCGACGTGAAACAGGAAACGGATGCTCATCAGGCAATCGGTCGACTTGGTGCCAAACGGCAGCGCCTCCGCGTCGGCGCGCACATAACCGGCAATGTTGGCGTGCTGCACGGACGGCAGCCTGGCGGCCTGCTGCATCATCTCGACGGAGATATCGCTGCCCACCACTTCGTAACCCGCGCGCGCGAGATTGCCGGTGAATCGGCCGGTGCCGCAGGGCAGATCGACGATGGACTTCACGTCATTCGTGAGCGCCAGCGCCTTCTGGATCGCATTCCACTTTCGCGCGTTTCGCCGCTGGCGCTTCGGCGTGCGAAAACGATGCTCGTCGTAGTCGGCCGCGACGTCGGTGCTCTGATAGAACTGTTTCTTGTAAGCGTAGCCGTGCGCTTTCGGCTTCGAAGGATCGTCGCGGGAAGGTTGCTTTGCCATCGGCGGAATTTAACCTGCCGCCTCAGGACTGCGCGCGCGAAATATTGGTGGGGCGTGTAGGGGTCGAACCTACGACCTACTGATTAAGAGTCAGCTGCTCTACCAACTGAGCTAACGCCCCATATTTCGGGGGCGGGACTCTACCAGAGAGAATTGCGGAAACCTACGCAAGACACCGAATGAAGCTGCGAACCTCTGGCAGCGACGCCGAAGGTGCCGGCAAGAAACGCTCGTTGCCACGCATATATAAGTAAGAGGCGCTTGACCCTCGCCACCGAAACGCTGGCACAATTCAATCAATTACGATAAAAAGCAATCAAACTCGATCGTAATGAAAACGCGCGCCGGGGGGTGGCTGAGCATGTACATCAGGGGACTTACGGCCTTTCTCGGCTGCTGCCTGCTGTGCGTGGATGCTTTCGCGCAATCGATGACTCCACTCAGCTTTGACTTCGCCCCGGGCGGAAACGCCGGCGCCCATCCTTTGTACGACGCGGAGCGCGGCTTCGGATTTGAAGCCAGTGCGCCGGCCAATTTCTCGGTGCGCGTTCCCGAGGGCAACTACCGCGTTACCGTCCGTTTCGGTGGTCAGCGGCCGATCTCCCAAACGACCGTCCAGGCGGAACAGCGCCGGCTCATGATCGAAAGCGTAGGCGCGTCGCGTGGCAAGACGATCGAACGCAGTTTCATCGTCAATGTCCGCACGCCGGCGCTCGGCGCCCTGCCCGCCAACGCACCCGGCGGCTCGGCCGTGCAGCTGAAGCCGCGCGAACTCGGCAGCTACACCTGGGACGAGAAGCTGAACCTGGAATTCTCCGGCAACATCGCGGCCGTGCGCTCTGTGTCGATTGCGGCTGCCGACGTACCCACGCTGTATCTGGCCGGCGATTCGACGGTCACCGACCAGCCCACCGCGCCGAACGCCAGCTGGGGCCAGATGCTGCCGCGATTTTTCGCACCCGACATCGCAGTGGCGAATCACGCCGAGTCGGGCGAAACATTGAAGTCATTCGTCACCGAATTGCGCCTGGACAAGCTGCTGTCGAAGCTCAAGGCCGGCGACTGGGTGATGATCCAGTTCGGCCACAATGATCAGAAGGTGCAGTGGCCGCAGACCTATGCCGAAGCGGCGACTACCTACCGCTCCTGGCTGAGGACCTACGTCGCCGAAGTGCGCCGTCGCGGCGCCACACCCATGCTCGTGACTTCGCCCGAGCGCCGCAATTTCGATGCCGCCGGACGCATCGTGCCCAGCCTTGGCGGCTATCCGGACGCGGTGCGCGCGGTCGCGAAGGAAGAGTCCGTCGCGCTCATCGATCTCAATCTCATGAGCGTCCGTTTCTATGAAGCGTTGGGACCGGAAAAATCCCCGCGCGCGTTCGCCGACGAAGGCCGCGACAAGACGCATCACAACGAATTTGGCGCCTACCGCCTCGCCCTCATGGTTGTCGAGGGAGTGCGCGGCGCGGACGCGGCGCTGAGCGGTGGGCTGGCCGCGCACCTCGCGCCAGATATCCCGCGTTTCGATCCCGACAACCCCGCTGCGGCACCTTCAACGCCATGAACTACGCATTTCGCATGAAGCTCAAGCCCGGCACCACCGCCGAGTACAAGAGGCGCCACGATGAAATCTGGCCCGGGCTCGCTCAATTGCTGCGCGAGGCCGGAATTTACGATTACTCGATCTTTCTCGATGAAGAAACGCTGCACCTGTTTGCGGTACTCAAGCTCCGCGACAGCAATACGCGCGAGACCCTGCCGGAACATCCGCTCATGCGGCGCTGGTGGGAGTACATGCAGGATCTGATGTACACGCACCCGGACGGGCGGCCCAACGAATGGCCACTGGTCCCCCTGTTCCATCTCGATTAGGAGAGCTTTCAAGTGTCCACTCTGGCTCACGGCCCATATCTTCACGGGATAGGGGCTGCCGAAATCGATCGCAACATTCACCTGCTCATCCGCAATCTGGTGGAGATCAAGGACACATCCGGTGAATTCCTGCTGCGCCTCGCCGACGGCCGGGTCATCGACACGAAGGGCTGGAATGACTGGGAGTGGACGCACGGCATCGGGCTGTACGGCATCTACAAGTACTATCAGCTCACGCACGACGCGCGCTGTCGCGAGATCATGCTCAACTGGTTCCGTGACCGTTTCGCGGCCGGCACGCCGACCAAGAACATCAACACGGTCGCGCCGTTCCTCACGCTCGCCTATCTATACGAGGAGAACCCGAACAGCTCCTGGCTGCCCTATCTCGACGAATGGGCCGAGTGGCTCATGGACGGCTTGCCGCGCACCGAAGAGAACGGCTTCCAGCACATCGTCTTCAATTCGGTCAACGACCAGCAGCTGTGGGACGACACCCTGATGATGAGCGTGCTGCCGCTCGCCAAGATCGGCAAGCTGTTAGGCCGCCCGCAGTACGTCGAAGAAGCGCGCCGGCAGTTCATGCTGCACGTCAAGTACCTGGTCGATCGCAAGACCGGGCTGTGGTTCCACGGCTGGACCTTCGACGGCCGCCACAACTTCGCCGACGCACTGTGGGCGCGCGGCAATTGCTGGGTGACGATAGCGATCCCGGAGTTCATCGAACTACTGGATCTGCCGCCCGGCGATGCCTTGCGCGAATTCCTGCTCGAGACACACCTTGCGCAGATCAAGGCGCTGGCGCGCCTTCAGGACCCGAGCGGCCTGTGGCACACGCTCATCGACGACCCCAAGTCGTACCTCGAGGCGTCGGCCGCCGCTGGATTCGCGTATGGAATCCTCAAGTCGGTTCGCAAAGGTTACATCGGCGCGGAGTACGAGGAAGCGGGCATCCGCGCCGTGAAGGCCGTGCTCGCCAACATCGACATGACCGGCGAGCTCAAGAACGTCTCGTTCGGCACACCGGTGTTCAACGACCTGGATGGATACCGCAAGATTCCGCTGACCTCCATGCCGTACGGGCAGGCCATGGCCATCCTCGCGCTCGGCGAATTCAAGCGCCTCTTCATCTAACAAGAGCCCACCGGGCATCCAGGGCATTCATGTCAACACGCCAGGTCAAGTTCGGCCACTACCTCGCCTACGGCAGCAACGACGTGCTCGGCGCGGGCGTGATGTTCGTGATGTCGGCATGGACGCTGTATTTTTTCACGACGTTCTGCGGCCTCACCGCCGGTGAAGCCGGCATCATCTTTATCAGCGCACGGCTGCTGGATGCCTTCTTCTCTCCGGTGATCGGCTACGTTTCCGATCGCTTCCATCGCACACGCCTGGGGCAGCGCTTTGGCCGGCGCCGGTTCTTCATCCTGCTGGCGGTGCCGCTGCTGCCGAGCTTCGCGTTGATGTGGATGGACGGACACGGCTTCTGGTACTACCTCGTGACCTACGTGTTCTTCGAGCTCGTGTACGCGATGGAGATCATCCCGTACGAGACGCTCGCGGCCGAGATGTCGCCCGACTACAAGGTCAAGGCGAAGTTCGCCGGCGCACGCATTCTCACCGGCCAGGTCTCGGCGATCCTCGCCGGCATCCTGCCCGGCCGCATCATCGAACACTTCGGCAAGAGCTCCGCCGAGACCTTCCTCTATCTAGGCATCGTGTTCGCCGCGCTGAGCAGCTTCGTGGCGCTGATGGTCTACCTCTTCACCTGGGAACGACCGCGCGCCGAGATCGAGAGCCTTGCGCCGACGGACTCCGGCAGTCCGCTGCAGGCGGTGCTACAGCTCTTCAAAGACCTCTGGGCCACCCTGCGCATCCGCGCTTTCCGCCTGCACCTCGGCATGTACGTCGGCGGCTACATCAGCCAGGACATCTTCAACGCGGCGTTCACCTACTTCGCGACGCTGGCCCTCGCGGGAACCGTCGTCACGGTCTCCAACTACCTGGGCTGGATGGTGGGTGCGCAGCTCGTCTCGGTCGCGCTCGCCATTCCGTTGTGCCTGCGCTTCCATCCCGCGCCCATCTACCGCATTGCCGTGAGCTTCTTCGCCGTCGCGGTCATCGGACTTCTGCTGCTGTGGAACGCGGGTGTGGGCGGCCAGTCGCCGTGGATCTATGCAATGGTGCTGCTCGCGGGCCTCGGCCGTGGAGCGCTCAACTACATCCCGTGGAGCGTCTACAACTACATGGCCGACGTGGACGAGATCGTCACCGGGCGCCGTCGGGAGGGTTCCTTCGCCGGAGTGATGACATTTCTTCGCAAGCTCCTGCAGACCGTCGCGGTCCTGATCGTGACGCAGATCTTCAACTTCGCCGGCCTCGTCCCGAATTCCAGGACCCAATCGCCCGAGTTCGTGCGCGTAGTGGTGATGGTCATGGTGGCCGGCTCGCTCGGCGTGCTGCTGTTCGGCTTCCTGGTGTCGCTGCGGTTCAGGCTGAACCGCGAAACGCATGCCGTGCTCATGGCAGAAATCGAACGCTTCAAGACGCAGCCCGGAACCGAGCCCACGCCCGAGAGCCGCGCCATCGTCGAAGACCTGTCAGGCTGGAAATACCAAAATCTCTGGGGCAAAGGACGGCGATGAAACTTCGTGCATGGATGCCACGCGCACTGGCGCTGATACTGTTCGTAGTGCCGGTCGGCGCCAGAGACAAGCTGCGCTACATGGAAAAGCTCGACCGCGGCGTGGTCGCGATCCAGCAGAGCGATGGGAAGGTGTTCGTGAGCTGGCGGTTGCTGGCGAGCGACCCGGACGGGGTTGCATTCAACGTGTACCGCGAGACCGCGCCGCCCGCGGCCGGCGCCGCCGACTTCGGCCGCTTCGCGGGGCGGCCCGACGCGCCCGCCACCACCGTCAGGGTGAATCCCGAACCGCTCACCAAGGGCACGTGGCTGCTGGACGCCGGCGCGCGCCTCGACCGGCAGACCAACTACTACGTCGCGGCCATCGCCGGCGGCATCGAACAGCCGCGCAGCCCGCCGTTCCGCTTCGCGGCGGGCGCTCCTGCCCTGCCTTATCACTCGATCCCGCTGCAGACGCCATCCGACTACACACCGAACGACGCATCGGTGGGCGATCTTGACGGCGACGGCCAGTACGAAATCGTGTTGCACCAGACCGGCGTGGCGCGCGACAACTCGCAGCCCGGCGTCACCGATGCGCCGGTCTTCCAGGCCTACAGACTCGACGGCACCTTGCTGTGGACCATCAACCTCGGCCACAACATCCGCGAGGGAGCGCACTACACGCAGTTCCTGGTGTACGACTTCGACGGCGACGGTCGCGCCGAGCTGGTGTGCAAGACGGCCGATGGCACCACCGACGGCACCGGCAAGGTATTGGGCGATGCCAACGCGAACTGGCTGACTCCCGAGTCCGCCGGCGAAACGCCCGGCTCGGTGACCGGCCCTCGTCGCGAGGGCACCAGCCTCGCGGGATTCATCCTGAGCGGGCCGGAATACCTCACCGTGTTCGACGGCCTGACCGGCAAGGCGCTGGCCAGCGTGCCCTATCTACCGCACCGGCATCCGAAGACCGACAGCCCGACGCCGGAACAGATGAAGGAAACGTGGGGCGACGGCCACGGCAATCGCATCGACCGGTTTCTCGCGGGCGTGGCCTACCTCGACGGCGAGCATCCGAGCATCGTGATGGCGCGCGGCTATTACACGCGCACCGTGCTCGCGGCCTGGGACTTTCGAAACGGGAAACTCAAGAGCCGCTGGGTGTTCGACAGCGATTCATCGGAAAAGAACCGGGCTTTCCGCGGCCAGGGCAATCACCAGCTGTCGGTTGCCGATGTCGACGGTGATGGCCGCGATGAAATCATCTACGGCGCCATGGTCATCGATGACGACGGCAAGGGCCTGTACTCCACCGGCTGGGGCCACGGCGACGCGTTGCACGTCGGCGATCTCGACCCCGCCAATCCCGGCCTCGAGGTGTTCGACATCCAGGAACGCTTCGACGCACAGGGCATGAGCCTGCGCGATGCGCGCACTGGCAAACCACTCTTCACGATCCCGTCGGTGAAAGCCGATGAAAGCGGCAGCGACAAGGGCGAAGGCCCCGGCCGCGGCGTCGCATTCAACATCGACCCGCGTTTTCCCGGCGCGGAAACCTGGGCCGCGGGTGCCGGCATGAGCGGCATGTACGACGTTCACGGCAAGAAGTTTTACGAAGGCAGGCCCGCGGGCCTGTCGACAAATTTTTCGGTCTATTGGGACGGCGATCTGCTGCAGGAACTGCTCGATCAGAATTCCATCACCAAGTGGAACTGGGAAACGCAGTCGCTCGACACTTTGCTGGTGGCGCATGCCTGCACGTCCAGCAACGGCACCAAGGCAACGCCGGCGCTGTCGGCCGATATCTGGGGTGACTGGCGCGAAGAAGTGATCTGGCGCACGCGCGACAACCGGGAGCTGCGCATCTACACCTCGACCATCCCGACTTCGCATCGCCTCGTGACGCTCATGCAGGATGCGCAATATCGGCTGGCAGTGGCCTGGCAGAACGTGGCTTACAACCAGCCGCCGCATCCGAGCTTCTATCTGGACGAGTCAGCGCCGTTGCCGAAGAAGCCGGCGATCCGCTTCACCGGAAACCAGAAGGCTGAGAACTAAAAGCCTGGGCAGACCGAAGATTTCGGCGGCCCGCGATCCGCGTGGATGGCACGGCCGCTCTTCGACAGCATCGATTTGAATGGGAGCCCTTCGAGGGCGCGCAGTCCCGACACCGCGTCCCTGGCGTTCGCTTCGGCGCCGGTGAGATTGGTGTGCACCGTGTCGTCGATGAACTGCGCCTTCACCGCATCAGGTCCTTCGTGCTGGAAGCGATCGGCGACGATGCGCGTGAGATCGATGAACGCGGTTTTCTCGTTCGTCGCCGTCTGCCAGGTCCAGAGCCGATAGCTCCCGGCGGCACAGGGAATACGGCCGTCGTTCCAGTTGTTGGTCTTGGTGAGCGTGAGCAGGATCGGGGTCGCGCCTTTCGCGCGCGTGTCCGCGATCATCTTGCGCAGGTACCAGCCGAACGAAAACACGGTTTCGTGCTTGCCCGTGATCACGTTGTCGATTTCTTCGGACTCATCGCCGATTCCCGGAATCGTGCCGCGCGCGCGCAGCGGCCGCGACGACCCGGGCGGCTCCTGGTTGAGCGCACCGGAATCGTTGTGTCCGAACTGGATGATCACGAAATCGCCGGCATGCAGTTGCTCGAGCGTCCGGTCCCAATGACCTTCCGTGATGAACGTGCGGCTGCTGCGCCCGCCGCGCGCCACGTCGATCACTCGCAACTTCGCTTCATCGAAATACGGCTGAAGGACCGCACCCCAGCCCTGCTGATTCTTCGCGTTGGGGTTGTACGACGAGGCCGTCGAATCGCCGGCCACGAACAGCGTGGGGACAGGCGCTGGCGCCTCGCGAGGCGCGGCATGCGACTGGCTCGCAGCGCAGCCTGCCAACAGCGCCAGGCTGGCACACAGGCCGAGAACGCGCGCAGCGCGGGAAATGGGGTGGACGATGGGACTCGAACCCACGACAGCCGAGATCACAACCCGGGGCTCTACCAACTGAGCTACGCCCACCATTGAAAACACTCACTAAAACCGCCAATTGGCGCGCCCGGCAGGAGTCGAACCTGCGACCACCGGCTTAGAAGGCCGGTGCTCTATCCACCTGAGCTACGGGCGCACAGCTGGAACGGAAGCCTACC
>DASYKM010000028.1:0-1501 GCA_035995425.1 Steroidobacteraceae bacterium
GTGGAGAGCTCCCGTCCTGAGAATCGAGGTGTCGTCAACCTCACTCAGGAAGGAGCTCCCCATGAGCGAGACTAACACCGTCAGTCCGCTGCGTCAGCATATGATCGAAGATATGGCTGCGCGCAAGCTCAACCCACACACTCAGCGCAGCCACATCCAAAGTTGCAAGCGGTTCGCCGCATGGCTCAAACGCTCGCCCGATACGGCAACGCCCGACGAGATACGCCGATTTCAGCTGTACCTGATCGAGAGCGGTACGAGCATCTGCAACCGCAATCGGATTATGACCGGGGTACGGTTCTTGTTCCGCGTCACGCTACGTCGCCACGATCTGGCAGCCGAGGTTTGGCACCTCAAGGAACCGCAGAAGCTGCCGCCGGTGCTGAGCCCTGACGAGGTCAAGCGTGTCCTGACCATGGCGACGAGCCTGAAGGCGCGAGCGATGCTAACGCTGGCCTATGGTTGCGGGTTGCGGGCCAGCGAGGTGGTGCGGCTGCGAGCGGGCGACATCGACAGCGAGCAGAAGATCATCCGCATCGTGCAGTCGAAGGGACAGAAAGACCGGCACGTGATGCTGCCAGCGGAGGTCCTGAAGCTGTTGCGGCAATGGTGGAAGGCGCGGCCGACCGCGTACGACGCCAGCGTCGCGCCAGAACAAAGCTGGCTGTTTCCAGGTCGCAGTAATCATCAGCCTCTGACCACGCGTCAGTTCAGCCGGCTGTTCAAGGAAGCCGCGAAAGCCGCGGGGCTGCGCAAGACGCTCTCTCTGCATTCGCTTCGCCACAGCTTCGCGACTCATCTGCTCGAGCGCGGCAGGGACATTCGCGTCATTCAGGCGTTGCTCGGACACGAGAGGTTGGAGACGACGGCCCGCTACACCCGCGTGGCGACCGGAATGATTGCCAAGATCGAAAGCCCCCTGGAGGACCTGAGCGCGCCGCGCCGCAGGCGTACGAGGCGGGACAGTAAGGAGCCGGCGGCGCCGTAGCGCCGCCGGCCATGGCTCGACCAGCTCTGGAAGTCGCGGACATTCTCCGCGATCACGGTCCTGCCTGGCGCGAGGCCAACCGCGGGCATGTGAGCCTCGAGCAATTGAAGGTGATGAGTGCGATCGAGCGCTGTCGCACCGCGGCGCTCGGCGGGCATGTCGCACGCTGCGAGAACGCGGCTTGCGGCTATACCGAGATCGCGTACAACTCCTGCGGCAATAGGCATTGCCCTAAGTGTCAGGCTGCGGCGTCACGCCAATGGCTGGCCGAGCGCGAAGCGGAGCTATTGCCGGTGCCGTATTTTCACGTCGTATACACGCTGCCGAGCGAGCTGCGCCACATCGCCTACCAGAACAGCCGCGTGGTCTACAACCTGCTGATGAAGGCGGCGGCCGAGACGACGCTCGCCATCGCAAGCGACCCCAAGCGACTTGGGGCGAGGATCGGTGTCACCGCCGTGCTGCACAGCTGGGGCTCGGCGCTCACCCATCATCCGCACGTGCACATGATCG
>DASYKM010000029.1:0-37217 GCA_035995425.1 Steroidobacteraceae bacterium
CGCCTCGTTGGCGTGCTAGCATTTCCGCATGTCCGATGCCCGTGAAGTCAGCGTTGAACTGCTGCGAACATTGACCCCGCTCGAAGGAATGAAGCGGGAAAATCTGCATGCGCTCGCCAAGAAGGTCACCGTCAAACAGATGACGGCCGGCCGCGTGCTCTTCAAGGAAGGTGACGCCGACAAGCGCACCATCTGGATCGTCAAGGGATTGGTGGAAATCTCCGAGCACGGCCGCACCGTCGCGATGGTCGAGGGTGGCAGCGCCGACGCGCGCGCGCCGCTCAACCAGAGCATGCCGCGCAAGGTCACGGCGCGTGCCGTCGAAGACGTGGACTACCTCGCCATCGACGCCGACCTGCTCGACGTCATGATCACCTGGGACCAGACCGGCAACTACGAGGTCGGCGAATTGCAGGCGCAGTTCGGCGGCGGCAACGAAGACAGCGACTGGATGACCACGCTGCTGCAGACCAAGGCCTTTCATCGCATTCCGCCGGCGAACCTGCAGGCCATCTTCATGCGCATGAATCGCACGCCCTATCGCGCCGGCGAAGTCGTGATCAAACAAGGTGAGGAAGGCGACTACTTCTACGCAATCGTGCAGGGCCGCTGCCTGGTGACGCGCGAATCACCGCTCAATCAGAAAGGCATCAAGCTCGCCGAGCTCGCCGTCGGCGAAACATTCGGCGAAGAGGCTTTGATCGCCGAAGCCAAGCGCAACGCCACCGTCACCATGCTTTCCGACGGCGTGCTCATGCGCCTCAACAAGCAGGACTTCCGCGACCTGATGCACGAGCCGCTGCTGCGCTGGGTCGATGAAGTGCAGGCGCTCAAGATCATCCAGAACCGTGGTCAATGGCTCGACGTGCGCTTGCCGTCGGAATTCCAGAACCTCGCCATCGAAGGGTCGATCAACATTCCGCTGTATTTCGTGCGCTTGAAGCTCAACGCGCTCGATCGCAAGACGCCCTACGTAGTGGTCTGCGACACGGGGCGCCGTTCATCCGCGGCGGCTTTCATTCTCTCGGAACGCGGCTTCGATTCGTACGTGCTCAAGGGCGGGATCACCACCTCGAACCTGCCGATGCGCCGTCCCGGCTGAGAATGGGGACGTTCCCTATTTCCTAACAAAAGAGGCTGCACCTCGCGTGCGGGCGCTCTTTTCGATTTGGTAGCTAGACGCGCGAACTTCGGGCGGCGAAAGCCGTCGAAGCAGCAAACTCGTGAGCCGCATCCTCGCCATTGCCTCTTCGTTTCTCTCTTGCCTGGTTTTGGCGGCCAGCCAGGCGGCCGACACGGCTGCGCCTCGCGCCGACACATCGGCCCTTGACGAGGTACTGATCACGGGCGAGCAACCGGGCCCTGCGCTCTGGAAGGTGTCCTCCGGCAACCACGACTTGTGGATCTTGGGCGAGGTGACGCCGCTGCCGCGCAAGGTGAAGTGGCGATCGAAGCAGTTCGAGAGCCTGCTCGCGAAATCTCAAGAGGTGATCCTGCACAACTCCGCCAGCTACTCGCACGGAAGGGAGGGCGCCGAGTTGGCGCGCGCCGTCCAACTCCCCACCGGACAGAAGCTGGCGGACTTGGTGTCGCCCGAGCTGCTGGCGCGCGTCCGAATCGTCGCGAAAATCTACGGCGTCGACGAGCCACTCGACGCCTTGAGCCCTTCTGTCGTGGGGACTCGCTTCGCCAACACTTCCTTGAACCTCCTGGGTCTCCGGATCATGAGTTTCCAGGTCTCAGTGGAAGCGCTCGCACGCAAGGCCAAGGTCAGGATTACGAACTATTCGACGCCGCAATGGGACGCTCCGTTCAAGGAGCGCCTGCAATCGGTCAAGGACAGCGCCATGTCGGTTTGTCCCCTCGAAAGCGTCGTGCAGGTGTTAGAGGACGGCGGCTCGGGGCTGCGGCGTCTCGCGAATGCCTGGGCCGTCGGAGACATCGAGGCCCTGCGTCGGCTGCTACCCGAATACGGGCTGTTCACGGACGGCAATCGTTCGAGCGCGTGCATGGACGGCATCTATGACGGCCGCAAGCAAACCGGTGAGAACAGGCAGAAACGCAACGCCCCGTGGCTCGCCGAAGCCGACCGAGCCTTGCGCGAGAACGACAGCACGCTGGCCGTGGTGCCGATGCCGGAGCTGTTCGCAACGGACGGTTACCTCGCGGGCTTGCGCGCGCGTGGGTACGACGTGGTTGAGCCCCAATGAAGCGAGCGCTGAATCGGGCCTCGTGGGGCCCGGCGCTACATGGTGTGCGTGGCTTTATCGCCGGCGAGCGCGCCGGCTAGATAGGTCTCGATCTTCTTCTGCGTCTGACCGCGATCCTGGTCGGAGAACTGCACGCCGATGCCGGCGGTGCGCTTGCCCTGCGCGCCTTTCGGAGTCAGCCAGATGACGCGCCCCGCGACCGGCAGCTTTTCATCCTCACCCATCAGATTGAGCAGCATGAACACCTCGTCTCCGAGGCGGTAGTTGCTGTTGGTCGGGATGAACAACCCGCCGTTCTTCACGAACGGCATGTAGGCGAGATACAGCGCGCTCTTGTCCTTGATGGTGAGCGTCAGGAGGCCAGGTTTGTTGGCGCCAGTGCGACCAGTGCGCTCAGTCATATAGGAATTGGCTCATTGCCGAGCCCAGCGCCACAGCAGCGCTTCAACGGCCATGGTCTTGTTGATGGGAGTGTGGGCAAGTTTGCGCATGTCGCGAATGGCGTCCGAGAACTCGAATAGGCGACATATCTTGGGTGGCAAACCCGCCCCTGACAAGTGAGTTACGTCGCGGATTGGCGTGGATTCGAGGATGCGATCTGTGACCCAGCTCTCAAGGCACGAGAGGCGTATCGCGAGCTCGCCTTTGGCCCAGCGTTCCGCCACCGCCGGCGGCTGCAAGTTGCCGCTGCCGATTTCCTGCAGTGTGTCGATCGTCTCCGTGCGCAATTGCGCCAGCACCGACGGATCCGCGTCGAGCAGGGTGAACGGCCCTGCCCCGGTCGCGGCCAGCGCCTCGGCCCAGGGACCCGCGCCGCGTGCGGCTTCGAGATATTTGGTGGCTGCCGCGCGCGACGGGCCGGGCAAGCGCAGTCTCGAACAGCGGCTGCGCAGAGTCGGCAACAACCGCGAAGGCTGGCTGGACACCAACAACACCATCGTGCGCCGGGGAGGCTCTTCGAGCGTCTTCAGCAGTGCATTCGCCGCAAACACATTCATGGCTTCGGCCGGCGCGACGATGGCCACCTTGTAACCACGGCCGTGCGCGGTGAGGGCAAGTTCAGCGGCGAGGTCGCGCACCGACTGAATGAGTATTTGCGTGGAGTCACCTTCCGGGGCGAGCAGCGTGACATCCGGATGCTGGTCGGCGGCGATCCAGCGGCAGTCCTGGCATTCGCCACAAGGCGCGCGCGCGGGTTCTCGGCAATTCACCCGCTGTGCGATCCAGCGCGCCAGCAGGAGACCACCGCTGCCCGGATCTTCATGTATCAGCAAACCATGGGCGAGGCGTTCGGCCGCAATGGCGGCGTTGACTTCATTGCGCGGCACTTCAAACCACGACGGTAACGGCGGCGAGTTCACGTCGCGGTCACCGGTTCAAGGCCGAGGCAGGTCTCGAGCGCGGCGAGCGCGGCCTGGCACACGGACTCCAGCGCCGCGCTGGCATCGATGACGCGGAACCGCTCGGGAGCGGCGTGCGCCAGCTCGAGGTAGCGGTTGCGTACGCGGTCGAAAAACTGCGCCGACTCGATTTCGAAACGATCGACAGCGCCGCGCCGCGCCTGCATGCGTTCCAGACCGAGACGCACCGGCACGTCGAGCAGGATGGTGCAGTCGGGATTGAGATCGCCATGCACCGCTTTCGCGATCTGGTCGATGAGCCGGCGATCGACGCCGCGACCACCGCCCTGGTAGGCGTGCGTGGCATCCGTGAAGCGATCGCACAGAACCCATTCGCCGCGCGTGAGCGCCGGCCGGATGAGGTTGTCGACGTGCACCTGCCGCGCGCCGAACATGAGCAGGGTTTCCGCGGTGGCGCTGATGTGCTCGTCGCCGCGCTCGAGCACCAGGGTGCGAACGCGCTCGGCCACCTTCGTCCCGCCCGGCTCGCGCGTCGCGTGGACCGTGATGCCGCGTGCCCGCAGCGCCTGCGTGAGGCGATCGGCCACCGTGGTCTTGCCAGCGCCTTCGATGCCCTCGAGCGTGATGAACTTCGCGGGCATCATCGGCGGTTTCCTCGCAGGCGTGACAGGTAACGTTGCACGGCCGCATTGTGCTCCTCGAGGGTCGCCGAGAACACATGCGAACCGTCACCGATTCCAGTCGCGACGAAGAAAATGTCGCCGGTCTCGAGCGGCTGGGTCGCCGCTTCGATCGCCTCGCGTGACGGCAGCGCAATGGGAGTCGGTGGCAGGCCCGCGCGCGTGTAAGTGTTGTACGGCGTGTCGGTACGCAGGTCGCGTTCACGAATGTTGCCGTCGTAGACGGCACCCAGGCCGTAGATCACCGTGGGGTCGGTCTGCAATCGCATGTTCTTGCGCAGGCGCGTGATGAACACACCGGCGATTCGCCGCCGCTCGCTGGCAAGACCCGTTTCCTTCTCGATGATCGATGCGAGCGTGAGCGCCTCGTACGCACTGGCGAGCGGCAATGCCGCCGCGCGCGCCGCCCAGGCGCCGTCGAGCGTCTCGGCCATTTTTCGATAGGACAGTGCAAACAACTCACGATCGGTGGTGCCGGCCGCGAACCGATAGGTGTCGGGAAAGAAACGCCCTTCCGGATGTTCGCCCGCGTGGCCGATGGCACTCATCACGTCGGCGACTTCCTTGCCACGCAGCGTCACCTTGAGGTGGGGATGCGCTTCGACGGCGCGCCGCATGTCCGCAAACGTCCAGCCTTCGATGATGGTGAGCGTTTCGAGCACGACGCGGCCTTCGGCGAGCTGACTCAGGATCGCCTGCGGACTTTCTTGCGCGGGAAATTCATAGTGACCGGTCTTGATATTCGGCCAGCCGCGTACACGCAGCACGAGCTCGACTGCACGCCGATCCGCGAGCACGCCGCGGGCTTCGAGATCGGCCAGCACCGCACGCACCGTAGCGCCGGGCTTTACCTCCAGATCCACCGCCTGGGTATGCGGTCCGGGTGCGTCCATCACCGCGTTGGCGTGCCGCCAGTAGATAGCCGCGACGCCGGCCGCCAGCATCACCGCCAGCCCGAGGACCAGAATCAGCTTACGCATCGAGAGTCTCGATGCGCGCGCCGAGCCGCCGTGCGATGGTTTGCATAGGGAATGAATGCTCGCCCACGCGCCGCACGGGCACAACCCCGATGCGTGCATTGGTGACGAAGACCTCGTCGGCGCCCAGAAGATCCGCGAGCGCAAGGTCAGCTTCGCCGGCATCGATGCCGAGCGCCGCGCATTCACGCAGCACGATGGCGCGCATGACGCCGGCGACGCCGCAGCGCTCGACGCGCGGCGTGGTCACGCGTCCAGACTGGACCGCGAACACGTTCGTCATCGTGCCACCGATGACCTGGCCTGCCGGGTTGCGCAGCAGCGATTCGAAAACGGTCGCGTGCCCCGCCTCGGAGGCCGCGAGCACATTCTCCAGACGATTGAGATGTTTGATGCCGGCGAGCGCCGGATTCTCCGCGACCGTCAGTGCCGCGAGGCGTACATCGACACCCTCGTCCATCGGCGGCACAGGCGGCACGGCAAACAGGCTCAGCAACCGTCGCGGGCGCACCGGCGCAGCCGGCGGATAACCGCGGCGCGGGCCGCTGCCACGCGTCACGATCAACTTGAGAATCGCGAGCGCCGGAGCGCGCGCGCTCGTCGCGGCGATTTCGGCGCGCAACGCCGCGCCGACCTCGAACGGAATCGCGAGCCGCGTGCAACCGAGCGCAAGCCGCGCCAGGTGCGCATCGATAAAGCGCACCCGTCCATGGCGCACCAGCATGGTTTCGAACAGCCCGTCGCCATACTGCAGCCCGCGATCGTCGATCGGCACGCGGTCGGCCGGCGCGCCGTCGATCCAGCTGCCGAGCAGCTCAGACATGCGGTGCCTCGAATGCGCGCAACAGTCCTCGCGCCTTGGCGCGCGTCTCCTCGAGCTCCCGCTCGGGAATCGAGTCGGCGACTATGCCGGCGCCCGCACGCAACTCGATGACCTCGCCGCGCATGGTCAACGTGCGGATCAGGATGTTGAAGTCCGCGTCGCCATCGTTGCCTAACCACCCCAGCGAACCGGTGTAGGCGCCCCGCCCCTCGCCTTCCAGCGCCGCGATGATCTGCATGCAGCGTACCTTGGGACAACCAGTAATCGTGCCGCCGGGAAACAAGGCGCGTAGTGCGTCCACCGGCGAACGATCGGCGCGCAGGCGCCCACGCACGTTCGACACGATGTGATGCACGTGCGCGTAGGACTCGGTGACCATGTATTCATCCACCGTCACGCTTCCGGCTTCGCAAACGCGGCCGAGATCGTTGCGCTCGAGATCGATGAGCATGACGTGCTCGGCGCGCTCCTTGGGATGCGCCACGAGCTCGGCGGTGTCACGCTGGTCCTGCTCCGCCGATCCGGATCGTGCGCGCGTGCCGGCGATGGGTCGCGTCGAGATGTCGCGTCCGGCGATCGCCAGCAGCCGTTCAGGCGACGAAGAAAAGAGTGTCATGCCGTCGAGCCGCACGCTGGCGGCAAATGGCGCCGGGTTCGCGCGGCGCAGTGCGGCGTAGACCTGCGCGGCCTGGCCGCGATCGCGAAGCTCCAGGCGCCAGCGGCGCGACAGGTTCGCCTGGTAGATATCGCCTGCGGCAATGTGTTCCTGCGCGACGCGCACACGTGCGAGGAATAATTCCGCGGGTTCTTCTTCGAGAGCCGCCAGCGGAAGCGGATCGCCCGACACCGGAAATGGATCCCGCTCGGCGGCTACGAGATCGGCGATCAACTGCGCATGCTCGTCGGCGTCCGCGTGCTGCGAAACTGCGTAGACCGTGTCGGTGGCGAGCTCGTGCACCACCAGGTTTTCGACGCGCAATGCGAATGCCGAATATGGCGCCACCGCGGCCGGCAATTTCAGGCGTGGCTCGATCTCGGCGGCAATTTCGTAGCCGAGATATACGAACCATCCGCCAACGAACGGCAACGGCCTGTCCGCGGGCGCCGCGGCCAAGGCTTCCCGCTGGAACCACGCTTCGAGATTGTCGAGGAAGCCACCCTGCACCGGCGTCATTCCCTGTGCGCTCAACTTGCCATTCGCGTCGCGAAACAACGCGGCACTCGGCCCAGCCGCAAGAAGGCTGAAGCGTGCCAGCGGCCCCTGCGCGGCGCTGTCGAAGAACACCGGATAGCGCGCCGGCCGCGCGGCGGCGAGCGTGCGCAACGCGCCGCCCGAAACCTCGACCGCGGTGACCAGGGGCGCGCGGGCTTCCACGCGATGCAAGAGGCTTAGCCCTGGAAGCGGCGGAAGATCAGCGAACCGTTGGTGCCGCCGAAGCCGAAGGAGTTCGACAACGCGGCGTCGATCGCGACCTTGCGAGCCTCGTTCGGCACGTAGTCGAGATCGCAGTCCGGGTCCGGCGTGTGGTAGTTAGTCGTCGGCGGCGCCACGCCGTCGCGAATCGCCAGGATCGAGAAAATCGCTTCCACCACTCCGGCGGCACCCAGCAGGTGGCCGGTCATCGACTTGGTCGAGCTCACCGGCAGCTTGTAGGCGTACTCGCCGAAAGCATTCTTGATCGCCACCGTCTCGGCCTTGTCGCCGAGCGGAGTGGAGGTGGCGTGCGCGTTCAGGTAGTGGATGTCGGAGGGATTGAGCTGCGCATCGCGCAAGGCATTCACCATGGCGAGCCGCGCACCGGCGCCATCTTCCGGAGGCGCGGTGATGTGATAGGCATCGCCGCTCATGCCGAAGCCAATGACCTCGGCATAGATGCGCGCGCCACGCGCCTTGGCATGCTCGAGCTCTTCGAGAATGACCGCACCGCCTCCGTCACCCATGACGAAGCCATCGCGATCCTTGTCCCAGGGACGGCTGGCTCCCTGAGGATCGTCGTTGCGCTCTGACAGCGCCTTCGCCTGGCTGAAACCGGCCAGCGCCGTCGGCGTGGTGGCGCACTCGGAGCCGCCGGCGACGATGATGTCCGCGTCGCCGTATTGAATGCAGCGCATCGCGAAGCCGATCGCGTGCGTCGAGGTCGTGCAGGCGCTGACCACCCCGAGATTCGGGCCGCGCAATCCGAAGCGGATCGACAGGTGGCCGGCCACCATGTTGCCGATGGTGCTGGGGATGTAGAACGGCGAAGTCTTCTTCGGGTTATGCGTGCGTTCCCAGGTGATCGCCTCTTCTTCGATGCCCGCGAGCCCGCCGATGCCGGAACCCATGATGGCGCCGCATCGATCGCCGTTTTCCTTGGCGAAGTCGAGTCCCGAATCCGCCACCGCCTGGATGCCAGCGCCCATGCCGTAGTGCATGAACGGATCCATCCGGCGTGCTTCCTTGGCTGAGATGTAGGTGGCAACGTCGAAGCCCTCCACTTCGCCCGCGAAACGCGTGGCGAAAGGAGTCGCGTCGATGCGCGTGATCGGCTTGATGCCGCTGCGGCCAGCGAGAATGGAGGACCACGCTGTGACCACGTCACTGCCTACTGGCGAAACGATACCGAGCCCGGTAACGACGACACGTCGCTTGGACACACTATCCTCTATGTAGTGAGGGAGGATGGAAGGCAGCGGTAGCGCTGGCAGTCACCTGCGCTCACGGCCGCGGAACGAATCTCAGGACTTGCGGCGATCGGAGATATAGGTGATCGCCTGGCTCACGGTCGTGATTTTTTCGGCGTCTTCGTCGGGGATCTCGATTTCGAACTCTTCTTCGAGAGCCATGACCAACTCGACCGTATCGAGCGAATCGGCGCCGAGGTCATCGACGAACGAAGCGTCATTCACAACCTGCTCAGCCTTGACGCCCAACTGTTCGGCGACAATCGCCTTGACCTGCTGTTCAACCGTGCTCATTTCTGATTCGCCCTCAATGGATGTGTTTTCACTGCGACCGCCCGGGGGAGGCGCAGCGGGCGCGTATTCTAGGGCAACACCGAAGCGCCCGCCACGCTGTCAAATCGTGAGTGCTTGTTTTTGTTTGTTTTTCGGTGGTTTGGATGTTGCAATCAGCCCACATTTGGCCCCGATTTCGGGGTCCAAACAACGCCAGCGGGGCCCTAAGCCATGTACATGCCGCCGTTCACGTGCAGAGTTTCGCCGGTGACGTAGCTCGCACCTGGCGAGCACAGGAACAGCACGGCGGCGGCGATGTCGTCCACCGATCCCAGGCGCGCCATCGGCACCTGCGAAGTGAGCGCGGTTCGCTGCTCGTCGCTGAGCGTGCGCGTCATGTCGGTGTCGATGAATCCGGGGGCGACGGCATTCACGGTGATTCCGCGCGAAGCGATCTCCTTCGCCAGCGATTTGGTGAATCCGAGGATGCCCGCCTTCGCCGCGGCGTAGTTCGCCTGGCCTGCGTTGCCGGTGAGTCCGACGATCGACGTCAGCGACACGATCCGCCCTCGGCGTTCTTTCATCATGCGCCTGAGCACGCCCTTGGAAAGGCGGAACACGCTGGTGAGATTGGTGGCGATCACCGCATCCCAATCTTCGGGCTTCATTCGCACCAGCAAGGTGTCGCGCGTGATCGCGGCATTGTTGACGAGAATGGTCGGCATCTCGCCGCGCGTGTCGAGATCGCCTAACAAGGCATCGATCGACGCCGCGCTGCCCACATCCAGCACCGCGCCGCGCCCCTGGCTTCCGAGCCACGCGGAGATGCCGGCGGCGCCCGCTTCCGATGTGGCTGTGCCGATGACCTTGGCTCCCGCGCCGGCCAGCGCCCTGGCGATCGCCTGTCCGATTCCGCGAGAAGCGCCGGTGACCAGCGCGATGTCGTTCTGAAGCATGTGAGGAATTCCGTTCAGGCTGCGACCGCGCCGAGCGCGGCCTGGAAAGATTCGGGTTCATCGAGCGAAAAGCCCCGGGTGTCGCGGCCCTTCTCGATTCGTTTGACCAGGCCGGCGAGCACGCCACCTGGCCCACACTCGACGATGTATTTCGCTCCGCCGCTGCTCAATGCCGTGACCGTGGCGGTCCAGCGAACCGGGCTCGACAGCTGGCGCACGAGCAACGCGCGAATGTCGTCCGCAGCGGTGTGCTCCTGCGCATCCACGGCGCTCAAGTAGCGAATTCGCGGCGCGCGGATTTCCGTGGACGCGAGCCGCTCGCCCAGGCGCGCGCCCGCCGATTTCATGAGGCTGCTGTGCGAGGGGACGCTCACCGGCAATTCGATGGCGCGCTTCGCGCCGCGCACCTTTGCGGCTTCGATGGCCCGCAGTACGGCTGCCTTCTCTCCGGCGATCACCACCTGCCCGGGCGAATTGAAATTCACGGCTTCGACGACCGAGCCTTGCGCGGCTTCAGCGCACGCCGCTTCGACCTCCGCGTCCTCGAGCCCTAACAATGCGGCCATCGAGCCGGTGCCGAGCGGCACTGCCTCCTGCATCGCCTTGCCGCGAAACCGCACGAGGTCGACGCAGTTCGTGAAATCGATGGCGCCCGCGGCCACCAGTGCCGTGAATTCACCGAGACTGTGGCCCGTGACCACGGCGGGCATCGGCCCCGCCCGCTCCTGCCACAACCGCCAGGTGGCGATGCCGGCCACCAGCATGGCGGGTTGCGTGCGCTCGGTCGCGTTCAACTCTTCGATGGGCCCCTGGCTGCACAGCTGCCACAGGTCGTAACCCAACACCGAGGATGCTTCATCGAACGTGACGCGCACCACGGGCGACACGTCAGCGAGCTTGCCGAGCATGCCGAGCGCCTGGGATCCCTGACCGGGAAATACGAAAGCCAGATTGTTTGACATGGACGCGGATTATAGCCGGCGCGATTGCAGGAACAGTGCGACGGCGAGACCGCCGATGGCGCCATAGAGATGCGCATCGACGATGGTGGCGGACGAGCCGGCAAACGGCAGCGCGCCGGCATATTGCTCGTAAGCGAGTTTCGCGACGATGAACACGGCGAGAATCCAGCCGTCCAGGTCGCGACGCCGGAGGTGAGCAACGGTGCCGGCCGTCATCACGCCGTGCAGCGCGCCCGAAGCACCTACGTACCACTGCAATTGCGGGTTGAGGAACCACAGCCCCAGGCTCACGCTGAGCGCCGCGCCGGAATAGATAGCCGCCCAGCGCCACGGCGAATAGTCGCGCGCGAACAGCGCCCACATGAGCACCACACCCAGGCTGTTGAGCACGGCGTGCTCGAGGTCGAGGTGAACGAAGTGCGCGGTCAGCAGCCGCCACCACTGCCCTTCGGCGATCGCGGCGCGATCGAAGCTTCCCGCCAGCCGGGCGCCATCGCCGACGATCTCGGGCGCCGCCAGCAGTGCGCACACGCAAATCAGGGCAATCCCATAGCCGCGGTCGCAATTGAGCGACTTGAGCACGCCGGCTAACCCTTGGGCGGGGGGTTCAGCGTTCATTTGCTACTATCCGCGCTCGTTTTGGGCCGTCGTTTTGGGCTGTCGTTTCGGGCCATGGCTCCGGCCTGCCACTGCTTTGCCTGGGGTACTCATGAAATCGCGCATCTTTCGCTCGGCACGGGGCTTCACGCTCATCGAGATCATGGTGGTCGTGGTGATCATCGGTTTGCTGGCGGCCGTGATCCTGCCGAATGTCTTCGGAAACGTCGAGCGAGCGCAGGTATCCAAGGCGAAGAGCGACATCCAGGCCATCGAAACCGCGCTCACCATGTACAAGCTCGACAACTACAAGTATCCCAGCACCGACCTGGGTATCGCCGCGTTGTCGCAACGCCCGAACGACGCCACGGTGCGCAATTGGCGCGAGGGTGGCTACATCAAGCGCATCAGCAACGATCCCTGGGGCAATCCGTACCAATATGTGTTCCCCGGTACGCGTGGCCAGGAATACGACCTCTATTCTCTTGGCGCCGATTCCCAGGAAGGCGGCGAAGGCGCCAATGCCGACATTGGCAACTGGAACCTCGGTCAGTAACACCTTGCGCGGTGCGCGCACCCAAAGCGTGAAGCGAGCGGCTGGCTTCACGCTGATCGAAATCATGGTCGTGGTGTTCATCATTGGCCTCGTGACCGCGGCGGCCGTAATCACCCTCGGCAGCGACCACCGCGATACCGAGCTCGACAAGGAAGCGCAGCGTCTCGACGCGCTCCTTACCTATGTTCGCGAGCAGGCGGAATTGCAGACGCGCGATTATGGTTTCCGCACCAACGGCGACGCCTACTCTTTCGTGGTGTTCGACGTGTTGACGAATCAGTGGCGCGTGGCCGAGGAGGATGATGCGTTGCGCTCACGCGAATATCCCGATGGCATCGAGCCGGCGGTCGTCGTCGAAGGACGCCCGATCGTGCTCGACGAGAAAAAAAAGCCGGGCCTCGATGACTTCAAGCCGCAGATCATGATCTTCGCCAACGGCGACCTGTCGTCCTTCGAGATCGCTCTGCAGCGTGAGGGCAGCGCCGATCGCGCGCGCATCTACAGCGACGAACAGACCAACATCAAGCTGCTGCTGCCGGGCGAAGTCGAACAGAAAGTGCCGGTGGTCCGCGCGGGTGCGCGCCAATGAGCCCGCATCGGCCGGCACGCGGGTTCACGCTGCTCGAGGTGCTGGTGGCGCTCGCCATCGTAGCGATGTCGGTCGGCGCCTTGTTAGGGACGATCACTTCGTCGGCCAGCAACGTCATCTATCTCAAGGACAAGACACTGGCGGAATGGGTGGCGCTCAACCGGCTCACCGAGGTGCGCATCGACAGGAACATGCCGGACCCTGGAAAGCGCAGCGGCAATTCAGTCATGGCCGGCATGCGCTGGGAGTGGGAAGAGGAAGTCATCGAACTGCCCATCAAGGGCATGTTCCGCATCGACGTGCGCGCGCACGCCACCGGTGAATTCGTCGACGACACCCGCCCGGCTGACAAGCCCACGTCGCAGACTCTCTCGCAGAGCACACCGAGCACCTCCTCGTCGGAGAAGACCGCGTGGACCACCACCGTGACGGGCGTGGTCAGCAGGTCGCGTTCACCTCGTACCACGGCGATCGCAGCGCCGATCGTCGGCAACCTTTCAACCAACAACTCCGGCAATCCGAACGGCGCGCCGGGCAATGGCGGCGGTACACCGAACGCGCCGAATGTGCCCGGGACGCCCGGCAACCCCGGAAACGGCGGGCTCCCCAACCCACCCAAGCCGCCGCCGCAGGATCGCTGATGCGCAGCCGCGGCTTTACGCTCATTGAAGTGATGATTGCGATGTTCATCGCCGCCATCATGTTCGCCATCGGCTATGGGGCCATCAACCAGGCGCTCATCGACCGCGACTCGCTCAATGTTTCCCAGGAGCGCGTCTCGGAAATTCAGCGTGGGATGCGCGTGGTCGCACAGGATTTCGCGCAGATGACGGCCCGCGCGGCGCGCGATACCACGGGCTCGGGTCAGCTCATCGCCACGGTGGTTGCCGATGGGCGCAGCGACACTCTGGTCACGTTCACGCGCACCGGCTGGAGCAACCCGGCCGGCATTCAGCGACCCGCCGAGCAGCGCGTGCGTTATCGCTTCATCGATGGCTCGCTGGTGCGCGAGCACTGGCTGTCGGTCGACCCAGCGCTCAACACCGAACCGCGTCAGCGCGTACTGCTCACCAAGGTGAAAGCGGTGGAGATTCGCTTCCTCGATCCGGTGACCCGCGAATGGAGCATCGACTGGCCGAAGACCGCTCTTTCTGGGCCGGTGTCGCCCGCCATGGTGGACCTGCTGCTGACGCGTCCGCTCGCCATCGAATTCACGGTGGTGTTCGAAGACTGGGGGCGCGTCCAGCGACTGTTCGAGATTCCGACGTGAAGCACCGGGGTCAACGCGGCATCGCGCTGCTCGTCGCCATCGTGATGTTCGCCATCGCGACCACCCTGGCCGCCGCCATCACCTACAACAAAGCCATGGCGGCACGACGCGCCGCCGCGACCTTCGCGCTCGAACAGGCAGTGCAGGCGGGCATGGCGGCCGAGGCCCTCGCGGCGCTCGTGCTCGAAGACAACGCCAACAGTGCCAAGACCCAGGTGAGCGACCCCTGGGCCGAGCCGGTCGGTCCGCTCGAAATCGAAGGCACCGGCGTGTGGATCCAGGCGCAGCTCGAAGACCTCACGGGTCGTTTCAATCTGAACAGCCTGGTGGAGTGGAAAGGTCCGCCGCTCAATACTTTCGACATCGACCCGCACCAGGTGGACGTTTTCCGCGACCTTCTCGGCCGACTCGACATCGACCCGCGCTTCGCGGGTCTGCTGGTGGACTGGCTGGACTCGGACATCGCGCCACAACCTACCGATGGTGGCGAAGACACCTTGTATCTGACACAACTGCCGCCCTATCGACCGCCGAACACCTTCATCACCCATACGTCGGAGCTGCTCGCGCTGCCCGGATTCGGCGCCGAGGCTTACGCCAAAATCGCGCCCTACGTGAGCGCGTTGCCAAACGATGCGACGGTCAATGTCTGCACGGCCAGCGGACAGGTCCTCGACGCAGTGGAAAGCATGAATCAAACGGCCTATTCCAATATGGACCTGCCGCAGCTGCGGCAGAAGAATTGTTTCCCGGCCATGTCGGTCTTTCTCACCGGCGTCAGCAACCCCGCCGTCCAGGGTGTCGTGCAAACCAAGATCGCCGAGACCTCGAGCTGGTTCCGGTTGCGCACCAACATTCGCATTGGCACCGCGGAGTTCGTTTTGTACAGTGTTCTATTCCGCGAAGCGGACCACAAAGTCCGTACCGTACAACGCAGTTTTGGAAGCGAATAACCAATGACCGAATCGCTGATCATCCATCTTCGCGATGGCGCCGCACCGCAGTGGATGGTGTGCAACGACGACGGCCACGTCGTGGTCAACGCCGTCTCCGGCGAGCTGGCGCAGGCCACGGCCATGAGCACCGGACGGCGCGTCGCCGTCATCCTGCCGGCGAGCGAAGTGCTGGCCACGGACAGCGATGCGCCGGCGAAAGGTGCCGCCAAGCTCGCCCAGGTCATTCCCTTCGCGCTCGAAGAACGCGTCGCCGATGAGATCGAAAACCTGCACTTCGCCATCGGCGATCGCGATGCGGTGAGCGGCCGCGTGCCGGTCGCCGTCATCGCCCGCTCGCTCATCGATGCGCGGCTGGCGGAATTGCGCGCCGCCGGCCTCGATCCCCAGGCTATCTACTCGGAGTCGACCCTGCTGCCCGCCATGCCGGGCCAGATGATCGCCCTGCTGGACGGTGACACGCTCACGCTGCGCACCGCCGACGCTCCGCCGCTGGTGTTGCCGGCGCTGTCGATCGGCGATGCGTTCGAGATGGCATTGTCCATGCAGTCGTCCGCGGTTGCCGGGCTCGAGCCCGCGCCGCTCGGGCTGCTGCTGTATGCGGGGCACGACGAGTGGCAGGCGCACCAGTCCGCCGTGGAAGCGTTTCGCGAACGCTTCACGGGGATGAAAGTGCAGCTGCTGCCGTCGGGACCGTTGAGCGTGCTCGCGCCGGCGGCCGCGAGCGGCGATGCGGTGAACCTGCTGCAGGGTGCGCTCGCGGTCACTTCGTCGCTCGAGGTCGGTTGGCGTTCGTGGCGCGTGGCGGCGGTGCTGGCCGCATCGCTGCTGTGTCTGCACCTCGGAGCGCGCGGGGTCGAGCTGAATCGCCTGCGCAAGACCGAGGCCTCGCTCGACGCCGGTATTCAGCAGGCCTTCCGCGCCGCCATGCCGGGCCAGCAGAATGCCATTAACGCGCGCGGACGCGTGGCGAAGCGGCTCGATGAGATCCACAGCGGCGGAGCCGGAGGCGCATTGCTTCCGGCGTTGTCGGCGATTGCCAGCGCGCGCGGTGCCGCGCCGGACGCGACCATCGAAGGCATCAATTTCCGTGATGGCACACTCGACCTGCGCATGCTGGCGCCGAGCGCCGCCAGCCTCGATTCCATCGGGCAGCAATTGCGCGCCGCCGCCTGGCAGGCGGACGTGATGGAGCTCACCGCCAGCGGCGACAGCTATCGTGGCCGGCTGCAGATCCGCAAGGCGGGTGCCTGATGCGCGCGTGGTTCGCCAATCTCGCCGAACGCGAACGCCGCATGGTGACCTTCGGTGCCATCGCCGCCGGCATCCTGTTGTTGTTAGCCATCGTATTGCCGCTGAACCAGAACATCGCGCAGGCGCGCCAGCGCGTGACCACCAAGCAGGGTGACCTCGCTTTCATCCAGGCGGCCATGCCGGAGCTCGCCTCCGCCGGTCCTGGTGCCGGTGTCGCCGCGACCGGTGAATCCCTGGTGGTGCTCATCGACGGCTCGGCGCGCGAGAGCGGTCTCGGCAAGTCGCTCGCCAGCAGCCAGCCGACCCCTGACAAAGGCCTGCGCATCCGGCTCGAGAAGGTGCCCTTCGACGCGCTGGTCGCCTGGCTCGCGCGGCTCTCGCAGAGCCATGGCATTCGCGTGGAATCGGCGGAAATAGAATCCGCCGGCGAGACCGGCCTCGTGAATGCCGGCCTGGTACTGAAGGCAGGTTGAATCGCGTGAAGCGCCGCACGCTGGTGCTCACCATCATCGCCGGGCTCCTGGTCTTCCTCGGCGTCCTGGTGTTCTATCTACCGGCCAGCTGGGCGGCAGGCTTCCTGCCGGCGCAGGTGAAGTGTTCCGAGCTCGGCGGCTCCATCTGGAGCGGCGAATGCATCGGTCTCGTCTACCAGGGCAACGGCATCGGTGACGCCACCTGGAACCTCGCTCCCGCAAGCGCCCTCACCGGCCGACTGGTCGGCGATGTGGACGTGCGCGGCGCGCTCATGAGCGGGCGCGCCGATCTCGATCTGAAATTCGACGGCACCGGCGAGCTGCGCAATGTGACGGCAAGTTTTCCGCTGGATCCCGCATTCGTCAGTCAATTTCCGAGTGACCGACGCGGAAATATCGTGGCCGACCTCAAACGCGTCGTGCTTGCCAGCGGCCATGCCCTGGGACCGCTCCAGGGGACCATCGAGTTGCGCGACCTGCGTCAGGTAGTCCCGAGCGTGCTGTCGCTCGGATCCTATCGGCTGAGTCTTGACGGCGCGACGCAGCCTGGCGGGGTGGTCACCGGCCAGTTGCGCGACATCGGAGGTCCGCTCGCATTCGACGGCACCCTCACGCTTACGCCACCCAATGTCTTCGTGGTGCAGGGCTACGTCACGGGTCGCACGGCTGATGCAGAACGGCTGGTGCGTCAGATCACGGTCAGCCCACCGGATGCTTCGGGGCGAAGCGAGTTCCGGTACGAAGACTCTTACTAGTCAACTTCGACTTCGCGCCACGCCGCCAGCAGCGGAAAGTACAGGCCGGCGCGCACCGGCTGCGGCCCGAGCTGCCGCGCGAGATGCGCATAACGCGTGAGTTGCGGCGTGTAACGGTCCGCCTCCGAATCGAGAAACGCCTTGAGGTCGCCGCCTTCGTGCGGGCTCGTCTTGAAATCCACCACCCAACGAGTGCCGTCGGCCGCGACGAAGATCCGGTCGATGACCGCATTCACGATCTGGCTGCCACGCACGCCGGTGAGCGCCAGCTCCGAGTGCGCCTCGACGTGCGAATCGTCGAACAACCAGCGGCCCTGCGGGTCCTCGAGCGTCGCGCGCAGCGCGGCGAGCGCTCGTTCGGCGCCCGCGGTCGCACGCTCGGACTCCACACCCAATGCCTGCAGGCGCGACTCGAGACGCGCGCGCAAGCCTGGCAATTCCTCGAGCGACGGTAACGAGGCACGCCCGAACCTCTCCAGCGCTTCGTGGACCACCGTCCCGACACGTCGCGCCGTCTGGCGCACCCAGCTGAATTCGATCTCGTCCGGCTCGACACCCGCGGGCACGAGCTCACCGCGTGCCAGCACATCCGGTGGCGGCTCGACTGGCGATGGCTTGCGACCCAGACGTCGCCGCATCTGCGTCGCCGCCGGCGCAATCTCCTGTTCCTGATCCTGTTCGCCGCCCACGGCCGTGAAACTGGCGGCGTCGACACTGATCGCCGGCCAGAGATTGCTCAACATCGAATTGGACTCGGGACTGAAATCGACGGCACCGTCCATCTCCTTCACGCGCGGGTGCACGAAGAGGTGCAGCGAAAGTCGGGCGCGGGTCAGCGCGACGTAAGCCTGGCGAGCCCGCTCGGCGCGCGCGCGCTCGCGATGCAGATGCTTCAGGTAGAGGTTGATTGCATCGTCGTTGCCCTCGTCGTCGTCGCCGCGAAAACGGATCGGCGCCATCACCAGGTGATCGCCACCCTGCTCGCGCGGCACCTCGAGCCAATTCAGCAGGCGCGGATCGTCGGCGCGTCCGCGCAGGCCGACCCCGACCACGAACACGTGGTCGAACTCCAGGCCCTTCGCGCCGTGGATGGTCATCAGCGAAACTGCATCTGCTTGCGCGGGATCCTCGGCGTACAAACGGTCCATGAGGCGACCGAGGTCGAGCTCGCGACCGCGCAGACGCTTGCGATCCTCTTCATCCAGTGCCGCCAGGAAACGTCGCGCGTGCGTGAGCTCGCCGACGGCGCAGGCGGCAGCGCCACCGAGGGCGAGCCAGGTGCGTTCAACCAGGTGCGCGCGTATTTCGCGTTCGCGCTCCTGCCACGCGGACAGCAGCGGGGTCTTGGCGCGCAGCAGCCGCTCGACGCCGTCGGCTGACAATCCGGGAATCTCACCGAGCAACGCCGATGGTATCGAGGCATCACCCGCGGCTTCGCTGACCGCGGTGAGATCGGCGAGCGCCAGCCCCACGAACGGCGCACGCAGCACCGCAAGCCATGCCACGCGATCGAGCGGCGACTCGAGCGCGCGCACCAGTGCTTCGAGATCGCGCACCACGGTGACGTCGGCCAATGGCTCGAGCTTGACGCCGATGAACGGGATGTGGCGCGCGGCGAGACTCTCGCGGATACGGCGCAGATGCGGACGCGCGCTGGCGAGCACCGCGATGCTTTCCCCCGGATGCGCGCGCTTGAGTCCGGCGATGAGATCGGCCACCGCCAAAGCTTCGGCGCGCGGCCCACAATCGCCTTCGACACGATAGAGACGTGGCTCGCCACTCAGGTTGGTGCGCGCCGCAACGCTTGCGAGATGCCGGACGGCGCTGAGGCGCACGTCGTCGGCCGCGGGGAAAACGCGCGCGAAGACGTCGTTGCACCAGTGCACCAGCGCCGGCGCCGAGCGGAAATTGCGGCGCAGCTCGAGCGCCGTGAGATGCAGGCCCGCGAGTCCGGCGGCGCGGACCGTCGAGAAGCGCCCGACTTCGGCGTTGCGAAAACCGTAGATGGACTGCATGGGATCGCCGACCAGGAACAAGGTCCGGCCGTCGCCACTCGACCAGTCCTGCGTGAGCGTGCGCAGCAGCTCGTATTGATCGCGCGAGGTGTCCTGGAATTCATCGACCAGGATGTGCGTGAGCCGCGTGCCGATGCGTTCCGCCAACGGCGTCGGGCTGCTGTCCACGGTGAGTGCGCGGCGCGCGGCGCCGGCGATCTCGGTGTGGTCGCACTCGCCGTGACGGTTGAACAATTGCGTGAGCTGTGCCGCGGCCAGCAACAGGAGCCGCGCGAGCGCGTCGAGTGCGCCCCGTGCCCGCTCGGGAACGACCGGATCGGGCAGAGTCGAGATCGTCGCCAGCGCGCGGACCTGCGCCGGATCGATGAGCACCAGGCGCTTGAGCCAGTCGTCGCGCAAAATCCTGCCGAGCGGATTATCCGGGGGAATGCCCTCGTTCTTGGTGAGCTGGCGGCGAACGCCGCCATCGAGTTTGAGCGCCAGCTCGGCAATTCCGCGCCAGCGCGGCAGGTCGGCGAGCGCGACGGACAACGGCGCCGGGTGCTCGCGCCAGCTGGCAACGTCCGGACGCTCGGCGGCATCGACATGCTGGGCGGCGAAACGGGCAAGCGCACTCGCCTGCTCGATGAAATCCGGCGACAACGGTGCGGTGGCACCGACGAGCTCCTCGCCCACGATGGCGGCCAGGCTCGCTTCGATTTTCGGCACCAGCGCTTCACCCGAGAGCTGCGGCAGATTCGGCAGCCACTCCGCGCGCTTGGGAAGCATGCCGGCGATGAGCTGCTCGAGGCGCGACCAGCTGTCGTCGAGACGGCGCAGGATGAGCTCGAAGGCGGCGCGGAATTCCGGGTCGGTTTCCGCGTGACGCAGGGTTTCGCGCGCGGCGATGTCGTAGAGATCGTCGGGACTGTCGGCGATGCTCCGCCCGAATCCATTCTGCGATGTGATCGGCAATGAGTTGGCGAGGTAGCCATTGAAAGCATCGATGGTCTGGATGCGCAGGCGAGCGGCGCTGTCGTCGATGCCCCAGCCACGGCGCGTCGCGTGCGCGCGTGCCTCCTTCGCCAGCGCAAGCGTGAGCGCATCCGCAGGCGATTTGACTTCGATTGCGCCGTCCAGCGCCTTCTGCACGCGCTCGCGCATCTCGCCCGCGGCCTTGCGTGTGAACGTGATCGCCAATACTTGCTCGGGCTCGTCGACCGTCGTCAGCAACCGCAGGTAGCGCTGCGTCAGCACCGTGGTCTTTCCCGATCCCGCGGGCGCCTGCACGATGAATGAGTGCGCTGGATCCAGCGCGCGTTCGCGCGCCAGCGCATCGGCCGCCGCGAGCTCGCTCAAGCGCCCTCCCCGACCTGCAGATCGAGCGCTGCGAGCTCGACGCGCCGGCAGAGAGTGGTCAGATGGCAATTGCGACAGACGTCGGGCGCAGGCTGCACCAGCGCTCGACCCGCGATGTACGCCTCCGCCAGCATCTGCACCGCGTGCAGCAGGCGCCCGGTCTCCGCCTCCCACGCCGCTTCGATCTGTTCGGGCGGAACCTTGTTGGGATTCATGCCAGGCAGGCCGGCGACGCCGGGCAGCAGTCCCTTGTGCGAGCTCTTGCCGACGAATTTCGCGCGGCCATTGGCCAGCGACACGTTGGCGAGCGCCAGCACTTTGCGTCCGCGCTCGGCCATCAGGTAAGCCAGCAGCTGCGGATCGCGCACCGACTCACCCTGCCAGCGCAAACTGCGCGGCTCGCCGGACTTGTAGTCGAGAATGGCGAAGCCACCGCCTTCGATGCGATCGATTCGATCGATGCGCAGCTCGAACTGTCCGCCGCCGATGATCACCTCCCGGCGGGCTTCCAGCTTCTCGATCACGAACGCGGCGCGCTGGCACTCGAGGTCCAGCAATTTTCCGATCAGCAGCTCGAGCCGGAGTGTTTCACGGTGGATCGCGGCGCGAAGCTCCGCGGGCACGGGTCCGCGAAATACCGACAACACCGCGGCCGCGACCGAGTCGGCGATCATCTGGCCCCACAGCTGCGCGCCAGTCGCGGTCAGCGAGAAATGGCTCTCGAGCTTGATCCACACCAGCTCCAGCGCCTTGTGCAACAGCATGCCGCGCTCGCGCCGGTCGATGCCGGGCTCTGGCACTTCGAGTTTCTCGGCCTTCAGACGCATCTCGCCATAGGCGCGAAATTCGCACTCGGCTTGCAGCGCGAGTGGTTTGACGCCTCCGGCCACCGTTCGCCGCGTGTCCACCGGAACGCCGACTACATCTTCGATGGACTCGAGCTGCGGCCGGTGCAGCGCGACGGCGAGCGAAACTGCGACGCCTGCCGGCACATATTGCCGCTGCCCCGGCAAGTGCGAGAGCAAGGGACTCGGCGATCGATGCGCGTCACCTTCGAGGCGCGCCCACGAACAAACCAGCGATCCGGTGGCGGCGCGCCAACCCGCGAGCGCGACGCGTGCCGCACGTGTTTGCCCGGCGGCGCTCGCCCATGGCACGCCGGCCGCCGCTTGCAGGCGAAGCGGGATGAAGACATCGGGTCGCGGCGCCGGCGGCCACTGTGCCGCATCGAGTCCCGCGACCCAGATGGCGTCGTAGCGCACCGCCGGATCGTCATGCGAGTCCGTGAGGGTCACCGGAGCCTCGACGCTGGCTGCATCGAAATTTCGCTCACCGGCCAGGTCCGCCAGGGTCGCCACGGCCTCGCCGGCGGTTGCCAGCGACAACCAGGGGCCGAGCGCCGAATACTCGTCCAACAAAGCGTGCCAGCGGTTCACGGTTTGCTGTTCATCGCTGCGCAGTGCGCGCGTGCCATGCCACCCGAGCAATCGCAGCGCCGCGAGCAGGCGCGGCGACCAGTCGGTCGGGGTGCGTCGGTCGCCTGCCAGCATTTTCAACGCCTGTCGCAGACGCGCGGCGAGCGCGCCGGCCGCCGCGCCGTCACTGCGCTCCAGAAACGTCGCCAGCTCATCCGCGGCGAACTCGAGTTTTCTGCCGCCGCGCAATTTCGCTTCGATCGCCGCGCCCGCGAAGAGATCGGCACCGTCGAGAAACGGCAGCCGCAACCAGCGCACCACCTCGTCGAATCGCAACCGCCCGGTCAGCAGTCGCAAGGTCAGCAATGCATGCGCAATCAGCGGGAATTCCGCCAGCGGTCGCCCGCCTTCGATGGCGAAGGCGGTGGATGCCGGGCGCGGCGTAGCGCCCAGCCATTCGGAAGGCGCCAGCGTCTGCGACAGCAGTCGATCGTAGAGCGCGCGGCGCTGGCGCAGCTTCGCATCGATGATGAGCAGCCGGCATTGCGGATCACGTTCCAGCTCGCCACGGCACCACGAGGCGATCAACTCGAGCTCGTGCGCGTCGTCCTGCGCGGTGGCGATGGCGACCGCGGAATCGCCGGCGGGCACTGGCGCCATTTGCGCTCCCACTCGGCGAAGCGCGTCCTGCTGCAAGGTCGGCAGATTGCCGATGCCAATTGCCAGCAAGCTTTCGCCGGTGGGTTCGAGTTCGTCGAGCCACGCGCGCAAAGGTTTGCGGCCATGATCGGCGGCAAGGGTCTTCAACGCCGCCAGGGTCTCGATCAGCAGATCGCTTTCCGGAGAGCCGCCGAGCACGCGCACGGAATCGCTGATGCGCCAGTCGAGCAAAGTGCGCACCGCCGCGAGCAATGCGCGCGCTTCGGCCGCGCCACCGGCATCGCGTCGCAGTTCGCGGATGCGCGCCCACTCCGCACCTGCGGGCAGCAACCGGTCCGGTAGATTGGCGCGCCCCCATTGCTCGTTGAGCGCGGCTTCCGCGAACTGTGCAAAGGTGGTGATGCGCGGCGTGGTCCACAACGCGCGCCCGGCGTCGCGCTGCTCAGCGGCCCAGGCGGCACGGACCGCGGCCTGGCGTTGCGCGCTCGGTACGATGAGCGTCGTGCCGGCTGCGAGACCGTCATGAATGGATGGCAGTAGTCTCTGGCGGTTCAATAACTTACGATAGCTTTATAAGGCTCTACTTGAAACGCGTTTCGGCGTGCACCACGCTCGGCTTGTCGCCGGCCGGACGATTGGCGTAGCTCGCCAACAGCTCATCGATGCGCGTGAAGACCTTCTTGAGCAACGCCGCGTCCGGCAACAACGTCGTGCGGAAATGATCGCGGTACGGCACGTTGAAGCTCGTACCCGGTGCGAGCAGCACGTGCTTCTGCTCGAGCAGATCGAGTGCGAAAGTCTGGTCGTCGAAGTCCGGCAACTCGTCGGTCTTCACGCGGACAAAGGCGTACATCGAACCTTTCGGGGCGGCAAGTGCGAGGAAGCGGCTCGACGATGTGGCTTCGAGAATCGCTCGACGGGATTCATACAGGCGTCCGCCCGGTGCCAGCAATTCCTTGATGCTCTGATAGCCGCCGAGCGCGGTCTGCACCGCCCATTGCGCCGGCACGTTGGAACACAGGCGCAGCGAAGTCAGCAGCTCCAGGCCCGAAAGATAGTCGGCGGCGCCACGCAGATTGCCCGAGAACGCCGCCCAGCCGACCCGATAGCCGCAGGCGCGATAGATTTTCGACAGGCCCGACATCGTGCAACACACCGTGTCGCGCACCAGGGTCGCCATCGGGATCGATTCGGCGCCGTCGTAGGTCATCTGGTCATAGATCTCGTCGCTGAACACCACCAGCTTCTTTTCCTCGGCCAGCCGCGCGATGCCTTCGCACACCGCGCGCGGATATACCGCGCCGGTCGGGTTGTTAGGGTTGATGACCACGATGGCGCGCGTCTTGCGGGTGATGAGCGCGGCGATTTCCTCGGGATCCGGCACGAAATCATTTTCGGGCCGGCACGGATAGTAGACCGCCTTGCCGCCGTTCAGCGTGACGGCGGCCGACCACAGTGGATAGTCGGGGCTCGGGATGAGCACTTCGTCGCCGGCGTTGAGCAGCGCGCGCAGACAGAGGTCGATCAACTCGCTCACGCCGTTGCCGATGAACACCTCTTCGGCGCTGACGCTGGTGACACCGCGCGATTGCTGCTGCATGACCACGGCTTCGCGCGCCGGGAAGATGCCTTTCTGGTGGCAATAGCCCTCGGCCACCGCCATGTTTTCGATCATGGCCAGGCGCATGGTCTCGGGCGTGCGAAATCCGAAAGCGCCGGGGTTGCCGATGTTCAACGGCACTATCTCGTAGCCCTGACGCTCGAGCTCCTGGGCGCGACGAGCAAGCCGGCCACGGATCTCGTACTTGACGTGGCGCAGGCCTTCACTGGGGCGAACCTGGGTTTCCTGGGACATCGGCGTACTCATGAAAAGGAAGGCGTGAGAATAACGCGATCCAAAGTCAGTTGCGCGATCCGGCGACCCGCAATCAGGCGGAATTCACGCTGTCGTTCACAATTTGGCGCCACCTGAGGCAGGCCACCTGGTGCGAATTTGCGACGATTTCCGGCTCTGGACGCAGCGCGGCGCAGGTGCTCTGCGCCGCCGGACAACGGGTGCGGAACGCGCAGCCGCTCGGCCGATCTACCGCCGATGGCGTTTCGCCCCGCGCCGACAGAGTCGCCAGCCGCGCACGCTCGAGCGCCGGATCGAGCAAGGGAACCGACTCTAACAACATGCGGGTGTACGGGTGCCGTGGCTCGAGGAACACCTCTTCGGTGGGCCCCTCTTCCACCACGCGCCCGAGGTACATGACCAGCACGCGCTCGCACAACCGGCGCACCACCGCAAGATTGTGGCTGACGAACACGATGCTGGTGCCGTGCTCGCGCTTGATCGCCTCGAAGAGGTCGAGCAGCTGCGCCTGAATCGAGACATCGAGCGCGCTGACGGCCTCGTCGCAGACCAGTAGTTGGGGTTTGAGCACCATGGCACGCGCGATTGCCACGCGCTGACACTGGCCACCGGAGAGTTCGCGGCTGCGCCGCTGCGCGAACTCCGCCCCCAGGCCGACGCCCTCCAGCATGGCGGCGACGGCTGCCGCGCGCTGCGCCACGCTCATCGCCGGCCGTAGCGCGCGCAGCGGCTCGGCAACGATGTCAGCCACGCTCATGGTGGGATCGAGGCTCGCGAAGGGATCCTGAAACACGATCTGCATGCCGGCGCGCAACGCCCGCAGCTCTTCGCCGTCCAGATCCTGAATGGCGCGCCCCAACCATACGATCTCACCGCCGGTGACCGGTCCGAGCCGCAGCAGGGCACGCGACAGCGTGGACTTGCCACAACCGGACTCGCCGACGATGCCCAGCGCCTCGCCGGCAGCCAGTTCGAGAGAAACGCCGTCCACCGCGCGCAGGTCCTTCGCCCTGCGCAACCAGCCTCCGCGCAGCTGGTGGTCGACACTCAGGTTGTGAACTCTGAGCGGATTCGCTGCCCCGCCAGGATCAACGTTGCGAACCCGGCCCGCGCCCGGCGTGTCGACGCGTGGCGTCGCGGCTAACAAGCTGCGCGTGTATTCGTGCGCGGGCTGCGCCAGGATCCGGGCTACCGGCCCGCGCTCGACGATGCGGCCGTGGCGCATGACGATGACGTCGTCGGCCAGCGCCGCGATCACTCCCATGTCGTGAGTGACCACCGCCAGTGCCATGCCACGCTCCGCAACGAGCTGACGCAGCAGCGCGAGAATCTGCGCCTGTACGGATACGTCGAGCGCCGTGGTCGGTTCATCGGCGATCAACAATTGCGGATCGCAGGCGAGCGCCATGCCGATCATGACGCGTTGGCGCATGCCGCCCGACAGCTCGTGCGGATACTGGCGCAGCCGCCGTGGCACGTCGTTCATGCGCACCTGCTCGAGCAGAACGGCCGCCTGGATCCGCGCGTCATTCCAGCTCATGCCCCGATGCGTCACCAGCGGCTCCGCGATCTGGTCGCCGATGCGCATGTGCGGCGTCAGCGAAGTCATCGGATCCTGGAAGATCATCGCCATGCGTTGGCCGCGAAGCGCAGCCGCGCCATGCCCGAACAGGTCCACGCCCTCGAGGCGCGCCCGCCCCGAGACGCGAGCCTGCGTGGGCAGGAGTCCCATCATTGCCAGGAATGCCTGGGTCTTGCCCGCGCCCGACTCGCCGATGATCCCCAGGCAACGACCCGGTGCCAGCTCCATCGACACCGATTCCACCGCCAAGGTCGCGCCGTAGGTGACCGCAAGATCCTCGACGACGAGCAGCGCCTCACTCATCGCGGGACTCGAGCGTCGCACGCAATCCATCGCCGAGCAGGTTGAACGCGACTAACAACACTGTGAGCAGCGTGGCGGGCACCAGCAGCATCCACGCCGAGGATTCCATTTCCTGCGCCCCTTCATTGATGAGGCTGCCGAGACTGGCGTACGGCTCCTGCACGCCGAGGCCGAGGAAGCTCAGGAAGCTTTCGAACAGGATCGTCTGCGGAATGGTGAGGGTCGCGTAGGCAATCACCGCACCCGCGACGTTGGGCACGATGTGCCGCCACAGGATCTGCGGGGTACGCACGCCGCTGGCGATCGCGGCGTCGATGAATTCGCGGCGGCGCAGGCTCAGGGTCTGTCCGCGCACGATGCGCGCCATGGTGAGCCAGCCCACCGCGCCAATGGCGATGAACAACGCGGCGATGCTGCCGCGCGCGAACAGCGTCGACAGGATGATCACGAAGAACACATAGGGCAGCGCATAGACGATGTCGACGAAGCGCATCATGGCCGCATCCACGCGCCCGCCGACGAAACCTGCCGTGGCGCCCCAGGCGACGCCGATGCACACGCTCACCATCGCCGCCAGCACACCGATGAGCAGCGAGACGCGCATGGCCTGCATGCCACGGGCGAACAGGTCGCGACCGAGCCGGTCGGTTCCGAGCCAGTGCGAGGAATCGAGCCGCGGTGGCGATGCCAGGTGTTGCCAGTCCAGGAAGTCGGGGCTGTAAGGCGTGATCCACGGCGCCAGCAGCGCGAGCGCCGCCAGCAGGCCGAGCACGATGAGCGCCGCGCGCGTGCGTCCGCTCATGCCAGCCGCACGCGCGGATCGAGCCAGCCGTACAGCAGGTCCGCGATGAGGTTGCACAGCAGCGTCAGCACGCCGTAGACCAGCACCATGCCCATGACCAGTGGATAGTCACGATCGATGGCCCCCTGGACCAGAAAACGGCCCGAGCCCGGCAGACCGAACACCGACTCGACCACCAGCGAGCCGGTGATGACGAACGCCACCGCGGGCCCGAGGTAACTCACCACCGGGATCAGTGCCGGTCGCAGCGCGTGCCGCAGAAAAACGTTGCGGGCGCTCACGCCTTTGGCGCGCGCGGTGCGGATGAAATTGGCGCGCAAGACTTCCTGCACGCTGTTGCGCATGAGGCGCGCGATATACGCGCCGACCGGCAGCGCCAGCGTGACCACCGGCAACACGAGAAAGCTCGACTCGCCCGGCTCATATCCGCCCACGCGGAAAATCGGCCAATAGATGCCGAACACCAGTGCCAGCAGCGGCCCGACCACGAAGCCCGGCAGCACCACGCCCAGCATCGAGAACCCCATGAGCGCATGGTCGGTGAACGAGTTGGCGCGCCAGGCGGCCAGCGCGCCGAGCGGCACTCCGACCAGGAATGCCAGCAGCGCCGCGGCGAGCCCGATAGTTAGACTGAGCGGCAGACCGCTGGCGATGAGCTCGGTGACGCGGAAATCCTTGAAACGCAGCGAAGGCCCGAGATCGCCGCGCACCACTCCCGCCAGATAGCTTCCGTACTGCGCGATCAGCGGCCGGTCAAATCCGTACGCGGCGTCGAGATTGGCGCGGACCGCCGCCGGCAACACCTGCTCCTGATCGAAAGGCCCACCCGGCGCGAGCCGGATCACGAAGAACGACAGGCTGACCAGCACAAACAGTGTAGGAATGAGCCCGGCGATACGCCGCAGCGCGTAGACGAACATCAGCTGGTTTCCCCGCCCTCGAACACGTTCACAACTCCCGCTACACTGCGAACGATGGATGGTTCTCAACCCCGACGGATTCTCGTCGCAATCAAACGCGTCGTCGACTACAACGTACGCATTCGCGTGAAGCCCGATGGCACGGGAGTGATGCTCGACGGCGTCAAGCTCAGCATCAATCCCTTCGACGCCATCGCCATCGAAGAAGCGCTGCGCATCAAGGAACGCGGCCGTGCCGACGAAGTGGTGGTCGCGACGATCGGCCCCGCGGATTGCCAGTCGACGCTGCGAAACGCGCTCGCCATGGGCGCGCAACGCGCGCTGCACGTAATCGCCGACGGACCGATCGAGCCGCTCGCCACGGCGCGCATCCTGCTCAAGCTGGTGGAGCGCGAGCAGCCTTTCCTGGTCGTTCTCGGCAAGCAGGCGATCGACGACGACAACAACCAGACCGGACAGATGTTGGCAGCGCTGTGGAGCCGTCCGCAGGCCACGTTTGCCTCGAAGCTCGAGCTCACCGACACCACGGCAAAGGTGACGCGCGAAGTCGACGCCGGCCTCGAAACCCTGGAGGTGGATCTGCCGGCGGTCGTCACCACCGATCTGCGCCTCAACGAGCCGCGCTTCGTGAAGCTCCCGGAGATCATGAAAGCCAAGACGAAGCCGCTCACCAGCATTCCTTTGGCCGAAGTCGGCGGCGCAAGCACAGCGCGGGTCAAAGTCGTCAAGACCGAGCCGCCTCCGGGCCGGCAACGCGGCATCATGGTCAAGGACACCGCCGGGTTGTTTGCGGAGCTGCACAAGCGGGGGCTCGTATGACGCAGGTTCTCGTCATCGCCGAGCATGCAAATGGAAAGCTCAACGCCTCCACCGCGAAGTGCGTGAAAGCGGCCTCGACGCTCGCCGGCAGCCAGATCGTGGTCGCTGTGTTTGCCGCGCCGGGTTCGCCGGTAGCTGCCCAGGCGGCCGCGCTCGCCGGCGTCGCGCGTGTCATCGAAATTGCCAACGCCGTTCACGACCATCAATTGGCGGCAACGCTGGCGCCGCAAGTGGCCGAGCTCAGCGCGCCCTTCACCCACGTCTTCGGCCCTTCGACCACGTTCGGCAAGGATCTGATGCCGCGTGTCGCCGCGTTGCTCGATGCGCCGCAGGTCTCGGATGTCATGAGCATCGAGAGCGCCACGCGCTTCCGCCGGCCTATCTACGCCGGCAATGCCATCACCACGGTCGAAGTCGCACCGGAAACGAAAATCGTCGCCACCATCCGTACCGCTTCGTTCGAGGCGGCCGCCACCGGCGGTAACGCAAAAGTGGAATCGATGAGTCCCGCCGCTGCATTGCCGACGCACACGCGCTTCGTGTCGCTGGCCGCCGCGGGCGGCGATCGTCCGGATCTGCAGAGCGCCACGCGAGTGATCTCCGGTGGCCGCGCGCTGGCGAGTGCCGATGCATTCAAGCTGATCTATGCACTCGCCGACAAACTCGGCGCCGCGGTCGGCGCGTCGCGCGCCGCGGTCGATGCCGGCTATGTACCGAGCGACATGCAGGTGGGCCAGACGGGCAAGATCATCGCGCCCGAACTGTACGTGGCCATTGGCATTTCCGGTGCCATTCAGCACATCACCGGCATCAAGGATGCGCGCACCATCGTTGCCATCAACAAGGATGCCGAAGCGCCGATCTTCGAGGTCGCCGACATCGGAATCGTCGGCGACCTCTTTACCATCGTGCCGGAGCTCGAAAAGCTCATCGACGCATCGCGGAAATAGAACTTACAGCTTAGAAAGAATGTTCTCGGCCGTGGAGACCTTGAACTCTTTCGGCGCTTCGATTTCCACGTCCGTCACCACGCCATCCTTCACGATGAGCGCGAAACGCTGGCCGCGCGTGCCCATGCCGAAGCCGCGGCCATCCATTTCGAGGCCCAGGGCCTTGGCATAGTCGCCGTTCCCGTCGGCGAGCATCAGCACGTTGTCACCAACGTTGGAGTGCTTGCCCCAGGCGCCCATCACGAACACGTCGTTGACGGACATGCAGGCGATCGTGTCGACGCCCTTGGCCTTGATGGCCGCCGCGTTGCCGACGAAACCCGGCAGATGTTTGGCATCGCAGGTCGGCGTAAACGCGCCCGGCACCGAGAACAACACCACTTTTTTGCCCTTGAACAACTGATCGGTCGTGAGGTCCTGCGGACCATCCTTGGTCATCGTCTTGAACGTGCCCGCGGGCATCTTGTCGCCAGCCTTGATCGCCATCTTGAGAACTCCTCTAGTGAATAGGTTTGCCGGCCGGAAACAATCCGGCCTTCACGACCATGCCGGGAACGGCGTGGTCCAGTGTCTGTTGCAGCCACTTGCTGGTTTCGAGCAGCGCCGGAAGGTCCACGCCGGTGTCGATGGCCATGCGATGCAGCATGTAGATCAGATCTTCGGTCGGAATGTTGCCAGTTGCCGCGGGCGCGAACGGACAGCCGCCGATGCCACCGCAACTCGCGTCCAGCGCACTCACGCCCGCCACGACCGCGGCGTAGGCATTTGCCAGTCCGGTATTGCGGGTGTTGTGAAAATGCGCGCGGACCTTTACTTGCGGCAATGAGGATCGCAGCGCCCCGACGAGCTCGGTGACCTGCGTAGGTACGGCAACGCCGATGGTATCGGCGATCGCAATCTCCTCCGGCGCGCCGGCTGCCAGGCGTTGGGCGAGCATGAGCACGCGCGCCGCGGAGACCTCGCCTTCGAACGGACAGCCGAAGGCGGTCGAAATGGTGATGTGGGCGCGAATCCCGGCGGCCCGCGCGGCCGCGGCAATCTCGAGCCACGCCGCGACCCCTTCATCGACGCTGCAACCCTGGTTTCGCTGGCTGAAAGATTCGCTGGCGGCGATTGCCATTCCCACCTCGGCACAACCGGCGGCGTGGGCGCGCTCGAAGCCTTTGCGATTGAGGACCAGGCCGATGAAACGCACACCCGGCGGCTCCGTCCCGAGCGCCGACAACACGGCTTCGGCGTCAGCCATCTGCGGCACGCGTTTTGGATTGACGAAGCTCGCCACTTCGATGCGCCTGAGGCCGGCGCTGAGCAGTCGACGCACGAATTCCACTTTTGCCGGCGTCGGCAATACCTGCGACTCACTCTGCAGGCCGTCGCGAGGTCCGACTTCCACGATCTCGATGCTGGCGGGTTCCATGGAGTGAATTGTAAGCCCCCCGTCGTGGGACCCGTTGCGCGCGCTTGACCCTCGCCGGTGCCGCCGGTACAACCCGCCCGCCATGATTCCTACACCAACCCTGGGCCCGGGCGCGCTCGCCGACCTTCGCGTCCTCGAGCTCGGTACGCTGATCGCTGGACCGTTCTGCGGCCAGCTGCTCGGCGACATGGGTGCCGAGGTCATCAAGATCGAACCGCCCGGCCAGGGCGATCCCATGCGCCACTGGGGCCCACAGAAGCGCGGCCAGCCATCGGTGTGGTGGCCGGTGATCGGCCGCAACAAGAAAGCCGTCACTCTCGACCTGCGGCAGGAAGCTGGCCAAAACCTTTTCAAGGAATTGGTGCAAAGAGCGGACGTCGTCATCGAGAACTTCCGCCCCGGAACGCTCGAAAAATGGAGCTGCGGCTGGCAGGAGCTCTCGCAGCTCAATCCCCGGCTCATCCTGACGCGCGTTTCGGGTTACGGACAGACCGGACCGTATTCACAGCGCGCCGGCTACGGCGGCATCGGTGAGGCGATGGGCGGCTTGCGTTACATCGTCGGCGAACCGGATCGTCCGCCGTCGCGAGTCGGCATCAGCATTGGCGACTCGCTCGCGGGCGTACACGCTTGCATGGGCACTCTCGCCGCCCTGCATCACCGCGACCGCACGGGTATCGGCCAGGTGGTCGATGCCGCCATCTACGAGTCCGTGCTCAACATGATGGAGTCGCTGGTCACCGAATACGATCAGCTCGGGCATGTGCGCGAACGCAGTGGCGCCATCCTGCCGCGCATCGCGCCCTCGAACGTCTATCCGACGCGCGATGGCATCGTGATGATCGGCGCCAACCAAGACACCGTGTTCACACGGCTGGCAGCCGCGATGAATGCGCCGGAGCTCGCGAGCGACACGCGCTACCAGGATCACGAGGCGCGCGGCACGCACCAGCAGGAGCTCGATGACATCATCGCGCGTTGGACCGCGACGCAGGGCACGCGCGAATTGCTCGATCTGCTCGAGCGCCATGGGGTGCCTTCCGGACTCATCTATCGCACCTCTGACATGCTCGAGGATCCGCATTTCGCGGCGCGTGAAGCCATCGTAGAAACCACGCATCCGCAGTTCGGCACTTTGCGCATGCAGAACGTGGCGCCGCGACTGTCGGCCAGTCCGGGCTCGATCCGCACGCCAGCGCCGTCGATCGGTCAACACAATTCCGAGATCTATGAAGGCTTGTTAGGTCTGGATGCCGCCGCCATGGCGAAGCTTCGTGGCCAGGGCGTGATCTGAGGCCGCGACAAGAAAAAGGGCCGGACGTAAACGCCCGGCCCTTTGGATTATTCCCGGCCGGAAACCGGCGCGGCGGATTCGATCAGGTGTTGAGCAGCCAGAGCTTGGCGATACGCGCCATCGTCGGGTCCTGCTTGACGGTATTGAAGGCCCGCTTCGCTTCCGCCTTGTTGTCGGAACGCAGATACGCGATGCCCAGCAGAATGCCGGCTTCGTCAGCCTGGGTGAGCTTGCCCTGTGCAATCCCGCGCTTGATCAGTTCGACCGCTTTTGCCGGCTCGCCATAGCTCAGGTACGCGGCGCCGACTTTGACGTCGTCATCGCCCTGGGGAGTCGCGCGCGCCGCTGCGTCCTGTTCAGGCAGCTTCGCTTTCTCGATTGCCACCACGCTCTTGGCCTTCGTGAGCAGGCGATTGTTGAGATCGATCTCGCGCTGATCCTTGAACATCTTCCTTTGGAAACCCTGCTCGAGCACCGACTGCGCTTCGCCGGGCAGTCCTTCGTCGAGAGCGATCTGCGCCATCTCTTTGTAGTCTTCGCCATGCTTCAGCACGTCTACAGCGGCCGCGAGGCGCAATACGTTGAGCTTCTGCTTGTCGTTCGTGTCGCCATGGCGCAGGGCGACCAGCAGGTGTTCCCAGTAATCAGTCTTCGGATAGAGCATGACGAGCTTTTCATACAGGCGCGCGACGCATGCGTTGTCGTCGACCCTGTCGCAAGCCGCGAGAATCAGCAGCAGCGTCTGTTCCTTCGGAGTCTGTCCACGCTGCTCGATGTTCTGCATGACCTCGCTCATCACGCGCATCGCGCTCTTGTTGTCGTTGGTCAGGTAGTACGCCTGTCCCAGCGTCACTTGCAGCTCCGGATCCTTGTTGATCTTGAGACCGCGATTGGCGAAGTCGATGACCTTGGGATAGTTCTTGAGGCGGAAATAGAGACTGGCCAGCGTCTTGTACTTCCCGGCCCTGGCGGCTTCGCTGATGCAGGGCGAAGCGGTGTCCGCTTCGATCTCGCGAGCGGCTTCGGCATCCTGGCCGAGCATCGAATATGCGTAACCCTGAAATTCGTGAATCCAGTGTTGGTCCCACGCGCTCTTTGCGACCGGTACCGCCTGCGCTTCCCGCGTCTTCGACAGCACTTCCTGCCACTTCTTCGCCTTCTGAGCGTCCTGCGCGGCGGCCATCGGCTTCGCAATCTGCTTGGAGATCTTGCCGTTGCCGGTGCACGCCGCTCCCTGCGCGAACGCGGTGGAGGTCGAGCCCAGGGCAATGAATCCAATCGCGGCAACCGCGACTCCAAGTCCGGATCGAATCAACACGCGGCGCTCCTTAAGTTTTGCGGTCATCGAATTCGCTCTATAGTTTCAGCGGCTTGTCTCGTTTGCAAGACGCCGAATCCCCATGATTCACGTCGTCTTCAACATCCAAAGCTTGGCGATGCGAGCCATCGTCGGATCGACCTTTACCGTGCCAAAAGCCTTCGCGGCCTCCGGCTTGTTGCCCGAACGCAGGTAGGCGATGCCGAGCATCATGGCTGCATCGTCAGGGTTTTTGACGCCGCCTTTGCCGATGCCCCTTTGCAGGGCTTCGATTGCCTTGTCGAGCTCGCCGTAGCTGAGATACGCCGCGCCCAGTTTCACGTCGTTGTCACCAGTCGTCTTGGCGCGCGCCGCGGTGTCCTGATTCGCAAGTGTGCTCTTGTCGAGCGTGACCGCCTGCTTCGCTTCGGCGAGAAGCTGGTTGGCCTGTTCCTTCTGTTTCGCGGTGGCGAAAACGCCTTTCTGCGTGCCCTTCTCGATCACGACCTGCGCCTCACCGGGCAAGCCCTGGCCGACGGCGAGCTGCGCCATCTCCACGTATTCGGAAGGATCCGTCATCGCGTCGACGCCATCCGAAAGGCGCCACATGTTGAGCAGCTGATTGTTGTTCTTGGTCTGGGCCATCAGCAGGCCCATGAGGTCCTGCCAGTAAGTGGCTTTGGGGTAATGCGCGACGAGCTTCTCGAGAAGGTCGACGATGCATGCCGTGTCTTTCAACTTGACGCAGGAGCCCTGCAGGATCCGGTAGGTGATCTCATCGGGCGGCTTGGGACCCGCCTCCTGCTTCGCGACGACCTCGGTCATGATGCGGCGGGTGTTCGGATAGTCGTCGGCAATGTAATACGCGTTGCCGATGTACACGCCGATGTCGGGATCCTTGTTCGTTTCCCAGATCCGATTACCGATCTCGATGACTTTGGGGTAATCCTTGACCTGGAAGGCGAGCTGCACCATCAATTTCTGGCGCGACGCCTTTTCCGCCTCTTCCATGCAGGGAGAGGTCAGTCCGGCCTCGAGATCCTTGGCGGCTTCCGCGTACTTCTGCTGGTTGAGCAGGGCGCGGCCGCGGAATTCGCTGATCCAGTACTTGTCGAAAACTGATTTTTCGGTGACGTCCGCATCAGCCTCGGCGACCCCCGACAGCACTTGATCCCATTGCTTGGCGTTGAAGGCCTTTTCAACGGCCGCCATGGGCTTTTCGATCTTCTTGTTGAATTTTCGTGGGGCGCAGCCCTCGGTGGGTGCGGCGGGAGTTTGCGCAAACGCCACTGACGAGCCCAGCGCGCCGAGCGCAACGATCAATCCAAGACACATCCGATTGGACACTTCCGATGCTCCTTACAAACAAGCCGCGGACCCAGGGCCGCGGCTCGTGTGTTATTGCTGCTTTAGCCCGCCGTTGTCACACCCATGCATTTTGGATGCTCCGTACGGCGGAAAGTTTCCCAAACGTATCAACGATTTGGCTACGCGACTTGGTTAGTCGCGGAAATCCGCCGTGTTCACGAAGCCCATTTTCTTCATGCCGCCGCGCTGCGCCGCCGCCATGACCAGTGCCGTGGTCTCGTAGCGTGAGCGTCGATCGGGTCGCAAGTGAATCTCAGGCTGCGGGTCTTTGCCGCGTTCCGAACGGAAGAAGCTCTCCAATTGCGGTATGCCGCTGACCACGGTGCCGTTCCAGACGATCGTGCCGTCGAAGTCGATATCGATCTGAATGACCTCAGGGCGAACCGGCGGCGGCGGGTTGTTGGTCTGCGGCATATCGAGCTTGGTCGCGTGCGTCATGATCGGAATCGAGATGATCAGCACCACGATCAGCACCAGCATCACATCGATGAGCGGAGTCATATTGAGCTCCATCATCGGTGAGCCCTCGCCGCCTGAACTACCCACACTCATTGACATGAAAAAGTACCTCGAGACTTAGCGAGTGATGTGGAGGTTGGCCGCATCAGGTTCGCTGATGAATCCGACCTTCACGATGCCACCGCGCTGCAGGTTGTAGATCACCTTGCCGATGGCTTCCCAACGCGCCGACTTGTCGCCGCGGATGTGGAATTCCGGCTGGGGAACCTTGCGAGCTTCCGCGACGATTCGCTGGAAGAACACCTGCTTGTCCGGCATGGCATACGCATTCCAGAAGACCTCGCCGTTCGTATTCACCGAGATGGTGATGTTCTCCGGTTTGGTCTGCGTGGGAATGTTGGCGACTTTCGGGATGTGCACGTTGGCCAGATCCTGGATCACGGGGACCGTGATCAGGAAGATGATCAACAGCACGAGCATGATGTCCACCAGCGGAGTCGTATTGATCTCCGCGATGGACGACGCTTCCTCTTCGCCGCCAGAACTGACGCTCATTGACATGCCGCGTTACCTCAATTGGTGAAACGTAAAGAGCCGGGGTACCGGGTCTTTACTTCTTCACGCCCGCGACCGGAGTGCCCTGCGACACGCGGGCACCGCCCACGAGGTACGCATGCAGGTCCGAAGCGAAATTACGCAGGCTCTCGCTGATGTTCTTGTTGCGGCGGAGCAGCCAGTTGTAACCGATGACCGCAGGCACCGCAGTCGCCAGGCCGAGTGCCGTCATGATGAGCGCCTCACCGACGGGACCGGCAACCTTGTCGAGGCTTGCCTGGCCGCTCAGGGTGATGGCGATGAGCGCGTGCAGGATGCCCCACACCGTGCCGAACAGACCGACGAACGGAGCGGTCGAACCCACGGTCGCGAGGAACGCGAGGCCGTTGGTCATCTTGCTGTTCACGGAATCGACCGAACGCTGCAGCGACATCGTGACCCACTCGTGCAGGTCGATGCGGTCCGTGAGACGGCCTTCATGGTGGGCCGAAGCGCGCAGACCGTCTTCAGCGACGGCGCGGAAGTCGTTGTCCTTCGGGAGGCGGTCGACCGCTTCCTTAAGGGAGCCGGAACTCCAGAACTGCTTTTCGACGACCTTGGCGCCGGCCTTCAGGCGGCGCTGATCCCACAGCTTCGAAAAGATGATGTACCAGGACACGGCAGACATGATCAAAAGAATGATCAGCGTGCCACGGGTGACGGCGTCGCCCTGGGCCCACATCGCCTCAATGCCGTACGGATTCGTACCTTCAACAGCGTCTACAGCAGCGTTTTCCATGATTTCCTCGATGACAAAAAAGCGAAGCGGCGCTCAA
>DASYKM010000030.1:0-43467 GCA_035995425.1 Steroidobacteraceae bacterium
CAATCGCGAGAATCGCGACCCGGCACCACCCGTTTACTTTTGCGTCATGTCGGAGAGGTTCCACGCCGCCGGATCGAAAGCCCTGAAGGTGGCGCCATCCTTTGGATAGCCGCCCCACTGCGACTGACTGTCGATGATGAAGCCGCGTCCTTCGATGGTGTCGGCGACGACGCGCCCGTCTTCATGGTCGCGTTCCCAGTTGCGGGCGCCGGCGTTCTTGATCACGTAGTCCTGCACCTCGCGCGCCGGCATCGGCGTCACGCCTGGAATCGTCGGCGGCGTCAGCTTGAGAATCTTGATCGGCGCGTTGGTGTACGAACCACGCATGGGCAGCGGTCCGCCCTGGCGATCGACGGCGATGTTGTCGCGCTCGTACAAGGCCAGGTCTCCCGAACCGCCCACGGTAATCAACGCGAGATTGGGAATGGTCGATTGTCCGGCGCGCAGCACGTTGCCGATGACGGTCATCTCTCCGGTCTGATAGGGATGATCGCCCCACTCCTCGGCGATGAGGTTGTAGTGGATGGCGCGCTGGCCGGGATCGTAGATCAGGTTGTTGATGATCGCGCCGCGGACGCCGCCCTTGAACAGCGGGCTGCGCTCTTTGTCGTGCGCGTAAAGATTGTTGATGATCAGGATGTCGGTGACATTGTCGTGGATCAGCGAGCCCTTGGAATGCTCGCCCTTGATGTGCACCGAGTCCGCGAGCCCCTCGGCAATGATGTTGTTGCTGAAGGTGATGCGGTGTGAGGTGCCCTCGCGCCATTCCTCCGGCGTGCTGCCGGTGAATCGCGGACCGGACGCGGAGAGATTCTCGTCGGTTGCCCAGGTCAGGGTGCAGTGATCGATGATCACATCGTGCGCGCCACCAAGCGTCGAAATGGCGTCATAGTCGTTGCCGGAAAGCCTGGCCCGGCCGCCGTCGCCCGGACGCACGCGGATGTGGCGGATGACCACGTCGTGCGTGGCGATGTCGATGCCACCGCGGATCAGCGTGATACCCGGCGCCGGCGCGGTCTGGCCGGCAATAGTTAGATAAGGCTCGGTGATTCTCACCGTGTTCTCGGCGAGATCGATGATGCCGCCGACCTCGAAGACCACGGTGCGCGGACCGGCCTTTTTCACGGCCTCGATGAACGACCCGGGACCGGCCGGGGCGAGCGTCGTGACCCGCACTATTTCGCCTCCACGACCCCCCGGCGTAGTGGCCGCGGCCCCCATGGCTCCTGGAAATGCGAGTGGCGTCTCAGCGGCAGACACCATTTGCGCGAACAATAATGTTCCTAGCAGAATCAAGCGATATGACATGCAATGTCCCCTCGAATCATTGAAAATGACACCGGTTTCCCTATATAACACCGGCTGCTGCCGAACGCTAAATTAAAGAAGGTTCATAAATTGGTCTCTGTTGTCTCCGACCTCGCGTTCGACGCCAAAGGGGTGGCCGCCGAATTCGTCAAGGCGCGCCGATCCGCGGGCTCCTTGACGCATTATCCCGGCTCCCCGCCGAAAGACCTCGACTCCGCATATCGATGCCAGGACGAGGCCATATCGCTCTGGGGCGATTCCATCGCGGGCTGGAAGGTCGGCTGGATCCCGGAACCGCTGAGCCAGAAATACGGCGCGCAACGTCTCGTGGGGCCGATTTTCAGTTCTTCCGTGCAACGTGCCAATGGCGCCGCGTCGTTCGAAGCACCGGTGTTCGCCCACGGATTCGCGGCGATTGAGGCCGAATTCGTGGTTCAACTGGCAAAGGACGCGCCCGCGAACGTCGCCGAGTGGACCACCGAAACGGCCCGTCGTTTTGTCAAAGCCATGTACATTGGCATCGAGATCGCCAGCAGTCCGCTCATCAACATCAACGATTTCGGTCCGGCAGTCGTGGCCAGCGACTTCGGCAACAACGCCGGCCTGCTGCTCGGCGCCGAGATCGTCGACTGGCAGACGCGCAGTCTCGAGTCCCTGAATTGCGAGACCCGCATCGATGGCGCGGTGGTCGGGCGTGGCAGCGCGGCCAACGTGAGCGGCGGCCCGCTCGCGGCCCTCGCCTTTGCCCTGCGATGCAATGCGCGCCGCGGGCGGCCGTTGCGCGCCGGAGAATTCGTTTCGACCGGCGCGGCGACCGGTGTCCACTCCATCGGAGCAGGACAATCGGCCGAGGCAATTTTCACCGGCGTCGGCAGCCTGAAATGCATCACCGTGCCCATGACACCGGTGACACCGGCCTGATTGTTAGAGGACATACCTGCCCCAGTCGCGCGCGCTTCCGTACAATCAACACCATGACACGCACCCGGAAAAAAGCCGTGGGAAACCGCGGAGTGCCCAACGTGCCAGTCCCCGCGAAGGTGACCGGCATCAAACCGGGTCGCAACGCCACGATCAACGACATCGCGCGCCTCGCGAGCGTCTCGAAGAAAACCGTTTCACGAGTCATCAACCAGTCCCCGCTGGTGCAGGAAGCCACCCGCGCGCGCATCCAGGCCGTCATCGACAAATTCGGTTACGTGCCCGATCCGCAGGCGCGCGGTCTCGCATTCCGCAAGGCGTTTCTCATCGGCCTCGTCTACGACAATCCGAATGCGCAGTACATCGTGAACTGCATGGAGGGCGCGCTCGATGCCGTGCGCAATTCCGAATACGAAGTCGTCGTTCATCCCTGCGACCGCAAGAAGCCGGACTTCATCACCGGCGTACGGCGTTTCGTCGAGCGTCAGAAATTGCGCGGCGTGATCCTTCTGCCCCCGGTCTCAGAAAATGACGAGCTCACGCGCGCGCTCACCGCCGCCGACTGCTCCTACGTGCGCATCTCTTATGCGCAGCTCGACGATCCGGCGCGACTCGTGATTTCCAACGACCGTCTGGCGGTCGCTGAAGTCGCCAACTATCTCGTGTCGCTCGGTCACAAGCGCATCGGCTACATCGCCGGTCCGCCGGGATTCCGCTCCGCCGTCGAGCGACTCGCGGGGTTTCGCGAGGCCATGGCCGCGCGCGGCATTCAGTTCGGTGCCGAACTGATCGTCGAAGGTGGCTATACCTATGAATCCGGCGTCGCCGGCGCCGAAAAACTGCTGGCACTCAGCCCGCGCCCCACCGCGATCTTCGCCAGCAACGACGAAATGGCAGCTGGTGTATATCGCGTGGCGAGCCGCCTGGGCCTTGCGGTACCCAGCGATCTTTCCATCGTCGGTTTCGACGACGGTCCGCTGGCCTCGCGGTTGCTGCCTTCGCTGACCACCATCCGCCTGCCGATTCGCGAGCTGGGACGGCTCGCCGCTAACAAGATCCTGCATCCTGAAGCGGCCGGTGGAACTCACGCCATGGTGACGCCGCTCGAGCCGCACCTGGTGATCCGCGATTCCTGCCAGCCACCTCCGCGCTGACCCGACTGGCTCTTAGCGGTTTATGGACGCCGTCGCTTCGACGGCATTGAGAGTGGCGCGTGAGCGCCTGGAAAGTGCGTCAGCACTGGCATGACACCGGTTTCCGCGGCAGCGCCGGACACTGTAGAATCGCCCTCCCACTCAAGACCCGGACGCCCGAATCATGAAGTTCGAAACGAGACACGCCAGTCACCAGAGCATCGTTCAGACGGCCGATACTTCGAAGCTGCGCGAGCTGTTTCACGTGTCCGGTTTCTTCGTGCCGGATGACGTGCACCTCACGTTCAGCCACATCGAACGCATGATCATCGGCGGCGTGATGCCCGTGTCGAAATCCATCGAGCTGAACGAAGTGCCGGCACTCAACAAGGGTCCGTTTCTGGCGCGGCGCGAGCTCGGCATCATCAATGTGGGCGGCCCCGGCAAAGTAACGGTCGACGGCAAGGCAACCGCATTGGCGGCCCGCGAAGGCTTGTACGTGCCGATGGGCACCAACGCGTTGTCATTCGCCTCGGACTCCTCCGCAACGCCCGCCAAGTTCTATCTCGCCAGCACGCCCGCGCATGCGCGCTACGAGACCGTGAAGATCGACATCGCCAAGGCAAACCCGATGCCGGTCGGTTCGCCGGCCACGGCCAACGAACGCACCATTTACCAGTACATCAATCCGGACATCTGCAAGTCGGCGCAGCTGCTTATGGGACTGACTTCGCTCAAGGAAGGCAGCGTGTGGAACACCATGCCTTGCCACCTGCACGAGCGCCGCTCCGAAACTTATTTCTACTTCGATCTCAAGCCCGACGCGCGCATCGTGCACATCATGGGTGAGCCGCACGAAACGCGGCACATTTTCGTGGCCAATGAAGAAGCGGTCATCGCGCCGCCGTGGTCCATCCACACTGGCGTCGGCACCACCAATTACAGCTTCATCTGGGCCATGGGCGGTGAGAACCAGGAATACAAGGACGTGGCCTGGGTTCCCATGAACGTGTTGCGGTGAACCGCAGCTTCGATCTGACCGGCCGCGTCGCGGCCGTCACCGGCGCGAACACGGGTCTTGGCCGCGCCATCGCCGAAGCGCTCGCGGCCGCCGGCGCGGACATCGCAGCCATCGGCCGCAGCGATCCGGCGGATACACTTGCCGCCGTGAAATCGCTCGGCCGACGCGGTCATTGGCTCAATGCGGACCTCGGCGCCAGACCCGACTACGCGCGCGTCGTCGCGGACGTGGTCGGCGCGCTTGGCGGCCTGCACATCCTGGTGAACAACGCCGGCATCATCCGCCGCAACAATGCCATCGATTTCACCGAAGCCGATTGGGATGCGGTGCTCGACGTCAATCTCAAGGCGGTGTTCTTCCTGTCGCAGGCCGCGGCGCGCCACATGATTCCGGCGGGCGGCGGCAAGATCATCAACATCGCCTCGATGCTGTCGTTTCAAGGCGGTATCCGCGTACCCTCTTACACCGCCAGCAAGAGTGGCATCGCGGGATTGACCAAGCTGCTCGCCAACGAATGGGCAGTGAGCGGGATCAACGTCAACGCGATCGCGCCTGGATACTTCGCGACCAACAACACCGTGGCCTTGCAGGCCGACGTGAAACGCAACGCGGAAATCCTCGGGCGCATCCCGGCCGGTCGCTGGGGCGATCCGAAAGACCTCGGAGGCGCCGCGGTATTCCTCGCGTCGAATGCGTCGAACTATGTACAGGGGATCACCTTGCCCGTGGACGGTGGCTGGCTGGCTCGCTGACTGAGAAGCGGGAGCGAAGCCCGCTATGATGGCGGCTCCTGACCTGGAGCCGGGATGCGTCGAAAGATTCGCAAGATTTCCCTGTGCCTGGCGGCCTGTGCCGCGAGCTCGCTGGCGCACGCGGCGCCGGATCACGTCGACATCACTTGGATGTCGATCACCAACATGTATTTCGAGCTCGGCGCGCAGCGGATTGTCGCCGACGGCTACATCACTCGCCTGCCACCGGAGATTTTCTACAGCGGCGCGAGCGGCTATGGCAAGACACAGCGAGCCGCGCGGCCCGACGAAGCGGCGGTGAAGGAAGTCCTGGATGCGCTCGGCGGCGGCGCGGCGGTGAACCTGCTGCTCACGGGCCACAATCATTTCGATCATTCGTTTGATACCGGCACGTGGGCGAAACTCTCCGGTGCGCGCGTAATCGGCGCGCCGACCGCCTGCTTGCAGACGCGCGCGCAGGGGGTTCCCGCCAAACGCTGCACACCGGTTCTCGGCGGCGATGTCTTCGAGCTCGAGCGCGGTGTTCACCTGTATGTGGTCCGCTGGAATCACAGTGGCGGACCGGCCCAGAACCCCGAGTTGCACGAACCGCGCGAGCTCGAGGCGCTCCCTGCTCCCGATGCCAACGGCGCGCTGCGCGCCGGCGTCCTCGAGGATTTTCCGAACGGCGGCGGCAATCGCGCCTATCTATTCAAGGTCGATGGACCGCAGGGCCGCTTCAGCTGGTTCTTTCAGGACTCCGGCAGTCCCGTCGACCTGCGCGAACCAGTCATCGTCGCCGGCAAGAGCTATGGCGCCCCGCTCGACAATCTGCGTGCGGCCATGAAGACCGCCGGTATCGACTCCGTTGACCTGTGGATCGCCACCGGAGGCCGGGACATGGCAGCACTCGTCCTGCCGGTCCTCAAGCCGAAGGCCTATCTACCGGTGCACTGGGACGGACTGTTCGGCGCCTTCAAGGCCGGCCCATCAAAACCCTACGACGACCCGGAGCTGGCCCCCATGCTTGCAAGCGCCGGGGTGCATCTCGTCACGCCGGTGCAATACATGGACAAATGGCGGCTCGATCGCAGCGGTATTCGCGCAATCGACAACGCGGCGGTCAAGAAAGCCCTGGGCTTCAATTGATGCGCGTCGCCTTCCTCGGCCTCGGCAGCATGGGCACCGGCATGGCCCGGCGACTGCTCGCCGCCGGTCATTCCCTGGCGGTTTTCAACCGCACGCCGGCGCGCTCCGCGCCATTCGCAAACCTCGGTGCACGCATCGCCGATTCGCCGCGCGCTGCCGCGCTCAAGGCGGACGTGATCATCGGCATGACGGCCGATGATGAATCCTCACGCGCCATGTGGCAGGGCGAACACGGCGCGCTGGCGGCCGACAATTCGCCCGACGCACTCGCGATCGAATGTTCGACCCTGTCGCACGACTGGGTGCTTGAACTCGCCCAGCTCGTGCGCACACGCGGTTTTCGCTTCGTCGACGCGCCGGTGACCGGATTGCCCGATGCGGCGGCAGCCGGAACATTGACACTGCTGGTGGGAGCCGACGCCGCCGATCTCGACGCCGCGCGGCCGATTCTCACTTCTCTGGCCACGCGCGTGCTTCATTTCGGAGCAGTCGGCACCGGAACGGCTTACAAGCTCATGGTCAATCTGATGGGAGCCGTGCAGATTGCATCGGCCGCGGAAGGCATGGTGCTCGCCGAGCGCGCCGGCCTGGATTTGAGATTGGTGGCGGATGCGGTCACCAGCGGTCAGGCCGCCAGTCCGCAAGTGGTGCGCAACGTCCGCCGATTCATCGCCGGCGATCACAGCGCCAATGTGAACTTCACTCCAGCGTTGCGTCTCAAGGATGTGGACTATGCGTTGCGGTTGGCGAAAAAATTCGGCCTCGAATGCCCGTTCGGCACGGTGGCCGCGGATGTTTACCGCAAGATCTGCGACCTCGGCTTTGCGCGCGACAACGAAAGCCGGGTAATCGACGCGCTGCGCAATCGATAAAGCGCGCTGTCGCCGCTGAATCAGAGAGTGCAGACCGGCGCGTCGTCGGTGCCCAGCAGTTTCTCTGTTCCGATGCTTTCGGTCTTGCCCGGAATTGCGCGCAGCAGCATTCCCCATGGCGTGCTGCGGTAGGTGCCCGGATAAATGTCCGGAGCCACCACGCGAACTTCGGCCGCCGGCTGCGGCTGAGGCCGCAAGGCTCGCACCCGAGCGCTGATGATTTCCGAATTGCCGTCAACCCGCTGCAGCTGCACACAGATTTCGTCCTGCGTGCCGATGGTGACGTGCCGCGGCTGATCGCCGACGTGCAACATCAGGCGCTGACCGACCGGCCCCGCGTAACGCGCGGGATCGACATCCAGAAGATACACACTGCTGCTCGCCTCTACCTGCGCGAGCGCAGCTCCCACGACCGCGACACAAACGGCCGCGGAAAAAATTAGTTTGCGCATGTTGATATGAGGCACCCACTCGACCTGAAGTTCCCTCGGCATTGATGACCAAGTGTTGTCGGCGGGCGCCGACATTCATTGTTTTTTTCGCTGGAACTTCGCGAGCTGTCGTCAATTCTTGTGCATCGCCAGATGTTCTGCACAAAAATATACCATTCGCGACACAAATTCACACCACTTGGACGATTGCGACCAGGTCGGACCGCTCGCAACCACCGGGGTAGTTAGCTTTGGGTCAGAGCGCGGCGCCCGCCTCGCCCAGCATCGCCTTACGCACCAGTGGAATGGACGGAGCGCCGTATGACAGGAACTGGTCGTGAAACTGTTGCACCGTGCGATCCGGATTGGCGGCCAGCCAGTCGGCGCGCAACTTGCGAATCATGAGTTTGCCGAGGGTGTAAGCGAGATATCCCGGATCGTAGGTGCCTCGCAGCGCCTGCTGCCGCGCATTGCCGGCGTCGGCAAAGGCCTGTTCGCGGAACATCCTCTCCGACTCCTCGATCGTCATGCAGCCGCTGTGCAGGCAGATGGCAGAAAGGAAGCGCACGTCCCGCAACAAGGCATTGGTCAGCATGCCCACGCGCATCTCCGGCTGTCCGGCTCCAAGACCGGCGTCGTACATCATCTCTTCCGCGTAATGCGCCCAACCTTCGTTGAAGGCGTAGCCCGACCACAATGCGGCGATGCGCGAAGGGTTGGCATTGGAAAATTGCGATTGCAGAAAATGACCCGGCCACACTTCATGTGCCGAGACGAACAACAGAAACGCCTTGCCGGGAAGATAAGCGTTCCGTTCGGCGCTGCTCCATTTCGCATCGGGCGGAGCCACGTAATAGGTCGCCTTGATTTTCGGGCTTTCGTACGGCCCTGGGATACTGATGTATGCGAGATTGCCGCGATTGTAGGGCGGCGACTCAGCCACGAGCGCCTGTTCCGGATTCGGGATGGTCACGATTTTCTTGTCGAGAACGAACTGGCGTAGATCCGCGAGTTGCGCGCGCGCCCCGTCGACCGTACCGGACGCCGGCTTGTCAGCCCGCATTTTCGCGACGCAGGCGACAAGGCTGGCTCTCGGCAGGTAACTGCTGCACGCCTCTTTGAGCGCTGCGAGATTTCGTTCGAGGTCCTTGCGGCCCACAAGCTCGAGTTCTTCGAGCGGAATGTCGATGCCTTCGGTCTGGCGCAGCATGTCGAGAAAGGTTGGCGCGCCGAGTGCGAAATCGTCGGTAGCGGTGGCGCGTTGCCCCTGCAGCCAGGAGGTCAGGTCGTCCATGGCCCGGGCGGCCGCGTCAGTCGCTTCGACGAGCCCTCGCTTCTGCTCCCCGTCACCGAGTTGCGCGAAAATCGGCGGCATCTCGTGGCGGAAAAACGTGGCATAGCCGCTGAACCCGGCCGTACCACGTTCGATGAAGGCCCTGGGCAGAGGCGTGCGCAGATTGGCACGGATGTTCGCGGCGAGCTTCGGCACCGTCCGCGCGTAACCGAGAAACCCTTCGAGACGCTTCGGCAGCGGCGCGTACTCACGTGTGAGATACATCGACGGATCGAGCCTATCGAGGTACCAGGCCGGATTGCGATACGGCGACTCAGCGCTCGTCAGCCAGAAGAGCTGCGCATCGACAACCCATTGAAGATAGTCACGTTCGAAGCGTTGCGCCGGCGTGAGCGCGGCGGAGCCAAAGCGGGCGATTTCGAGAGATCGCCGCCGCAGCTGCGCTGCATCCGCATCGATTGCTTCGCGGCTCCAGTCTGGCATCTGCCCATCGAACTCATGGCGTCCGGCCTGCACGGCGAAATATGGGTCCGCCTTGAATCGCTCTTCAATGAAGGAGTCGACGAGAGCGGGCCAGCCCGCGTCGGCCGCGGGGGCATTGGCGGCAGGCCTCGGCTCCACGGCTTTGTGAGCGGGCTCGCGAGAACAGCCGGCGAGCAATGCCGCGGCCAAAAGACTCGCTGCCGCTAAAAACACCGATGCGCGCATGCTGTATCTCCCTGAATCCCAGGGCGATCGTAATGGAAGTCGCAGTGTGAAGCTGTGCTTGCGCCTGGCGACGCGCCACTGCCGGCGACTGCGGCCTCACGGCCGCGCGGATCAATTCCTTCGCCTCTAGGATGCGACCCTGTTCGGGTTTGGTTTCATCGGCGAGCTCGTCGACACGGTCGAGCGCTTCGGCCACTTCGGCGCCGCCGGCGACTTCGTTCCGGCGAGGACGCGATCACACGGTGGCCGGCAGCTCGAGCAGTGGTGTCGCAATTTTCGTCGCACTCACCGTTATCTCGTCGAGTGGCGTTTCAGGATCAGCTGCAAATGCGCGGCCGGAACAGAAGGCGATCGCGCCCACTGCGAAGCGAAAAACGATGACGGGAATTTTCATGCCAACCTCTTGACCGCGTGCGCCGCACGCTGGAGTTGGCTGCCTGGGGGAACTGCGGCGGAGCGCGGCAGAACCTAAGTGGCTGACCTGGTGAAAGTAAAGTAGTTAGTAGGCAGCCCTACTTGGTGAGAATGAGCTTGCCGCTGCGCGTGACCTGCAACAGGTAACGTTCGGCGGCATGTTCGATCCAGATGCGATGAGCCCCGGCGAGCAATTCCCTCGTGGACACCACGCGCTCGGGCGCGGAGCGCTCGGTGGCGGGCTGCGCGGGGATGGCCTGCACGGGGGTTGGCTCTTTTATATGAGTGGGGGACATTCGAGACCTCAAATAAGAACGTTTCTCATTTGCGGCGAGAATAGAACTGGCCTGCGGAATGCGCAAGCCCTCGTCGAAACAATGGCTTACTGGGAAGACCTCGTCCCGTTATGTCAGAAGGGCTTCACGACCACGAGGATGACGATGCCAACGAGCAGCAGCGCGGGTAACTCGTTGAACAGGCGATACCAGCGTTCCGAGTGCGAATTGCGATCCGCGGCGAACTGCTGCAGCAACGCGAAACAGGCGCCGTGATAGCCCACCAGCACCAGCACCAGCGCCAGCTTCACCTGAAGCCAGCGCATCAGTAGATAGTCGGGCGCGAGCGCGAGCATGGCGGCGCCGAAGCCGATGGCTAGTACCGCGGCGATCGTCATGAGGGCGAACAGCTTGCGCTCCATGACCTTGAACCGCGCATTGCCAACGACGTCGTCGACGCTCTGCGCGTGGTAGACGAACAGCCGCGGCAGATACAGCAGCGCCGCGAACCAGCTCACGACGCTGACGATGTGGAAGGCCTTCAACCAAAGCATGCTGACCCTCCCTGCGCGACCACGGCATCGCTCGTTTCGCGCGACACCAGCGCACTGAGCGTCGCGATGTGATCCACGCGCGCATTGAGCGCGGCAATGTAGTGGTACTGCTCGCCGCCGGCGGCGAGGAACACATCACGATTTTCCATGCCGATCTCCTCCAGCGTTTCGAGGCAATCCGCTGCGAATCCTGGGCAGATGACGCTCACGCTCTTGACACCGCGCTTTGGCAGAGCGGCCAGCACCTCGCTGGTGTACGGCTGAAGCCAGCGCGCCTTCCCGAAGCGAGACTGGAATGAAACGCTCCAGGCATCCGCGCCCAGCCCGAGCCGCTGCGCCAACAGGGTGGCAGTGCGTTGACACTCATCGCGATATGGATCGCCGAGTGTCACGTATCGTTCGGGTATTCCGTGGAAGGACATGAGCAGGTGGCGCGTGGCGCCGTACTCACGGCCGAGCTCGTGACGATGCTCCTGCACGCTCGCGGCCAGCGCTTCGATGTAAGCGCGATCATCGTGATAGCTCGCGACAAATCGCAGCGCCGGCACGTGGCGCAGGCGTCGCAGTGCGTCGCTGACCCGGTCGAACACGGCGCCGGTGGACGCGCCGCAGTACTGCGGAAACATCGGGATGGCAAGGATTCCCTCGGCGCCGGCCGCGCGCAGAGAATCGATGGCCGCGGGAACACTGGACCCGCCGGTATAGAGCATGGCGAGCGCCACCGGAATTTCGCGGGGCCGCAATGACGCCTCGAGCCCGCGTCGGAGCGCTTCGCTCTGCACGGCGAGCGGCGAACCTTCGGCCGTCCAGATGGCGGCATATTTTCTTGCGCTGGCGCGCGGCCGCAGACGCAGGATGATGCCGTGGAGAATCGGCCACCAGAGCAGGCGTGGCAGCTCGACCACGCGCGGATCGCCTAACAAGCCGGCAAGGAAAGCGCGTACGTCGCGTCTCGACAGCGACGCCGGCGTGCCGGAATTGACCAGGAGCACGCCCCACTTCATGACGATTTGTTCACGAGGCGCTCATCGCATGCGGCTCACGACAACCAGTCCCGCGGTTTCAGATATTCAGCGAGCCCGGCTTCCGGCGTGCCGGGCGTCGGACGATGGTCGTAGCGCCACTCGGCGCGCGGCGGCATCGACATGAGCAATGACTCGGTGCGCGCCTGGGACTGCAATCCGAAACGCGTGCCGCGATCGAAGGCCAGGTTGAACTCCACGTAGCGCCCGCGACGCAAACGCTGGAAATCCTGCTCGCGCGCGCCGAATGGCGTCGCGGCGCGCAGTTGCAGGATGCGCGTGTAGCATTCCAGGTAGGTGTCGCCGATGCGGCGGATCAGCGCAAAGCAGTGCTCAAAACTGCCGCCGATCTCGGCGGTCGTCGTATTGAGGTCATCGGCGAACAGCCCACCGATGCCGCGCATCTCGCCGCGATGCGGTAGATAGAAATATTTGTCGCAGGCGTCCTTGAGCAAGGCATAGGCGCGCGGGCCGGCGGATGCGCAGGCGTCGCGCGCGGCCGCATGCCACGCGCGTGCATCCGCGTCGAACGGATACACGGGGGTGAGATCGAAGCCGCCGCCAAACCACCACGCTTCGCCGCCGCGCGCCGTAAACAACCGCACGTTGGCATGAGATGTCGGCGCGTACGGATTCACCGGATGCACCACGCAGCTGGTGCCCATCGCGCGAAACGGCTGGCCGGCGAGTTCCGTGTGGCGTTCGCTCGCCGCGGCCGGAAGACGCGCTCCGCTCACGTCACTGAAGGCCACGCCGGCGCGATCGAATGTCGCGCCGTTTTCGATGAGCGAGAGCCTGCCGCTGCCGCTCAGCACATCGCCGGCCGGTCGCTGCCATTCGTCGCGGCGCTGGCTGCTTGCCTCATCGAGCGATTTCCAGGCATCGGTCAACCGTGTATGCAGGCCGACGAAATAGTGGCGCGCCGCGTCGATTTCACGCTCGCCAATCGGCATGACGCCGATTGCGTGGGCGACGCTCATGGCGCGCTCCTGAACAGGTAGCCGCGGCCGCGCAGCGTGACGATGTGCACTGGGTTTTCCGGGTCGGGCTCGAACAGCTTGCGAAGTCGCAGGATGAAATTGTCGACGGTGCGGTCGGTCGGAAACTGGTCCATGCCCCACACTTCTTCCAAGAGGTCGGTACGCGTCAGCGCGCGGTTCTCGTTGGCGGAGAACACCTCCATGAGCCGCAGTTCCTTGTCGGACAGCGACACTTCGCCCTCATTGGTGAAAGCCTGGCCGGTGTCGAACCGCACCCAGAAACTGGCGAACACCAGGCGCGGCGGTGCGCTGGCGGGCCGGCCACTGGCGCGACGCAACAGCGCGCGTACGCGCGCCAGCAGTTCGTTCACGTCAAATGGCTTGGGTAGATAGTCATCGGCGCCGGCGTCGAGGCCGCGCACCTTGGACGTGGTGTCGCTGCGCGCGGTCAGCATGAGGATCGGCGCGCTCACGCCCAGATCGCGCGCAAAGCGCGTCAACGCGAAACCATCGCCGCCGGGCAACATGACATCGAGAATGGCGAGTTGAAAATCCTGGCCGGCGAGCAATTGTTTGCCGTCGGCAAAGTTCTCCGCGGCGACGATCTCGTAGCCGGCGTGCCGCAGGTTCACCGCCACCAGCTCGCGTACCAGGCGCTCATCTTCGACGATGGCAATGCGATCAACCATGCGCCGGTCCCTCAGAAGCGACCGGTGAAGGCGAGGGCGGAGCGAGCATCAGCGTGACGCTGAACACCGCGCCCATGCCCGCCCCTGCGCTATGCGCGGCGAGGTCGCCGCCCATGCGACGCGCGAGCTGGCGCGCGATGGCGAGCCCGAGCCCCGCGCCGTGCGTGACCCCTTCGCCACTGCCGCGATTGTGCAGGTCGAAAAGTTTTTCGGCGGTCTCCGGTGGAAAACCGCGGCCGTGGTCGCGGATGTCGAGCTGCCACCGTCCATCGCGTACCTCAGCCGCGAGTCGCACATTGCCGCCGCCGTATTTGATGGCGTTGTCGAGGAGGTTTTCCACGATGACCCGCAGACCGTCGCGATCGCCGAGCACCTGCACTGCCTCGATGACCGCGACTTCGACTTCACCGCCGCTCGAAGTGCGTGCGCGATGCGCCAGCAGCTCCGCGACGAACCGCGCAACGTCGATGCGCTGCGCGCCCTCGCGCGGCTCGCGCGACATGGCGCGCTGGTACGCAAGGATGGTCTCCGCGAGGTGTTCCAGACGATCGCACTCGATCTGCCCGAGCTTGATGAGCTCGGCGCGCTGCGCTTCTGGAATGCTGCCGATGGCAAGGCTCTGTAGCAGCCCTTTGACGCCGGCCACGGGCGTCTTGAATTCGTGACTGGTGAACTGCAGGAGTTTTTCCATGTCTTCGCGCTGTTGTTTGCGCCGTTGCGCCAAGAGGAACAGCACCACCAGACTGCCGGACAACATCAAGGCCAGCAGCGTGGATTCGCCAACCAACATGACATTGCGACGATCGTGGTGGGCCGCGATCTCGATCTGCCGCTCCGCCACCTGTTGCATGCTGAGACCCCGATCCTGGTCCAGCAATGCGCGCTCCAGATATTCGTTGTTGCGCATTTCGCCGCGCAACAGGATGGTCCACCAGAACACCAGCGACGCCGTGGCAAGCAGCGTCAGGCCGAGCACGAGGAGCTCGGCACGCTCCTGAAACCACTGTCGAAAGTTGGGTCGCATCAGAATTGCCCTGTCAGCTGGGATTGCCCGTTGCCAGCGCGTCCAGCAGTTTATCGAGATCGGCGGGGGTGTGAGCCGCGGAAAGGAAGCAGACTTCGTACGCCGAAGGCGGCAGATACACGCCGCGCGCCAGCCAGCCGCGGTACCGCCGATGATATTCGCTGATGGCGCCGCCGGTGATGGACGATGCCGCCACCGGCAAAGCCGCCGTTACATCGAAATACGGCCAGACGATCGGCCCCACGCGTGGCAGCTGCGCCGCGTCTTTCAAGGCGTGCCGCGCGAACGCCGTATCGAGGTGTTTGCCTAACATCTCGAGATGGCGGTACACGCCGCCCTCGGCGAGCTCGTCGAGCGTGGCGATGCCGGCGGCCAGGCAGACGGGATTTCCGGCCATGGTGCCGGCCTGATAGACGGGTCCGAGCGGCGCGAGTTGCGCCAACAGTTCGCGGCGCCCGAGCACCGCGGCCACTGGCAGCCCGCCGCCGACGATCTTGCCGAGCGTGGTGAGATCAGGCTCGATCCCTAACAACTTGTCGTAACCGTGATAGCCGAAACGGAATCCGGTGATGACTTCGTCGAAGATCAGCACGGTGCCGTTGGCGCGCGTGAGCTCGCGCAACTTCAGCAGGAATTCGGGTGACTGCCGGAGCAGGCCGTTGTTCGCGGGCAGCGGCTCGATGATGGCCGCGGCGAGATCCTTGCCCTGCTCGCGGAAAGCCTGCTCGAGTGCATCGATGTCGCCGAGCGGAATGACCAGGGTGTCCGCCGCCACCTGCGCGGGCACGCCGGCGCTGTCGGCCAGCCCTTGCGTAATCACCCCGCTTCCGGCTTTCACCATGAGCGAGTCCACGTGGCCGTGATAGCAGCCATCGAACTTGAGAATGCGGCGGCGTCCGTTGGAAGCCCGCGCCATGCGCACGGCGGTGGCAACGGCCTCGGTGCCACTGACCACGAACCGCACCAGCTTCGCGTATGGGTAGGCCGCCAGCACGCGCTCGGCCAGCTCGCCCTCGGCGCGATGCGCGGTACCGAAGGCGAGACCATCGGCGGCGGCGCGCTGCACCGCTTCCACCACTCGTGGATGCGCGTGCCCCAGGATCAACGGGCCCCACGCCATGCAGAAGTCGAGATAGCGATTGCCATCCTCGTCCGTGGCGTGTGCGCCCTGGGCGTGTTTGAAGAAGATCGGTGTGCCGCCAACCTTGCGGAAGGCACGCACCGGGCTCGAGACGCCCGCGGGGATCAGCGCTTCAGCGCGCGAATAGAGCTCGGCCGAGCGCGCGAGAGTCGGTTTCAGAGAGCTCGACTGGCCGGCAGCCGGCGACGGCTCCGCGGATGAATGAGTCACGTTGCGATACCTCTAGCTGTTCTCTTGGAAGATCGATGCTGTGGGCGGCCCAGCCATTCTCGGTGGCAATTCCCAGGTGCGCGCGATTGCCGACGACATAGCAACCGAAGGGCGTGGAGCAGCCGCCCTCGATGACTCGCAGGAATTCCCGTTCCCAATGAGTCGCCGTGACGCAGGCCGGATCTGCGAGCCTGGAAATCTGCGTTTCTATCTCGCGATCGCCAGCGCGACATTGCGCAGCCAACGCACCCTGCCCCGGCGCCGGTATCCACCACTCGGGTGGCAATTCGATTACCGCGAATGCGGACACGTCGAGATTCAGGCGCGTGAGTCCGGCGGCGGCAAGCACGATGGCATCGACGGTCTGCCCCTCGGCGAGCTTGCGCAGCCGCGTCGGCACGTTGCCTCGCAGCGGCACGGACAGCGCCTGCGGCGCGAACCGTCCCAACAAGGCTCCTCGACGCAACGAAGACGCGCCCACTCTGGTGCCGGCTTTGAGCGGCAGCAGGCCATCGGCGCGCGGCGCGTGAAACTCGCGCCGCACGAGCAGCCAGTCCGCCGGCGTGGCGCGCGGCAGGATAGTGCGATTCGAGAGTCCGCCGGGTTCGGCCGTCGGCAGGTCCTTGAGCGAATGCACCACCAGATCTATGCGCAAGTCGAGCAGTGCCAGTTCGAGTTCGCGCGTGAAGAAGCCCTTCTCCATCTTGCCGACCAGCAAAGGCGACTGATCGAGGTCACCGCGCGTGGCGATGACGGTGATTTCGGAATTCCACGCGGGCGCCGCGGCGGTATTCCTGAGGGCGGCGAGCACGGTGCGCGACTGCCACAACGCCAGGTCGCTGCCACGGCTGCCGATTTGCTTTGGGCTCATGGCTCGCGCCTCGCCGCGGAGATGAACTGGTGGAGCATCGCATTCACCTCCGAGGTGAGCCTGCGCGCCCGCTGCGGCGGCATGCCCTCGAGCAGGCCAGGTAGTTTGTTCTGCATGAATTCGGTTCGCATGGCGGTCATCGCCGCGAGTGTGTCGCTCGGTGGTGGCTGCAGCAATGTCTGGCAGATCCTTTCCGCACCGGCGGCGCACTCCGCTTCGAGCGCGGCAAACTCGGCTTCGGGCAGGACGGCGCCGTTGCCGTCGAGCAGCTCATCGAGTGCGGTGATGTTCCAGCCGGGGGCGGCCACGAGCTGCAGGGGACTGCCAAGGTCGAATACCTGCTTGCCGCCGGCCACATCGGGCAAAGACAGCCAAGCATGCGGGGCGCCGCTCGCGATGATCAACGTATCCGCGCGATGCACGGCCCCTTCGAAGGCGCGCATGCTGGCGCGATTGAAGCTCTCGACCGCGGTGAAGCCCGCGTCGGCGAGCGCACGCAATATGGCCTGGCCGATCTCGCCGAGCCCGAAGACCGCGATCGGCGCGTCACGCGGCGCGCCCACCAGCCGCTGCAGCACCAGCGCCTGGACGCCGCCGGTGCGTCCCTGTGGGAGGATGCGCCGCGCCCGGCCTAACAAGTCACCAACGCCGCGCCACGCCACGTGCAGACTGCGGCACACCGTGCCCCCTTCGTGGGCGCGCTCGAACGAGCGCAATACCTGATTGCCGATGGCATGCTCGCCCTGGGCGACGGAATCGAGCCCCGCCGCCACACGCAGCAGCCCACCCGCCGCAGCGGCGCCGTGGCGCACGCGCGGGCGTACGCGATCGGGATTTTCCCCGGCGCCGATCAGCGCCGCGCTGAACAGCTCCGCGGCCCATGACGGTCGCGTGGAGGCCAGCAGCCATTCGATGCGCGCACAACTCTCGATGCGCACGATTCCCGATATTTCTTCCGCCTGGAGCAGCTGCTGCGAAGGACCGCTGGCTTCCGAATCAAAGGCCGCGAGCGCCGCGCGCACCGCGGAGGGTGCCTCGCGATAACTCATGCCAACGAGAGCCAGCGGGATCACGGCGCGCTCAGCTGAATTCCGCGGCGGTTTCGACCATCGCCGCCACCGTTTCCGGAGGCGTACCTGGAAGAATGCCGTGACCGAGATTGAGGATGCAGCTGCGCCCGCCGGTGGTCTTTTTCATGGTCTCGAGCAGTGCGCGAGTGCGCGTGCGGATGACGTCGGCGCTGCCTAGCAAAAGTATGGGGTCGATGTTTCCCTGCAGCAGGTGCTGCGGATACATGTCGCGCGCCACCTGCCACTCCGTGCGCCAATCGAGCGAAAAGCCCGTGACCCCGCTTTCACCGAGCAACGGCAAGAGATGGTGGCCACCGCGCACGAACAGCAGGCTGGGTACCTTGCGCGCATTCAGCCTGGCGCTGATGCGTTGCAGGGCGGGCAATGCGAACTCGCGATATTCGTCCGGCGCGAGCAGCCCGCCCCATGAATCGAACAGCTGCACGGCGTCGGCGCCGGCGTCGACCTGGGCTAACAACAAATCGGCGACCACATCGGCGATGGTGCCGAGAGCGCGCTTCGCAAGCGCCGGGTCGCGATGCATGAGCAGGCGCGCTTCGCGGAAATCTTCGCTGCCGCCACCTTCGACGCAGTACGCGAAAAGCGTGAACGGCGCGCCGGCAAACCCGAGAATTCCGTAGCGGTCCTGCAATGTCTGCTTGAGATGCGCTACCGCGCGCGGCAGATAGGCGATTCGACCGAGCACGCCGTCCAGTTGCCAGGCGTCATAGTCGGCCGCCGTGCGCAGCGGTCTCGCGATGCGCGGTCCTTCGCCCGGCCCGAAACTCACGCCGAGGCCCATGGCAAGCGGTACGACCAGAATATCGGAGAACACGATGGCGGCATCGAGCGCGTAGCGGTCGAGCGGCTCGAGTGCGGCGCGCGTCGACAGCTCCGGGTTCTGGCACACATCCCAAAAACTGTGCTCGGCGCGGAGTGCGCGATAGCCCGGCAGATAGCGCCCGGCCTGGCGCATCAGCCAGACGGGAGGTCGGTCGAGCGCGTCGCCGCGCAGTGCCGCCAGGAATCGCTCGCGCGAATGCATCGTGAATAAACTCCATGGAAATCAAGTGAAAGCGTACGGCGCGCGGTGTCGCCAACTGTCACAGCTGTGTCACGCGGAAAGCGGCTGCGGCACAGCGGGGCTAACATCCACGACGGAGTTCGCATTGGAATACACCTGGATAGTCACGAAGTCGCAGCCGCACGCCGACAGTCTGGTCATTCAGCTGCGGCGCCAGGGATTCCGCGCGTCGGCGATTTCCTGCATAGAACATCAATGGCGCGACTGGCCAGAACTGCGGCGCATCGGTGCGGCGGGCGCGGCACTGCTGTTTGTCACCAGCCGCGCCGCTGCCGCGCGCATCGAGGTTCCGGTGGGCACCATGGTTGCCGCCATCGCGCCGACGACCTCCTCGACCCTCGAGGCACGCGGCATCCGCGTCGCGCTGGCCGCGCATGGCGGCGCACGCGAGCTGGCGCAGGCGGTTCATGATTCTTCCGCGATACCGCCGGGCGCGGAGGTGTTCTATCCAACCAGCGATGTGGCTTTGCGCCAGCCAGAACACCAAGCCGCGGTAGCGACGCTGTCGCAGCGCCTGCGGGTGCACACTCAGGCGGTTTACTCGACGGTGAGTCCGGGCAATCTCGCCCAGGAACTGGCGGCACTGCGCGCGCCCGACTCGCCGGCAACACCGCCGCTCGGTTTCTGTTTCTGGAGTCCCTCGGCCATCGAGAATTTTGCCGCGGCGCGCGGCTTCGGGCTGCCTCCGGGGCCGGCGGTGCTCACTGGCGGCTCGACGATGCGTTGCTGGCACGAAATCGCGCCGCCGCACTGGCGACAGTCATACAAGCACGACGCCGAGACCCCGCTCGAGTGGTCGCTGCGTTTCCTCGAACGCGACGCGTCCGTCGCCAGTAGTTAGAGAGAACCCGGCTTGCGCATCATCTTGCGGATATCGGCCAGATGCATGGTCTCCGCCGCGATCTGATCGCGCGCGTATTCCTCGAGCATGATTTCCTTGCCGGCCACGAGCCCGAGCAGCACGTGGTATTCATCGAGACCTTCCTTCTCGTGCTGATAGGCCTCCTTGAGAATCTCGTTGACGTCGTGCTTGGATGTCTCCAGCAGGGCACCGATCTTGAGCGAGGGATGCCCGCCGAACGTGGTGATGTGTTCGCCGGCCAGCACCGCGTGCGCGTTCGATTCGTTGCCCTGCTCGCGCAGCCACGCGACGATCGGAATGCGGTTGTGGCCAAAGATCATGAAGCTGTAGTGCATGTAGCGCACCACACCAGAGAGCTCGAGTTCGAGGATGCGGTTCAGGCTCTCGAGCACTTTCTTGGTGAGCTTGTTGTCGAGTGGTGAGTCGGTCATGAAGATCCTCGCGCGGTTCGTTGTCTTGGGCGTGCATGGTAGTGCAGGCTCGCGGCGATTTCAGACATGCGAATGCCAATGCGAATCCGTCGCAACACCGGCGCTTGCCCGCAAGGTTGACGAATGCACTGAAGAAAAAGGCGGGCGGACTTTCGCCCACCCGCCCTTTCTCGGTCAAACCCGATCCTTCTGAATTCAACTACCCGATCAGAATTTCGCGCGAACACCGAGGAACATGCGCTTGCCGAAGGTCTCGTTACCAATGCGGCGGAACGGATTGTTGTATTCGATCCTCTGCTCGTCGAGCAGATTGACCGCGTCGAGGAAGGCCGTGAAGTGCGGCGTCACGTTCCAGCTCACCGACGCGTCGAGCGTGCCGTAGTCATCGTTGAATTCCGGCAAGCCGCCGCGGCCCGCGGCCGTGATCAACCAGCTTTCACGCCAGTTGTAGGCCGTGCGAACACTGAACTTGTCGGTTTCGTAGTACAGCGAGGCGTTGTAGCTGAGTTCCGAAACGCCCGGGAACGGCAGGATCTCGCCGGTCAGCAGGTTGGTGCCCTTGAAGCCCTTGTCATCCGAGAAGGTGGCATTGGCGAGCACGCCAAAGTTCTTCCACGCCCCCGGCAGGAAATCGAACGCGAATTGTCCACCCAGCTCGAAGCCGGAGATGGTCACCTTGTCGAGGCCGTTGACCGGTGTGGTGATGTTGTAGAGGATTCCATCGCCGTTCGCGTCTTCGAGTCTCGCCGTGTTGATGATGAAGCGCGAAATCTCCGTGCGGAAATAGGCGGCCGACACGTAGCTCACATCGGAGAGGTAGTACTCCACTCCCGCGTCGTATTGCCGCGCCTGGAACGGCAGCAGATCAGGATTGCCCTGTGAGCCCGTGAGGCCTACGCCATCGAGCGAGCGGCGGAATGCCAGCTGCGATGGATTGGGGCGTGCCATCACATCGCCGGCGGTCATTCGCCCGACAAGCTTGTCGCTGAAATCGAAGCGCAGGTTGATGGACGGCAACCAGTCGTTGTAGCCGCCTTCGCGCGACGCGGCCGGGAAAGTAATGACCTGCGCGGCGCCGGCGCCGGTCGCCTGGCGATTGAAGCCATCCGCACGGGTATTGGTGTCGAAGTACCGGACACCCACCAACGCACTGATTGGCACCACGTCGTTGTCGAACTTGAAGGCCGCCTGCAGATAGCCCGCCAGGGTTTTCTCCTCGACCGACCAGGTATCCAGATAGTTCTGGAAGGTTCCCAAGGTATTCGCGTTGGCGTTCGGGCCGTACGGGTCCAAGGTCAGGCCGCTGGCCGCGACGGTTGCCGCGTACGTCGCATCACCATTGTCGTTCCAATATTTGATGCCACCACCGAAGCCGAGATCGCCCGTGTCGAAAAATGGCACGTCGTTGACGCCCGAGTTGTTGTTGACGATGCCCGCGATGACGGACTGGGCGACCGCGACCGTGGTGGTCGCACCCGAGCTGGCCGGCGTCGGCGTGCGGCTGCTGAGCTGAATCGTGCGCGAGAACAGCAGACTCTCCATGGTGACGTCGCGCTGCTCGACGCCGGCCTTGACGGAGGTGAGCCAGGCGATTTCCGGCTTGAACTCCACGTTGAAGCGCGCACCGTCTTCTTCCTGGTCGTTGTTACGCGGATTGAACACGGCGGCAATCTGGTTGACCAGCGCGCCGTCGGTCGTGTCCACGCCCGGGAACGAGAAGTTGGGAGCGTCTTCGCCGCCGGTGTAGTCGACGATGAGGCGCGGCAGGCCGAAGATGGTCGCGGTCGAATTCTTCTCATCGTTCTGCACTTCGCCACGGGCGTAGGTCACGCGGCCATCGAACTTCCACTTGTCCGTGCCCCAGTCGGCACCCAGCACCGCGTTGTATTGCTCGCGATTGAGCTGACCATTGATGTTGCGATAAGCCAGGTCGATCGGGAATGCGGCGCTGCTGGTGAGCTCGATGTGATCGACGGTATTGTCCGCGCCCACGTGTGAGTTCGCGTAGTCGATGAGGCCGGCAGCTCCGCCGAGTTGCATGAGCATGCTGCTCACTTCTTCGCGGCCCTTGGCGTAGGTGCTGTCGAGATACATGGAGAAGTTTTCAGTGGGCTTCCACTGCACCACGCCATTGAAAGCCTGACGCGTGGTGACGCGCCGATCGATGATGTAGCGCGGAATCTCCGGGATCCAGTCGAGCGTGCCGTCAGCATTGACGTCCGTGCCGCGGCCGGGAGTTGCGCCCGCGCCAGTGGCCGTCGGCGCGCGACGCAGCCAGCCAGTGGTGCGCGCGTTGTTGCTGTCGATGTGGCGCTGCTCGTATTGCGTCGACAACAACACACCCAGCGTGTTGTCGAAAAAGGTCTTGCTGCCGATGAGCGCGAGTTTGGGGTCGTATGCGTCGGCCAGGTCGCTGTAGACGGTCTGCGCGGATCCCGCGAAAAAGCCTTCCGGACTATCGAGCGACTTGCGTGTGAATACGCGAACGGTGCCGATGCCGCCTTCCGTCATTTCGGCGGTGGGCGTCTTCACGACTTCCACCCGCGAGAGGAATTCGACCGGCAAATCGCGAAAGTCGACGTCGCGACCACCACCGACAGTCAATGACAGCGCGGAGACGCCGTTGAGCTCAACTCGAATCAACGACGGGTCGGCACCGCGAATGCTGACGCCGCGGCCTTCGCCATCCTGACGATTGATCTGCACGCCGGGAACTCGCTGAATGGCTTCGCCGATATTCTTGTCGGGAAAGTCGCCGACATCCTCGGCCGAGATCGCATCGACCACCTGGATGGAGTCGCGCTTGACCTCGAGCGAATTGCGCATCGATGCGCGGATGCCGCTGACGACCACCTCTTCCATCTCTTCCGCAGCTGGAGCGGCTTGCTGCGCCGAGACCTGCGCGCTCGCGGCGATGGCGAGACCGGCCAGTGCACAGGTCAAACCCGAGGAATTCGAATTCATGAAACGACGCTTGATGCTCACCACAGCTGGCCCCCCAAAGTGGTTGATGGGGCGTGAAGCCGACGTGGCCGCCCGCCCGTGGACGATTCGGACTGTGCGCGAATTTGCGCCTGCATGACCGCTATTGCAACTTTTTGTCCAAAAAACCCTTACCGAGTTAGATGGGAGCGCTCACATTTCTCGGCGCTGTTGCCGGAAACATACCGACCCACTAAGCGGCAATTCCCACGCTTTTTGCGAGGCAATTTGGCCGGTGCGGATTCGCCTGTGCCTTTTCAGTCGCAAAGGACGGCAACTCGCGCCTTTACGCGACCGCTCAACATTGTGCATATTCGATCACGCGCTGACCTGCGCTGCTCGAGGGGAAATGCATGCGTCCGATCCGTTGGCTGGTGTTGACAGCGTTGCCGTTGGCTTTCGCCGCCGCGGGGATACGAGCGGGGGAACCTGCGGGCGCGAGCAAAACCGCTGCACCAGTCGAATGGGTCGACCCCGCAACCGGACATCGCGTGATCAGGCTGTCGAGCGAGGCCGGCACGCGCTCGATGTACTTCCATCAGAACAGCATCACTCCCGATGGCCGTTTCGTGATCACCGAAGGTATCGCCGGCATCATCGCCATCGAAATCGCCACTCGCGCGAACAAACTGATCGTGCCGGGCAAGGTGCGTGCCTTGTTCGTCGGCCGCAAGACCGGCTTGGTGTATTTCTCGCGCAGCGAAGGCGCGGGTGACTCCGAGCAGCGTACCGCCACCACCATATTCACGGTGCCGGCGACCGGCGGAAAACCACGGCGCGTGGCGCAGATCGAGCGTGGCTTCATCGGCTCGATCAACGCCGACGAAACTCTGTTGTTAGGCGTATACGCGGAGCGCGCTTATCAACTCGAGCAAGGACCGCGCGATCCGCGATTCGACGCCAATTACGCCGCCACGGACAAGGACGGCAGGCCGCTCACCTTCGCCGAAGCCAAGGAAGTACGGCTCCTGCAACGCGAACAGGCCCGTATTCCGATGGCCATGTTCACGGTGAATACCGTTACGGGCGAGCAAACCATCATTCACCGCTCCACCGATTGGCTGAACCACCTGCAGTTCTCACCCACGGACGCCAAGGCGTTGATGTTCTGCCATGAGGGCCCGTGGCATCGCGTGGATCGCATCTGGTCCATGAGGCTCGGCGAAGAGCCGCATATCGTTCACCGCCGCACGATGAACATGGAGATTGCGGGTCATGAATTTTTCGACGTCGACGGCAAGACCATCTGGTACGACCTGCAGACGCCGCGCGGCGAAGTGTTCTGGCTGGCGGCGGCCGCGCCCGATGGCAAACGGCGCTGGTATCACCTCGATCGCGACCAGTGGTCGGTGCATTTCAATATCTCGCCCGATGGCAAGCACTTCGCCGGCGACGGTGGCGATGAGGAGATGGTCGCGCACGCGAAGGACGGCAAGTGGCTGTACCTGTTCACGCCCCAGGCGATACCCGATGTCGCGGGAATTTCGGCGCCGAATGCCGATGACCTGGTGCATCCGGGAACGCTGCGCGCCGAACGGCTCGTCGACATGAAGAAGCACGACTACCGCATGGAGCCGAATATCATCTTCACGCCCGACGGCAAGTGGCTCATCTTCCGCTCGAACATGCACGGCGACGTGCACACGTACATGGTCGAGATAGCCAGGACCGGTGGTTAGCCCCTGACGGGGAGCGTCCTGGCCAAGCCCGGCGATGCGAAAAATCTCGCGCGCCTCCCGGCGCTCATTTTTCTTCGAGCCGGTGGCGCCAGTTTGCCTGGTATTCGAGCAGGCCCGGCAGGCGCAGCGGTGCGACCGTGTGCATCGCGCCAGCTGCGGGTGACGGGAGGCGGGCGAGATGCGCCGCGACCCGCGTTCCGCCGCCGTCGGGATAAGTGCGCACCGTGCCGACCGGCACGCACGCGGCCAGCAATTTCGCGAACAGCGGATTCCGCGCGAGCGGACCATCGACGAAAATCTCGCCGGCTGCGCCGAGCGATTCGATCAGAACTGCGGTCATCAATGCCGAATAGAGCGTTGCCAAGGCGGCGCGCTGCGCGCCGTGCAGCAACTCAATCCCTTCGATACGCCCCTCGCGCCCGGAAAATGGGCCAGCGCTGGCGAACGACGGCAGCGCGATCGAACCCTGGCTCAGCACTTCCTTGACCCCATCCATCGTTGGCTCATCGGCGCCGCGTGCGATCGCCTCGTATTCGCGGCCGCCCATGTAGCGCGCCGTAGGCACCGGCGCACCGAATGCGTTCACGTTCGCGAGCATGTCGCGTTGTTCGACGAGGCGGCGCAGATCGCCGCGATTTGCCATGACGATGGTCCAGGTGCCGCTCGATACCACCGTGAAAGCCTCGCGCTCCCGATCCATGAGGAAGCGCAGGTAGGAAGCGTTGGAATCGTGGATACCGCAGGCCACTTCGCAAGTTGCGTCGAGACCAGTCGCCGCGCACACCGCGGGCTTGATGCGTCCCAGCCGGTCGTTCGCCGAACGCTGCGGCGGCATCATGCGGGCCCAACCCTGTTTGCGAGCCAGCGCGGAATACGCCTGCTCGTGCGGCCGCCACAGATCGGTGTGCGTGCCGAGCGAGGTGACCTCGGCGGCCATGTTCCCTGACAATCGCCACGCCCAGTATTGCGGATACAGCAACAGGTGAGCAGCGCGTTGAAACAGCTCTGCACGCCGCGTCTGGAGATAGAACAACTGCCGACCGAGATTCAGTCCCTGGGGCAGGTTCGGCGAGAACGTCAGTGAGTAGCTGTCGCGCAGCGGCACATATTCCGCGCTGACGTCGTCGAAGCACGCGTCTTCGTAGTCAGGCGCCGCCAGCACGTCGCCGGCGTGATCCACCAGTACCGCGGCGGCACCGTGCGCGATCGGGACGATTACCGCGATGCGCTCACGTTCCGGCGCAGCGCGCAAGGATTCGAGCAGCCAGGCTTCGATCGCCACCACGTCGAGCTCGCGCCCGCCGGGACCCTTCACGATGTCGTTGGCGCGGCGCGTGCTCCAAACTTCCTGGCCGAGAGCAGGATCGAGCAACGTGAGCTTGGCGTTGGTTTTGCCGACATCGAATAGCGCGATCAAGGCGCCCGGTGCGTTCATCGACGATTCACCAGCGCCGGAACAGCGACCACGAGGATGAGCAACAGACCGGTGAAGATGGACATGACGATGCCGGGAATGTTCATGAGCCCCAAGCCGAAAGTCACGAGGCCGAAGACCAGCGCTGCAAGCACCACGCCGAGAATGCTGCCTTTGCCACCCCACACCGACACACCGCCCAGAATCACGATGCTGATGATCTCGAGCTCCCACCCTTGCGCGATGGACGGTCGTGTGGAACCCAGGCGCGAGGTCAGGAGCACCGCGGCGAGCCCGCTGAACGCACCCGTCAGCGCGAACAGCGCGAATCGATAGCGATTGACCGCGACGCCGGCGAAGCGGCTCGCGACCGGATTCGCGCCGATCGCGAAAATGACCCTGCCCCAGCGGGTGCGATGCAGGAACACGCCGAACAATATTGCACAGACGATGAACAGCGACAGCTCGATGGAAACGGGTCCGACGAGATATCCCTGGCCGAAATTCGCAAATGAATCCGGGTAATCCTTGAGCACGCGGTCACCAAGCACGGCGTACGCGGCGCCGCGGAACAGCGTCATCGTACCGATGGTCGCGACGATCGACGGGACCCGTCCGAGCGTCACCAGGGCGCCGTTGATGCTCCCGGCTAACAACCCGGTGCCGATCCCGATGCCGGCGACACCCGTCGTACCGAACCCGTGCGCCGATGCGAGGCCCATGGCCACCGACGCCAGCGCGATGATGGCCGCGACCGAGATGTCGATTTCGCCCGCAATGATGAGCAACGCAAGCGGCAAGGCGACGATGGCCCGCTCGGTGAAATTGAAAGTGGCGTCCGACAAAGTGTCGACACTCAGAAAATACGGCGAAAGCAGCGAGAACAACACGAACTCGAACGCCAGCACCGCCACCAGCATCGACTCCCAGCGCAACAGGCGCGCCGGCTTCACGGGTGCGCCTCGAGGATGCTGCGTTTGAATTCGCGCTGCCTGGCGCTCAGCAGGACAGCGATGAGAATCACCACCCCGTTGATGAACATTTGCCAAAAGGCCGTAACCCCGACGAGCGGCAGGCTGCTGCGAATGACACCGAGGAACAGGCATCCGAGAATCACCCCCACCGCAGTGCCGGCGCCACCTGTGATTGCAACGCCACCGATCAGGCAGGCGGCAATCACCGACAGCTCGAAACCGAGCGCAATGTCGGTATAGGCCACCGCGAAGCGCGCCACCCACAGGTAGCCGCAAACGCCGGCGACCGCGCCGCAAATGGTGTACGCAATGAACTGCATGCGCCCGGGATCGATACCCGAGTAGTTTGCCGCCTCCGGGTTGCCTCCCGCCGCGTACAGGTCGCGCGCCACCCGTGAACGACGCAAGGCGACGATGAACGCCGCTGCCACCGTTATCGACAGCCACGCAAGCACTGATACGCCAAGGAACTCATGACGCGGAAATTCCAGAAAGTCGCGCGACATCTCGTTCTCGTTGACCCACGCGCCCTTGGACAACAGGTAGATCGCACCGCGGTAGATAGACATGGTGCCCAGAGTCACGACGATGGGCGGCAGGCGCAGTTTCCAGACCAGCAGGCCGTTGCAGGCGCCTAACAGGCTTCCCGCGGCCAGCGTCAGCGCGAACACCGGCATGACACCGGCGTCCGGCCAGGCGCGGTTGAATAGTGCCGCCAGCATGCCGCAGAGCGCGAGGTTCGCGGCAATGGAAAGATCGATGCCACGGCCGAGGATCACGAGCATCTGGCCGAGCGCCAGCATGATGAGGATCGCCGTGTCATCGAGCAGTCCGGCCAGGTTGTGCGGCGAGGCGAAACCTGGAAATGCGAACGTCACGACGCCGAACAGCGCCACCGTCAACACGGCAAAGCCCGCATCGCGGCGCGTGCTGTCGGAAAAAGCGGCCCGGCGGAACACGCTCATGCGTCGCTCGCGGCGCGCAGCAGGTGCTCACTGGTGGCTTGTGCGCGCGTGAACTCACCTCGCAGACGACCGCGCCGCATCACCAGCACCCGAGCCGACATGCCGAGAATTTCCGGCAGATCCGACGAGATCATGAGCACGGCCCCGCCCGCCCGCGCGAACTCGCTGGTCACGGCGTGCACCGCGGCCTTGGCACCGACATCGATGCCCTTGGTGGGTTCGTCGAGGATCAGTACGCCAGGATTGCGCGCCAGCCATTTGGCGATGACCACCTTCTGCTGATTGCCGCCGGAAAGATTGTGCACCGGCTGTTCGGGTCCGCTCGCCTTGATGGCGAGCCTGTCTATCCACTGCCGCGCGAGTTGCGCTTCTCGCGCGGAGCTGCACCAGCCGCGTGGCGCCAGCGTGCGGAGATTGGGCAATGCGATATTCGCCGCAATGGAAAACGGCAGCACCGCGCCTTGACTCTGCCGGTCCTCGGGTACCAGTGCCACCTCCGTGGCGGCGGCGAACTCGAAGCTTCCGGAGCTCGCGCGACGGATGCCAAACAATACCTGCGCGAGCTCGGTGCGGCCCGCGCCGACCAGCCCGTACAATCCGAGAATCTCGCCGCTTCGCAAAGTGAACGAGATGTCGTCGAACTCGCCGGCGCTGCTCAAGCGTTCGACCCGCAGCAGTTGGTGCCCGGCGCTCGTTTCGTGCTTGGGAAACAGTTGACTGACGGGCCGGCCGACCATGAGGCTGATGAGCTCGTCGCCAGTCACTTCGCTGACCAGCCCGGCGCTCACCGATACTCCATCGCGAAACACCGCGTAGCGATCCGCGAGCTCGAAAATCTCATCGAACTTGTGACTGATGAAAAGCAGTGCGCATCCTGCGTCGCGCAGCTTGCGCACGATGCGGAACAACTCCGCGCATTCGCGCTGCGACAGCGACGCGGTAGGTTCGTCGAAGATCAGCACACGGGATTCATGCGTGAGCGCGCGCGCAATCTGCACCACGTGTTTCTGGGCGATGCTCAATCGCCCGGCCGGCAAGTCGGCATCGAAGTCCGCGTCCAGGTCGCGCAGCACCGCCGCCGCCCGCGCCCGCATCGCGCGCCAGTCGACGAAGCCGGCGCGCGACGGTTGCGAATTCACGAACAGATTTTCGGCGACCGAGAGATTGTCGAACACCAGGCATTCCTGGTGAACGACGCAAATCCCCAGCGATCGCGCCGCCAGCGGATTTGCGATGCGCACGGTGCGGCCATCGAAAAGGATCTCGCCGCCGTCGGGTTGATGGACGCCGGACAGGATCTTGACCAGCGTGGATTTTCCAGCACCGTTTTCGCCGATCAGAGCGGTGACCGCGCCGGTTGGCAGCTCGAGACTGGCGCGCTCGAGTGCCCGTACGCCGCCGAATGACTTGCGGATATCGGTCAGCGTCAGGAGGGAATTTTGCACGGTCGCGTGGGTGCGGCGGCCTTCAGAAAATCTTCGCGAATCGCGCGGTGTTACCGAGGTCGTAGACGAACGGCTTGCTCATCGCGCCCACGCCATCGGCGCCGAACGTCACTTCGCCCATGCGTCCCATGTAAACCGGCTTTGCCGGGTCGTCACCACGCGCGAGCCGCGTCGCGATCTGCATCGTGGAGTACCCGAGGTCGATCGGATTCCAGATGGCGAATTTGGGCACCACTCCTTTTTCGACGTACCCGACCAGTTCCGAGGGCAATCCCAGGCCCGTTACCTTCACCTTTCCAGTGAGCCCCTGGTCTTCCACGGCGCGCGCCGAAGCGACGATTCCGACCGAACTGATGCTCACCAGCACCGCGAGGTCCGGATGCTGCTTGAGCAGCGCGGCGGCCTCCCGATACGACTTGTCGGAAACGTCATCGCCATAAACCACGCTCACAAGTACCAGTCCGGCGTGTTGCGGCAAGGCCTTGCGCATTTCCGCCAGCCACGAGTTCTGGTTGGTCGAGGTCGGTGTCGCCGACACGACTGCGAACTTGCCCTTGCCGCCGGGCGCCAGCTCCGCCGTGAGCGCGACCACGGTTTCACCGATGAGCTGGTCGGACGATGGCGCGAGGTGAGCGATACGCCCGGCGGGCGCGACACCCGAATCGTACGAGATGACTTTGATGCCGCGCTCCATGGCGCGCTTGAGTGTCGGGACCAGCGCGTCCGGATCGTTCGCGGATACGGCGATTGCATCCACGCGCTGTGCGATCAGCGAATTCAAGACCTCGATCTGCCCTTCGGCGGTGGGCGTCGTCGGTCCGGTGAAGATCACGTCGGCGTCGAGCTCCCTGCCGGCCTCGTCGGCACCCTTGTGAACCGCGTCGAAGAAGCCGTTGCCGAGCGACTTGGCGACGATACCGACGCGCGTGCGCGCGGGCTTTTCAGTCTCCGCCTTGCCGCCGCAAGCGGACAGGCAGACGGCAAGCAGTGCGCTGCCCGCGATCAGAATTCTGCGATTCAACTTGAACCCCCCGGCTCGCGCTCAGGCTATCTTCTGCAATTCGTCTTCTGGCGTCACCTTGGCGACGATCACCTTGATGCCAGCGCTACGGAAATCCTCGAGCTCGTCGGGCTTGGCGCCATCATCGGTGACGATGGTGTTGATGCGATCGAGACCGGCCACGATCATCGCCGACTTGCGCCGCAATTTCGAACTGTCGGCCATCACGATCACGTGCTCCGAGCGTTTGAGTAGTTTGGTTTGCGCCTGGACGATGAGCGGATCCGCTTCCATCATGCCGAAGCGATTCAGTCCGTAGCAGCCGACGAAAAGTTTGTTGCCCCAGAAGCTTTCGATGGTGTCGTTCTCGAAAGGACTGAGAATGATGTTCTGCTCGCGGAAAATAGTGCCGCCCGGCAGCGTGATGCGGTTACGGCTGGTCGAGAAGAGTTTGGCGGCGATTGGAAACGAGTTGGTGAGGATGTCGAGGTCGGAGTTTTCGAGAAACTCCACCAGCGCGTAAGTCGTGGTGCCGCCGTTGATGATGATGCTTTCCCCTGGAGCTATTAACTCGGCGGCGGCGCGCGCAATCGCGCGCTTCTGGGGCACGCTCACGTCCTGGCTCATCGCGAACGGCATTCCGACCAGATGAGGCTGATGGCGTGGGCGCACTGCTTCGGCGCCGCCGCGAATGCGCTTGACCTCGCCGCGCTCCGCGAGCGAGTTGATGTCGCGGCGAATCGTGGCCTCGGAAGCCCCCAGCAAATCGAGCAGGTCGCCGACGCTCACGATGGAACGCTCATCGACGAGCTTCAAAATCAGGTTGTGGCGTTCTTTTTCCAGCATAGGGTCACCCTCGACCTTGGTCGTGATCGATTATGAACGTGATTGATTGTATATGACGGCTTCGTGTGTTAAACAGCCTCACCGTAAAAACGAGGCTGGACGTGCGTACTTTAGCGCCGTTCAGACCGGAGACATTGGATGACTGTGGTTCAGATGGCGCCCCAGGCGTCACTCGAAATCGAAAATCGCTGGGATGACGCCCATGCGGCTCGGCTTTCACCCGCCGAACTGCTGCTCTACCGTTCCAACCTGCTTGGCAGCGACAAGCGTATTACCAACTTTGGTGGCGGTAATACGTCGGCGAAGATCAAGGATAAGGACCCGTTGACTGGCGGCGAGGTCGAGGTTCTCTGGGTCAAAGGCTCGGGCGGCGACCTCGGCACGATGAAGCTCGATGGTTTCGCCACCTTATATATGGAGAAGTTTGCCGCGCTCGAGAAGTTCTACGCTTCTTCGAAAGAGGGCGGCAAGGACCCCGACAGCACGCTGGTTCCGCTCTACGCCCACTGCGCGTTCAACCTGAATCCTCGCGCGGCCAGCATCGATACGCCGCTGCATGGTCTCGTGAATCGCGTCCATGTCGATCACATGCATCCCGATGCGCTGATCGCCATTGCCGCGTCAGCCGACTCGCAGGCGCTGACCAAGCAGATCTTTGGCGATGAAATCGGCTGGTTGCCGTGGGTTCGCCCCGGCTATGAGCTCGGCCTGAAGTTGCGCGAGCTCACGCAGAAGAATCCCAAGCTCAAAGGTGCGGTGCTCGAAGCACACGGCCTTTTCACCTGGGCCGATTCATCAAAAGCCTGCTACGAGAACACCCTCGACATCATCAATCGCGCTACGAGCTGGCTCACTGAGCACAGCCGCGGCAAGCGCCCGTTCGGCGCCGTCACCACGCAGGCCCTCACCATCGATCGACGCCGCGAAATCGCGGCGGGGATCATGCCGGTGATTCGGGGAATGATTTCTGGCGCGCGTGGAGTGGGCACAGGCACCGCGGCTGAGGCGGTCCCCACACTGAAAGTGGGCCACTTCGACGACTCCGAGACGGTGCTCGACTTCGTCGGTGGCGAAAAGCTTGCCGGCCTCGCAGCGCTCGGCACCTCCTGCCCTGATCATTTCCTGCGCACCAAAATCTGGCCGCTGGTACTGCCCTTCGATCCGGCCCGCGATACCGTCGAACAACTTGCCGCACGCGTGAGCCCTGCGATCGAGGCATATCGCGAGCGATATGCGGGCTACTACGATCGCTGCAAACGGCCCGGCTCTCCGAAAATGCGCGATGCCAACCCTGTGGTCTACCTGGTGCCCGGCGTCGGCATGATCACCTTTTCCGCTGACAAGGCCACCGCCCGCATCGCGGGCGAGTTCTACGTGAATGCCATCAACGTGATGCGCGGCGCGGCCAGCGTTTCCAACTACCGCGGCCTGCCCGAGCAGGAAGCCTTCGACATCGAATACTGGGATCTCGAAGAAGCGAAGCTGCAGCGCATGCCGAAGCCCAAGGCACTCGCCGGACGCGTTGCGCTGATCACCGGCGGCGCTGGCGGCATCGGTCTCGCCACCGCGCGGCGGCTCATGGATGAAGGCGCCTGCGTAGTGCTCTGCGATATCGATCGCGATGCGCTCGCGGGTGCGGAGATCGAGCTCAAGAAGAAATACGGCGCCGATGTCGTGGCCAGCTCTTGGGTCGATGTCACCCGTGAAGATGCGGTCGCCGCGGGCTTTCGCGACAGCGCGTGGAAATTCGGCGGCGTCGACATCTGCATTTCCAATGCCGGGATCGCGTCGGCTGCGCCGGTTGAAGATACGACACTCGCGCTCTGGCAAAAGAACATGGACATCCTGGCGACGGGGTACTTCCTGATCTCGCGGCAGGCATTTCAGTTATTCAAATCGCAGGGCATTGGCGGGTCCATCGTGTTCATCGGCTCGAAGAATGCGCTCGCCGCATCCCCGGGCGCCGCCGCGTATTGCACGGCCAAGGCCGCCGAGTTGCACCTGGCGCGCTGTCTGGCGCTTGAAGGCGCGCCGCTGGGCATCCGGGTGAACGTGGTGAATCCGGATGCCGTCCTGCGTGGCTCGCGCATCTGGCAAGGCGAATGGGCGCAACAGCGCGCAGCACAGTATAAGAAGAGTGTCGACGAGCTCGAATCGGTGTATCGCGAACGAAGCCTACTCAAACGCAGCGTTTATCCCGAGGACGTGGCTGAAGCGGTGGCATTCTTTGCCTCCGAGCGTTCCGCCAAGTCGACGGGCAATATCGTGAACGTCGATGCCGGGAATGCCGGCGCGTTTACGCGTTAGCGATTCGAGAGGGGTCTATGAACTATGCCGATCCGCGCGACGCGAACTTCATCGCGTCGGCCAATCAGCCGCACGCGGCCGCCCTCTCCTCCGACTACTCGGCGTTGGGAGTGCAGCTCGAGCGCCGCGGCATCAAGATCGACGAAATCACGCGTGCCGTGGCCAACTTCAAGGTTGCCGTTCCCTCGTGGGGTGTCGGCACGGGTGGTACGCGCTTCGGCCGTTTTCCCGGACTCGGCGAGCCACGCAACGTTTTCGAGAAGCTGGAAGACTGCGCGGTGATCCACCGGCTGACCGCCGCGACGCCGACGGTGTCGCTGCACCTGCCGTGGGACCGCACCGACGACTTCAAGGGGCTGCGCGAGCATGGCGCCGCGCTGGGCCTGGGGTTCGATGCAATGAACTCCAATACTTTCCAGGACCAGGCGGGCCAATCGCTCTCGTACAAGTACGGCAGCCTCACGCACACGGACGCGGCGGTTCGCGCTCAGGCTGTGGCGCACAACATCGATTGCATCGCCGCCGGCAAAGCGCTCGGGTCGAAGGCCCTGACCGTATGGATCGGCGATGGCGCGAATTTCCCCGGCCAGTCACATCTCGGCCGCGCTTTCGAGCGCTATCTCGAGTCGACCAGGTCTATCTACGCGGCGCTGCCCGAAGACTGGCGCATGTTCATCGAACACAAGATGTACGAGCCGGCGTTCTACGCGACCGTCATCCAGGATTGGGGCAGCTCGCTCATGGCAGCGCAGTCGCTTGGACCGAAGGCCTTCTGCCTCGTGGATCTCGGTCATCACGCGCCGAATGTGAACATCGAAATGATCGTTGCACGGCTGGTGCATGCGCAGCGCCTCGGCGGCTTTCACTTCAACGACTCCAAGTACGGCGACGACGACCTCGACGCGGGCTCCATCGAGCCTTTCCGGTTGTTCCTGGTCTTCAATGAACTGGTGGAGGCGGAGCTCGCCAAGGCTCCCAACTTCAAACCGGCACACATGCTAGATCAATCCCACAACATTACCGACCCGCTGGAAAGCCTGATGACCAGCGCCATCGAGCTGCAACGTGCCTACGCGCAGGCATTGATCGTCGACCGCAAGACGCTGCACGAAGCCCGCATCGGCAATGACGTCCTCATGGCGGCGCAGACATTGAAGCGTGGCTTCACCACCGACGTCAGCGCCATCCTCGCGCAAGCGCGCGTGACGAAGGGCGCGGCCATCGACCCGGTTGCGGCGTATCGCAAGAGCGGATATCGCGCCAAATGCGCAGAAATGCGACCGGGCAAACAGAGCCTCGGTGGTGGCATAGTCTAGTCAGCGGCGATTGCCAGGGACTCGCGCTGTTCTCAGGGGCTCGCGCCCCACTCTTGACGCCGCCGAAGCGGCGTCGTTCGTGAAATGAACTATGCCAGTGCTTAACAGTATCGAGGACCTTCGCCAAGCTGCGCGGCGGCGCGTTCCACGCGCCATCTTCGACTACGCCGATCGCGGCTCGTACGACGAAGTCACTTTCAACCGCAACCTCACCGACCTCGCCGCCATCCAGCTGCGCCAGCGCGTCATGGTCGACGTGTCGCACCAGCAGCTCGCCACCACCATCCTGGGCGAACCGTGGACCATTCCAGTCGGCATCGGGCCCACCGGCCTCACCGGCCTCTTTCATGCCAACGGCGAGATGCTGGGCGCGCGTGCCGCCCAGGCTTTCGGTGTGCCGTTCTGCCTCAGCACGATGTCCATCTGCTCTATCGAAGATGTGCGCAGCGCGGTGCAAAAGCCGTTCTGGTTCCAGGTCTATCTCATGCGCGATCGCAGTTTCAATGCCGAGCTGCTCGATCGCGCACTGGCTGCGAATTGCTCGGCCATCATGCTCACCGTGGACATGCCGGTGCAGGGCTTGCGCCGCCGCGACCCCAAGAACGGACTGTCCATTCCGCCCAAGCTCACGCTCAAGAACATGTTCGAAGTGGCGATGCGGCCCACTTGGGCGCTGAAAGTCCTCACCGGCCGACGCCGCACCTTCGGAAATCTCGAAGCCCGCATGAAGGGTACCGGCGGCCTCAAGACGCTGTCCGAATGGATCGCGCAGCAGTTCGATCCCACGGTGACATGGAAAGATCTCGCCTGGCTGCGCGAGCGCTGGCCGCGGAAAATCATCGTCAAGGGAATCCTCGACGCGGAGGACGCACGTCTCGCCTGCGCGCATGGAGTCGACGCGCTGGTGGTCTCCAATCATGGCGGCCGTCAGCTCGACGGCACGCGCTCGACGATTTCCGCGCTGCCCGAAGTCGTGGAAGCGGTCGCCGGTCGGTGCGAAGTGTTGTTCGATGGTGGCGTGCGTTCGGGGCAGGACGTGCTCAAGGCGCTGGCGCTGGGCGCCAGCGGTTGCCTCATCGGCAAGGCATTTCTCTATGCGCTGGCAGCGCGAGGCGAAGCGGGTGTCACGCTCGCGCTCGACATCATCCGCAAGGAATTGAGCGTCAGCCTCGCACTCACCGGCGCCAACGACGTGCGCAAGGTCACGCGCGACATCCTCATCCCGCGTTAGTTAGAAAAAAAGAGCGCCGCCAGCAGGGGGATACCAGCGGCGCCCATCACAACTCACTCTCTCAAAACGTCTTCACCGTGACGCCCAGGAAAATCGTCATGCCGGCATAGTCGTAGGTGGCGGGAAAGGTATTACCGTAGCCGCCAAATCCGGCAACGATCGGCGGATCCGAGTCGAGGACATTATTGACGCCCGCGTAGATCTCCGCCTTGTCACCGAAGTCGTACGTGAACGACAGATCGATGTAGTTCTGCGCATCGAACTTCGGATTCGTCAGCGTCGCCAACAACGGCGGAGTGAGACCGGCGCTCTTCGGCAGCACATATCGGTCGGAGGTCACGCTATCGATGTAGCGATGCCGCAGGCTCACGCCCAATGGACCGGTGGTCCAGGTGAAGCGAGTAACGCCCTTGAGCTCGGGGATCGGCTCACCGCAGGTCGAACCATACGCACCTACGCAGCGATTCTTGTTCTGCGGCACGGCCTGCATCGGCGTTACCGTGAACTCATCCGTATGGGTCCACGCCGTGCTGACGGTGAAACGGCTGCCTTCAGCGCTGCCGATGCCGCCCCATCCCACATCCCATCCATAGCGCGCGTTCAAATCGATGCCTGAAGTTTCCAGCGCACCAATGTTCGCCTGCAGGACATCGAGGGAAAACGGAACCGTGATCCCGCCCGTGGCCGTGTTGCGGTGAACGGCCTGGCAGAAGTCGCTGCTGGCGTCCTGGACCGTCAGGTAACAGAGGTTCAGCGTGTTCTGCGCACCGCCGCCGAGCTGAGCAATGGCACCGTCGAGAGTGATGTCGAAATAGTCGAGGGTGACGGCGAGCTCAGGCAGGAACTCGGGAGTGAACACGACGCCGAACGTGCGGGTGTCCGAGCTTTCTTCCTGGAGGTTCACATTGCCGCCAGAGCGGGTCGGGATGATGTTGTCCGGCTGGACGCCGGCAGTAAACACTGCCGCGGGCGGCACGCCCGTTGCTTCGCATACTGCCCGAACGGCGGCCGTCTGACTTGCTGCCGCCGCACGACTCGAGCAAGGGTCGGTCAGCGTCTGGAAATTCAGCTGCAGGCCGCCGTACAGATCGCCGATGTTCGGTGCACGAATGGCGCGCTGAAACTGCCCGCGGAATCCGACCGACTCGTTGAGCCGCCAGTCGAGGCCATAGAGATACGATGAGACTCTGCCGACGCCGTCGAGATCGTAGTCTGAGCTACGGTACCCGCCATTGGCGGTGAGATTCTTGATGAGAGGAACGTCGGCCAGGATCGGGATACGCACTTCGGCGAAATAGTCTTTCGACGTGACATCACCCGCGGTCGGCAGCCCTGGATTGAATCCGATCACATCACCCGAACGCAGGTACTCATCGGGGATGTACTCCGCTTCGGCTTTGCGCCACTCGGCGCCGATTGAAAAGCCCACGGCTCCGGCCGGCAGATCGAAGGCCACGCCGCCGAGCGTCGCTGCGAACATCTTCTGTTCCGCATTCGTCGTGTTGGTGGCGTTGATCTTGATGGCGTTTACGGCCGCGGCGGAAAGGTTCTGGCCAAAGATGTTGGACACCGGCGCGGCTGCGCCGACGGACAGCAATGAGGCGGCATAGCGGCTACGGGAGGCGGCGCCTTCCTGCCGGCTGCTGTCCTCGGAGCGCGCAAAGCTGTAGTACGCGTCGTAAGAGAGATCGCGCAGGAAGCTCTCCGAGACGCTGCCGAGATCGCCTTTGAATCCCGCGGCGACGCGCCAGACGTTGTGATCGTCGACGTTGTGCCGAAAAGGCAGCTCCACCAGGCGTCGTCCGGCGGTGATGATAGCTAGCCCATCGCCCGGAGTGGTCGTGTACGCGATCGGGCCCTGCTGGATTGTTCTCGGCCCGGTTTCACTCGTGTCGAGCTGCGCCAATACGGCCCGCATGCTGGCGTCGACATACGGATTGTTGGTGTTGATCAGGAAATCGCCGCCGATGTTCGCCTGCGTGAGCTGCTGATCGACGCGGTTGTTGCTGAAGTGGAACTCCAGGTAACCCGTCGCCTTGTCCGCAAAGTCGTAGTGAGTGAACGCATTGAGCATCCAGCGTTCCTGCGGCACCTGCAGGTAGTTGAACTGCGTCAGGTTGAAATCATCCGCGGGCCGGTTCACCAGCCGCTGACTGCCGAGCGCGCCGGCGTCATTGAAGGTGAAGCCGTTGGCACCCAGTCCGGCGAGTCCGGCTGTGGCCAATTGACCCTGCGCCGCTGCCATCTGCGCCGGAGTCAGCGTGAAGCGTCCATTGGGAATGTCACCGCTGCCGGAAAAGACGAAACCCATCTTGCCGCCCGATGCCTCGCAATTGGCCGCGGACGCTCCATTGGCGACACCGATCAGGCTGTCACTCCAGGATGCAGCCGTGACGCAGCCTTCGCCGTATGGGAGCTTGGCCCAGTCACCGCGTTCATCGCGCGTGAAACCTTCGCGCTTGTAGTAGTTCAGCGATACCACCGCGTTGCCGCGGCCCTCGGCGAAATTGCCGCCCAAGGTCAGATCGACGTTGGTGGTCGGTGTGCTGGTCGAACTATCGAACCCATACTGGCCGCCGACCTGAACGCCTTCGAAGTCGTCCTTCATGATGAAATTGACTACGCCGGTGATGGCATCGGAGCCGTACACCGCGGATGAGCCGCCGGTGACCACTTCAGTGCGCTCTATCAACGCGGTCGGAATGGTGTTGAGGTCGGTGATCTGTTCGGGGCCGAAGATGGCATAGCGACGCCCGTTCACCAGCGTGAGGCTGCGCGTCGGACCGAAGCCGCGGAGATTCACGTAAGCCGCGCCGGCAGCGGAGCCTGCGGGAACGGTGTTGGCGGTCGCACCGCCATTGGTCGCCTGAACGAATTGCGGTTGGTCGCTCAGGACTTTGTCGATGGTCGGCGAACCCGACAGCTTGATCTCCTCGGCGTTGATGATCGCCAGAGGTGTCGACGCATCAGTTACGTCGCGCTTGATGCGCGAACCAGTGACGACCACTTCGTCGACTTCCTCAACCTTTGGCGAGCCCTGTTCCTGCGCGACGAGGTTCGCTCCGCTCCCCAACGCGAGCCCGGTCAAAAGATAGACGGCCGAGCGTCCTCTGCGGGCGTGGCCCGCAAAACGTTTGCTGTTCATGATTTCCCCTTCGTTTTTTAGACATCACGGCGCCGCTCGCTCGCGCTCATGCGCTGACGATGCCGGGCGTCGCAGACCGAAACGGGGCACAGTTTTCCGCGCTCTACCCCGTTCCTTCTCCGATCATGGATGAGCGAATTTGCTTGAGCAAGACCGGAAATCGTTCTCCAACGCGCGTAGTTGGCATTACTTGCCCCGCAATCCGTTCAGACATGGGCATTTACGAGCGTGCGATCGCCCGCAAGAGCGCGGAGATACGAGATTGGAGATAGGTGGAGCGCCGCCAGCGAAGGGGTGCTAGCGGCGCTCCGATTGTCGAAAAGCACACAGAGCGCGGACAAGGTGCACTTCTCGGACTCGTCGGGACAGAATGAATTCGTCCCTTAAATCACTTCGACCGTATCAATTGTTAGCGGTCACAACCGGTCATTACTGATCATCTTCGGTCAATTCAGCGCGCGTTTTATCATGAATCGAGCTGAGCATCGATGAAAAATCGTATTTATCGGCTTCCGAGGCAGGGTTTGGAGGCTACACAGGTGGTAACGCTACCGGCCAGAATAATTTTACGGGCAGCCCTTCTATTCAGCGATAAAGCAAAACGGACCGGCGAAGTCCGCGTTCCTGAACGAGATTTCACACACCAAGTGCTGACAACCGAGTGCTGTTCAGGGTGTGACGAGCGCCGCGGCCTGACGCAGTGCTTCGATGAGGCTGCGTTCGTCGGCGATGCCCTTGCCCGCGATATCGAAGGCGGTGCCGTGGTCCACCGAAGTTCGTACCACTGGAAGTCCGACCGTGATGTTCACGCCCGCTTCCAGACCCATGACCTTGATGGGTCCGTGGCCCTGGTCGTGATACATCGCAACCACGATGTCGAAGTCGCCCCGCGCGGCCAGGTAGAACAACGTGTCGGCCGGAAGCGGCCCGCGCACATCCCAACCGCGGGCAACCGCATTCTTCACGGCCGGATCGATCTTGGCCGCCTCTTCGCCGCGACCGAACAACCCGTTCTCGCCCGCGTGCGGATTGATGCCGCAGACGCCGATGCGCGGCCTGGCGATGCCGGCGCGCACCAGCGTGTCGTGCGCGCGCCCGATGACACGTTCGACGAGCGCCGCGTCGATACGTTCGATCGCATCGAGCAATCCCATGTGCGTGGTGACGTGAATCACGCGCAGTCGCGGCGCCACCAGCATCATCGATACTTCGGGCGTGTTGGTGAGCGCCGCCAGTAGTTCGGTGTGCCCCGGATATCTGTGCCCGGCGGCGTGCAACGCTTCCTTGCTGAGTGGCGCGGTGCAGATGGCCTGCGCTCCGCCGCGTTCGACGATGCGCACCGCCCGTTCGATGTAGCGGAACGCCGCTTCGCCCGCGATCGCCGAGGTCTTGCCGAAAGCCAGATCGGCGGGAATCAGGTTCAGATCGATGCACTCGACGTTCCCGTGCCCGTATGAGGCTTCCCCCGGATCATCGAGGCTCTCCACTTTGAGGCTGCTATGCACGAGGGCGCCCGCAGTCCGCAGGCGCTCGCTGTCGCCAATCACCAGTGGCTTGCAGAACGCGCGTACATCCGGCGACGCCAGCGCCTTCATGATGATTTCGGGTCCGATGCCGGCGGCATCACCCATGGTGATCGCAATTATCGGAAGGCTCATGCCACAGCGCCCGTCTGTCTGATGAAGCGCAGCCTGGAGACGACGCGCTTCAAACATTCTTCATTGCCAAACCCGCCTGCCTTGGTGACTGCGGGAACCGAAACTTCGCCGAGTGTAAGGCTCAGGGGAATGCCGGGCTCTATCTCATCCAGAAGTCGTAGGCCATCGACCCCGAGACGTTCGAATAGCGCCGCCGCGGTTTCACCGCCGGTCGCGACCAGCGCGCTTGCCTGGCGGGCAGCTGGCGCAAGCAAGCGCGCAAGCGCGGCGACGAGCTGCGGATTGCCGCTGGACGGAGCCGTCGGCGAGATGTCGACCACTACATCGATGCCCCGCGCGAGCGAACCGCCGACGAATTGCGCTATTTCCGAAGATTGCAGCTCACCGCCGAGCTGCGACGGATCGACGCTGACGCTTTCGACATTCGCGAGCGTCAGCAAGTGCGCCAGCGCCGCGCGCGACGCCTGGGTACGCGAACCGACGACCACGAGCGCGCCGCGTATCGATGGCTTACAAGTGTGCAGTGTCGTGCGGCGCTCGCAGGAACGGGAAAACCGCTGGGCAAGCGCGTGCGCAAATCCCGCACTGCCAATGCAAAACGTCGGGCCGCTGTCATCCAGGCTGGCGGCGGCGATGCGCTCGAGGTCGTCATCGTTCTCCGCGTCGCAAACGACCACCGGCGCCGGCTGGCCCGCGACTTTCGCGAACACTGCACTCAGTGCGGAAAATTCGCCGCGCACTGTCGCGAGACCGGCATGACGTGCATGGACGCCCGCGGTCTCCAGCATATTCACGAGATTGGCAAGCTCATGGTCGCGACCCGCAGGCCAGTACTCGGTGAAGGGCAGCGGGACACCATGAACGAAGACGCGCCCTTCACGCACGGTGCGGCCGGTGGCAGGAAACGAGGGTGCCAGTACGACCCGCACCTCGGGTTCATGCGCCACGATCACGTCGAGCATGGCGGCGATTTCCTCGGCTGGATGCCCGCGCAAGGTGGAATCGATTTTCTTGAACAGCCGGATTCCGGGCTGCTGGATTCGCCGCAGGATGTCGCCGTGGCGGCGTGCCGCGGCTGCGGCGTCGAGCTCGCGAGTGGCGGCGTTGTAGGCGAGCGCGATCGCATCCGAATGTTCCTCGGGCCGAGTCGCGCCCCAGATCACCTTTGACGGCAATCGTCTGCGGGCAAAAGCAATCGCGCAATCTGCCGCGCCGGTGAGATCGTCGGCGAGAATGAACCAGCGCTGCTCCATCTACTTTTCCGGCCGGGCGACCCGCCGCGCCGTCCAGGCAGTCACCAGGGGCACGAGGATCGCCGTGACGACGACGCTGGCGGCCACCAGGATGGTCGCCTGCGCCGCGGCCTGTTGATAGGCGGGATTGGCGCTCGCGATGATGGCCGGCACGGCGACCGCGTTGCCGGCGGTGGATGCCGCCGCCACGCCGGCGACGCCGCTGCCGCCGGTGAGGCGATCGGCGAAGAACAGCGGAATGCCGGTGACCACGACCACGCCGACACCGAGCGCCAGGCCTAACAACCCGGCCAGCCACACCTTGCCCAGATCCAGGTTGGCGCCGAGCGCGAACGCAAAGAACGGGATCAGCACCGGGATCGCACGGCCGAGAAATTCGCGCATCTCCCGGTCGAGATTGCCGATCAGCATTCCGACCAGCAGCGGCAGGATGCCGCCGACCAGCGTCGGCCAGGGAAACGCCGAAAGGCCGGCGACACCGAGCGTCACCATGGTGAGGAATGGCCCCGACTCGAGCGACATCACGGTGTATGCGCCGACGTCGCGCGGATGGCCGTATTGCCCCATGAGCGCCATGTACAGGCCACCATTGGTGTCATTCATGGCGGCCACGATGGCAAGCGTCGAGATGCCGGCGAACACTCCGGCGGTGATCGGCGCCTCGCCCAGAAGGCGTCCGAGGATGACGCCTAACAAGATACCGATGGCCGCCTTGACCGCGAACAGCGTACCGCCCTTCTTGAGGATGTAAGGCGTGGCATGGAAATCGATGCTCGCGCCGGTGCAGACGAAGAACACCGCAAGGATGGGCAACGCGCCCGAGAACAGCGCGCCGGTGAACGACCCGAAAAACTGCGGCGCTGCGGGAAAAAACGTGGCGCACAGCGCGCCAGTCAACAATGGCACGACCATGAGACCACCGGGCACGCGCTCGATGGCCCGCTTGATGGGAACCTGCTTCATTCTTGCCATCCCCCGCGAGCACAGGTAGCGTGCCGCCCATGAACAAATATACCCGCTTCGGACTCGTCATCAGCCTGCTCGCCGCCAGCCTCAC